>NZ_JBFAQR010000021.1:37412-112115 GCF_040678815.1 Kitasatospora sp. NPDC049285 | reverse complement strand
TCCCGGTAGCCGCTGACGGTGGCCGGGAACTCCCGATCGGCGAGATGCCGGCCAAGAAGGTCGATGACCGCCGCATGGTGGGTCAGGCCGTGAGTGTCGACTCCGCCGGTGATCCCCGAACCGTCGTGCGTCATGCTGGTCATGTCCGTCCTAGTCGCTTGTCCGAGCCGAGGGCGGCACGCGCCGGTCGGACGGGTGGACAAGACAGTGACGGGGCCTCTGGCCAGGCTCCTATGAAGTCACAAACGCCCGTCCGGCCGCGTGCATGATGACGTCGCCAACGAGCCGACAAATCGCAAACAGGACAGCCGAGGCGTCAGTCAGTCGATGGGTCAGACTCGCTGGCAACATCACCAGGAACATCATCACTGTCAGTCGGTGACCGGGGCGCCCAGCATGCGCAGCACCAGTTGCCCGTAGTGGCGGCCGAGATCCTCCGGGGACTCGCTGCTGCGCTCGGTGTACCAGCGGGAGACGTCGATGCCGAGCGAGGTCACCGCGCGGGCGGCGATGCGCTGGTCGGGCACCTGGAAAAGGCTTTCCGCCACCCCGCGGGCGATGATCCGCTGCACCGTCTCCTCGATCCGGATCCGCAGTTCGGCGACGGCCGCGAAGTCCTCCTCGGGCAGTGCGTGCAGTTCGAGGTTGACGATCCGTCCGACCGTGTGGCCGCGGGCGTGCCAGGTGGTGAAGGACTCCACCAGGGTGCGCATCTGCTCCACCGGGTCGGTGGTGGAGGCCTCCGCCCGCTCGACCAGGTCCAGGGTGGCCTGGTGGCCGGTGCGGGAGATCTCGGCGAGCAGCGCGGCCTTCGACGGGTAGTGGATGTACAGCGCGGCGGGGCTCATCCCGGCCGCGGTGGCGATGTCGCGGGTGGTGGTGGCGTGGTAGCCGCGGCGGGCGAAGGAGTCCACGGCGGCCAGCAGCAGTCGCCGGGCGGCCTCGGTGCGCTCCCCGGGCCAGAGTGCGGCGGTCGCTGGGTCGGTCATGGTGGCAATCCTCGCAGATGGCTCGGGCGGCGCCGGGGGCGGACGGTTGACAGTGTCGCCCGTCGCCAAGATGCTAAGCAAGCGCTTAGTCATGCGAGCATCCCCCGTGAGCTCATCCAGCGAAACACCCCGAGAGGTACGGCGATGACACTGTCGTTCAAGGGCCAGGTGGCCGTGGTCACCGGAGCGAGCCGCGGCATCGGGCTCGGCATCGCGCGCGAACTGGTCCAGCGCGGAGCCAAGGTCTGCATCACCGCCCGCACACAGGAGACCCTGGACGAGGCGGTGCGCGAACTCGGCGGGCCCGACCACGCCATCGCCGTCGCCGGGAAGTCCGACGACCCCGCGCACCAGGAGGACGCGGTCGCCCGCACCCTGGAGGCCTTCGGCCGGCTCGACCTGCTGGTCAACAACACCGGCATCAACCCGGTCTACGGCCCGGTGCTGGAGACCGACCCGCTCGCCGCCGCCAAGATCCTCGCCGTCAACGTGCTCGCCCCGCTGGCCTGGACCCGCCGCGCGCACGCCGCCTGGATGGGCGAGAACGGCGGCGCCGTGGTCAACGTCGCCTCCATCGCGGGCATCCGCTCCTCCGCGGGCATCGGCATGTACGGCGTCTCCAAGGCCGCGCTGATCCGCCTCACCATGGAGCTCGCCGCCGAGCTCGGCCCCGACATCCGGGTCAACGCGGTCGCCCCCGGCGTGGTCAAGACCCGGTTCGCCGAGGCGCTCTACGAGGGCCGCGAGGAGAAGGTGATCCGCGCCTACCCGCTGGGCCGGCTCGGCCTACCCGAGGACGTGGCCGGCGCGGTCGCCTTCCTGCTCTCCGCGGACGCCGGCTGGATGACCGGCCAGACCCTGGTGGTGGACGGCGGCGTCACCCTCGGCGGCGGGCTGTGACCGACCGTCGACTCACCGATCCGGCCGCACTGTTCGCCGGCAAGGGCGTGGTGGTCACCGGAGCCGGCGCGGGCATCGGCGAGGCGCTCGCCCGGGCGCTGGCCGAGGCCGGCGCCCGGGTGGTGGTCAACGACGTGGACGCCGACGCCGCCCGCCGGGTCGCCGCCGAGATCGGCGGCACCGCCGCCCCCGGCGACGCCGCGAGCGCCGAGGGCGTCGCCGCCCTGATCGACACCGCCCGCACCGCGCTCGGCGCGATCGACCTGTACTGCGCCAACGCCGGCGTGGCCACCACCGGCGGAGCCGACGCCGGCCCCGCGGCCTGGGACCAGGCCTGGCAGGTCAATGTGCTCGGCCACGTCCGGGCCGCCGAACTGCTGCTCCCCGACTGGCTGGAGCGCGGCGAGGGCCGCTTCCTGGCCACCGTCTCCGCGGCCGGCCTGCTCACCATGCTCGGCTCCGCCCCGTACGCCGTCACCAAGCACGGCGCCCTGGCCTTCGCCGAATGGCTGTCCGCCACCTACCGGCACCGCGGCGTCCAGGTGCACGCGCTCTGCCCGCAGGGCGTGCGCACCCGGATGCTGGAGGGCACCGGCGAGTACGGGCGACTGCTGCTCGCCCCGGCCGCCATCGAGGCCGCGCAGGTCGCGGACGCCGCGCTGCGCGCCGTCGCCGCAGGGGAGTTCCTGATCCTGCCGCACCCCGAGGTCGCCGAGTACTATGCGGCCCGCGCCACCACCCCGGACCGCTGGCTGCACGGGATGAACCGGCTCCAGCAGCAGATCGAGGCACGACAGGAGACCCGATGATTGCCTGGCAGGTCGCCGAACTCGGCCGTCCACTCGACGCCATGACGCTCCGTCAGAACCTTGAGCAGCCCGTCCCCGGCGAGGGACAACTGCTGGTGAAGGTCCGCGCCGCCGCGGTCAACTTCCCCGACGCGCTGATGGCGGCGGGCCTCTACCAGGTCCGCCCGCCGCTGCCGTTCACCCCCGGCCTGGAGCTCTGCGGCGAGGTGGTCGACGGTCCGCGCGCGGGGGAGCGGGTGATCGGCACCGCGGTGCTGCCCGCCGGCGCCTTCGCCGAGTACGCGCTGGTGGACGCCGCCGCCGCGCTGCCCGCCCCCGACAGCCTGGACGACGCCGAGGCCGCCACGCTGCTGATCGCCTACCAGACCGCCTGGTTCGCGCTGCACCGGCGGGCCCGGATCGCCCCCGGCGAGACCCTG
Organism: Kitasatospora sp. NPDC049285; assembly: GCF_040678815.1. Lineage (NCBI taxonomy): Bacteria > Bacillati > Actinomycetota > Actinomycetes > Kitasatosporales > Streptomycetaceae > Kitasatospora > Kitasatospora sp. NPDC049285. The sequence goes on along the minus strand of NZ_JBFAQR010000021.1, from coordinate 108,998 downwards.
CTGGTGCACGCCGCGGCCGGTGGCGTCGGCAGCGCCGCCGTGCAACTCGGCAAGGCCGCCGGGGCGACGGTGATCGCCGTCGTCGGCGGGGCCGCGAAGGCCGAGGTGGCACGGCAGTTGGGCGCCGACGTGGTGATCGACCGGAAGGTCGAGGACTTCGTCGCCGCGGTCAAGGACGCCACCGGCGGGCGCGGCGCGGACGTGGTCTACGACCCGGTCGGCGGCTCCGCCTACACCGGCTCCACCAAGTGCATCGCCTTCGAGGGGCGGATCGTGGTGGTCGGCTTCGCGTCCGGCGAGATCCCCGCGCCGCCGCTGGGCCACGCCCTGGTGAAGAACTACTCGGTCCTCGGCCTGCACTGGAACCTGTACAACGTCCAGGACCCGGCGGCCGTGGTCGCCTGCCACCGGGAGCTGACCGACCTCGCCGCCAAGGGCGTCGTCCGCCCGCTGATCTCCGAGCGGCTCCCGCTCGACGCGGCCGCCGACGCCGTGCACCGGGTCGCCGGCGGCTCCACCACCGGCCGGATCGCGATCCTGCCGTAGCACCGAACACGCAACCGGGGGCGGCCCGAACGGGCCGCCCCCGGCTACGTCTCGCGCGGCGAGGGCCGTACGCATGAGCGCGCGTACGGCCGGCACCGGTCACCGGTACTGCTTGAGCTCCCGGCGGGCCAGCGAGCGCTTGTGCACCTCGTCCGGCCCGTCGGCCAGCCGCAGGGTCCGGTTCCCGGCCCAGAGTTGGGCCAGCACGGTGTCCTGGCTGACGCCGGCCGCGCCGTGCGCCTGGACCGCCTTGTCGAGGATCCACTCCACGGTGGACGGCACCGCGATCTTGATGGCCTGGATCTCGGTGTGCGCGCCGCGGTTGCCGACGGTGTCCATCAGCCAGGCGGTCTTCAGCACCAGCAGCCGGGCCTGCTCGATCCGCACCCGCGCCTCGGCGATCCAGTCCTGCACCACGCCCTGGTCGGCCAGCGGACGGCCGAACGCGATCCGCGAGTTGACCCGGCGACAGGTCAACTCCAGGGCCCGCTCGGCGATTCCGATCGCCCGCATGCAGTGGTGGATCCGGCCCGGCCCCAACCGGGCCTGGGCGATGGCGAATCCGGACCCCTCCGCGCCGATCAGGTTGGCCGCCGGCACCCGCACGTCCTCGAACAGGATCTCCGCGTGCCCGCCGTGGTCCGCGTCGTCGTAGCCGAACACCCGCATCCCGCGCAGCACCCGGACGCCCGGGGTGTCCCGGGGCACCAGGATCATCGACTGCTGCTGGTGGACGGGGGCCTGCGGATCGGTCTTCCCCATCACGATGAAGACCCGGCAGTCCGGGTTCATCGCGCCGGTGATGTACCACTTGCGGCCGTTGACCACGTACTCGTCGCCGTCCCGCTCGATCCGGGTGGTGATGTTGGTGGCGTCCGAGGAGGCCACCTCAGGCTCGGTCATCGCGAACGCGGACCGGATCTCCCCGGCCAGCAGCGGCGCCAGCCAGCGCTCGCGCTGCTCCGCCGAGCCGAACTGGGCCAGCAGCTCCATGTTCCCGGTGTCCGGCGCCGCGCAGTTCACCGCGGCGGGCGCCAACAGGATGGAGCGGCCGGTGAGTTCGGCCAGCGGCGCGTACTGCAGATTGGTCAGCCCGGCCCCCAGCCCGCCCGGCAGGAACAGGTTCCACAGGCCGCGGGCCTTCGCCGCGGCCCGCAACTCGCCGACCACCGGCGGGATCGACCACGGCTCGCGCTTCGGATCGGCCAACTGCTCGGCCAGCACCGGCTCCGCCGGATAGACGAACTCGTCCATGAAGGAACCGAGTTCGCCGAGCAGCTCGACCGTCCGGGCGTCGTAGGCGAAATCCATGTCAGCTCTCCTTGACCGCGTCGAGTCCGAACTCCACGAAAGCGGGCACCAGTTCACCGACCCGGTCGAACCCGGCGCCCACCGTGCCGCCCTGGGTGTACCGGAAGTGGATGCCCTCCAGCACCACCGCGAGCTTGAACGAGGCGAAGCCCACGTACCAGCCCAGCCCCGAGACGTCCCGCCCCGAGGCCGCGGCGTAGTGGCCGACCAGTTCGGCGGTGGACGGGAACCCGGGTGCCAGCGCCGCGCCCGGCAGCACGCCGTCGAAGCGGCGGGCCAGCTCGGTGTACATCACCAGCAGCCCGAGGTCGGTCAGCGGGTCGCCGACGGTGGACATCTCCCAGTCGAGCACCGCGGTGATCTCGTCGGCCGGGCCGACCAGCACGTTGTCCAGCCGGTAGTCGCCGTGAACCAGCGCCGGGGCGGGGGAGTCCGGCAGGGTGCGCGCCAGCCGCTCGTGCAACTCGTCCACGCCCGCCACCTCGCGGCTCCGCGAGGCGTCCAACTGCTTGCCCCAGCGCCGCAGTTGGCGCTCCAGGAAACCCTCGGGGCGGCCGAACCCGGCCAGCCCGACCGCGTCCGGGTCCAGGGCGTGCAGCGCCACCAGGGTGTCGGTGAGGCGCAGGCCCAGCGCGTGCACCCGCGACTCGCCGAGGGCCGCCAGCGTCTTCGCGTCCCGGTGGGCCGTCCCCTCGACGTACTCCATCAGGTAGAACGGCGCGCCGACCACCGACGCGTCCTCGACCAGCAGCACCGGCCGCGGCACCGGCACCGCGGTGGGCGCGAGCGCCGACAGCACCCGGTGCTCACGCGCCATGTCGTGCGCCGTCGCCAGGACGTGCCCGAGCGGCGGGCGGCGCAGCACCCAGCGCGACACCCCGTCGTCCAGCAGGTACGTGAGGTTCGACCGGCCGCCCTCGAACAGCCGGGCCCGCAGCGGTCCGGCGGTCGGCGTGGGCAGGGCCTCGTCCAGGTGGGCACGCAGCCGTTCGAGGTCGAGGCCGGGCGGAGCGGTGGTCATCGGGGACACCTCGCAGGGGATCTGTGGGGGTGACTAAGCGCTTGCTTAGGATCATCCGCGCGACCGCCGTTGTCAACGAGCAGCCGCACCGGACGAGTAGCCGCACCGGACGAGTAGCCGCACTGAACGAGTAGCCGCACTGAACGAGCAGCCGCACCGACGCCCGACGACGGCGCCGCCCGCTCGGGGAACGAGTCCCGGGCGGGCGGCGCCGTCAGCAGGGGCCGGGCGCGCGGCGGGCGCCCGGGCGGCGGGGTCAGAGTCCGGGGGCCGAGTAGCCGTTCAGGAACCAGAGCGCCCCCGTGTACCAGAGCACGCCGATCGCGCAGAACAGCGCGCCGCCCGCGACCGGAAGGACCCAGCGCGGCAGCCCGCCGTGGCGGACCAGCAGGACCTTGGCGGCGAACGCGCCGTACAGGAAGCAGCCCGCCAAGGAATGCAGCCCCACCCGGAAATCGGTGAACTGCACGCCGTACGCCAGCAGACAGTGCTGGGCGATCGGCAGCGACACCAGGAACGCCAGCCCGCCGCCCACCCGGTGGGCGGTCCGCACCCGCGCCACCGCCCGGCGGCCGTGGTACATCCACAGCGCCAGCAGCACCTGGATCAGCGCCAACCCGAAGAGCGCGCAGCCCAGTTGGGACTTCAGACGATAGGCGTCCGGGCCGGTCTCGCCGAACAGGCCCCGGGCCGGGTCCGGCACGTGCACCCGACCGAACCACAGCAGACCGAGCGCGATCGCCACCGGGGCGAGCAACGCCAGTACGGACACCGCGCGCAGCCGTGCCACCTCAGCCCTCCTGCGACCCGTCGTCACCGGACGCGCCGGTGCCGGTGTCCGCGCCGCCGGTGTCGGCGGTACCGGTGTCGCCCGTACCGGAGCCGCCGGTACCCGACCCGGAGCCTCCGCCATTCGAGCCACCCGCGTTCGCCGCAGGAGCGCCGCCGGTGCCACCGGCAGCGCCCGCGCCACCGGAGTTCCCGGCGCTGCCGTCGCCACTGCCGCTGCCACTGCTTCCGCCGCTCGTACCGCCCCCGGCTGCCGGGCTCGCCGCGCCGCCGGCCACCACCGGGTTGCCCGCCCCGGCGCCCGCGCCCGCTCCCGCCGACGGGCTGGCCGGGGCACCGCTCGGCGACGCGCCGGCTGCGGGCGCGGGGCTCGCGCTGGTGCTCGCGTTCGGGCTCGCCGAGGCCCCGGCGGCGCGCAGGGCGGCCATGTCGACGCCGACCGGGTCGCCGAGGGCGGTGACGGCGTAGAAGGTGCCCGTGAAGTCGGCCTTCTCGTGGCCGGTGGTCTCGCCGGGTCCGTGGTCGCCCGTGTAGCGGTACAGCGGGTGGCCCTTGTAGAGCACCTGGGCGGTGCCGTCCGGGAGGGCGGCGGCGCCGAGCAGGCCGTCGTCGATGCCGGGACCGGCCACCGGGAACCCGGGCGTGGTGACCGGCGGCCAGGACCGGGCGCAGTCGCCCAGGCAGCCGGCGTGCACCGTGGTGTCGGCGCCGAACAGGTACAGGGTGCGGCCCGTGGCGTCCACCAGGATCGGGCCGAGCCGGCCCACGCTGGCCAGCGAGATCTGCACGCCGACCGAGGTGGCGAACGCGGAGGCGGCCGACGGGGCGCTGCTCGCCGCGCCCGCGGGCTGCGCGGCCGCGGACGCCGCCGGGGCGGGCGGCGTGGAGCCGGCGGCGGGCGGGGCACTCGGCCCGGGACCGGCCGCGCAGCCCGCCGCCGACAGGGCGGCGAGGGACAGCACGGCGGCGGCGGTCACACGGCGGGCTCGGGGCATCACGGCTCCTGGGAACGGACGTCACGGCGGTGGGCTGGCAGACACCATCCACTCCCGCCGTCCGCCGCCCGGCCACTCCAGAGCGCACTCGCTCCGCGCCACGGAGTACGCCGTTGCCCTGGACGGCCCACCGTCCGGGCCCGCGGGCGACACTGGAGGGGAACGACCTGGCCCGAGGGGGCGCCGATGACTTCCCACCAGCAGAACCACCCGCCCGCGTACCGTCCGCCGGCGAACGACCGCCCGGCGATCGAGGTCAACGGACTCGGCAAGGACTTCGGCGGGCTCCGCGCGCTGGACGGCGTGGACTTCGCCGTCCCGCCCGGCACCGTCTTCGGCCTGCTCGGCCCGAACGGGGCGGGCAAGACGACCGCGATCCGGATCCTCACCACCATCATCCGGCCCACCGCCGGCCGGGCCTCGGTGCTCGGGGTCGACGTGGTCGCCCACCCCGGCGCGGTACGCCGACTGATCGGCCTGGCCGGCCAGTACGCCGCCGTCGACCCCAACCTGACGGCCCGTGAGAACCTCCGCCTGATCGGCCGGCTCACCCAGCAGCCCCGCTCCCGGCTCGCCCCGCGCGCCGCGGAGCTGCTGGAACGCTTCGACCTGACCGGCGCCGCCGACCGTCCCGTACGCACCTTCTCCGGCGGGATGCGCCGCCGGCTCGACGTCGCCGCCGCCCTGGTGCCCGGGCCGCCGGTGCTCTTCCTCGACGAGCCGACCACCGGCCTCGACCCGCAGAGCCGCACCGCGCTGTGGGAGCTGATCCGCGAACTGGTCGGCGAGGGCACGACCGTGCTGCTCACCACCCAGTACCTGGAGGAGGCCGACCGGCTGGCCCAGCGGATCGCCGTCCTCGCCGAGGGCCGGGTGGTCGCCGACGACACCCCGCGCGCCCTCAAGGAACGCCTCGGCACCACCGTCCTCGAACTCGGCATGGGCGAGGACCTGCGCGCCACCCGGGCCGCCGGCCTGCTGGCCGACCGGCTGCGCCGCACCGCCGAACAGGACGGCGCGACGCTCCGCCTGACCAGCCCCGACGGCTCGCTGCTGCTGATGGACGTGCTGCACGCCCTGGAGTCCGAGCGGCTCACCCCGCACACCATCGCCGTCCGCGAGTCCAGCCTGGACGACGTCTACCTCGCCCTCACCGGCCACCGCACCGGAGGTCGACCGTGACCGCCACCGTCACCCTCGAACAGCCGCTCTCCGCCCGCCTGCTCGCCCCCGTCCGGGACGGCCTCGCGGTCAGCTGGCGCAACCTGATCGCGCTGCGCCGGGTACCCCGGCTGCTGATCTTCTCCACCGTGCAGCCGATCGTCTTCGTGCTGATGTTCCGCTACGTCTTCGGCGGGGTGGTCGGCGCCGCGCTGCACGGCGTGTCGTACGTGGACTACCTGATGCCCGGCGTCTTCGTGCAGGTGGTCACCTTCGGCGCGGTGAACACCGCGATCGGACTGGCCACCGACCTGCAGACCGGGCTGATGGAGCGCTTCCGGTCGCTGCCGATGGCCCGCTCCGCGGTGCTCTCCGGACGGTCCACCGCAGACCTGGTGCGGAACGTCTTCGTGGTCCTGCTGATCACCGGCGTCGGCTTCCTGGTCGGCTTCCGGGTGCACACCGGGGTGTGGGGCTACCTCGGCGGTGCGCTGCTGGTGCTGGCCTTCGGCTTCGCGATGTCCTGGGTGTTCGCGGTGGTCGGGCTGGCCGTCGGCGACCCGGAGACCGCCACCGCCGCGGCCTTCCCGGTCCTGGCCCCGCTGGTCTTCGCCTCCTCGGCCTTCGTGCCCGTCGCCACCATGCCCGGGTGGCTGCAGGTGTTCGCCGAGCACCAGCCGGTCACCATCACCGCCGGCGCGGTCCGCGCCCTGATGATCGGCGGACCGGTCGGCAGCCAGGTCTGGCAGGCACTGGCCTGGGACGCGGGCATCGTCGCCGCGTTCGCCCCGCTCGGCGTGTGGCTGTACCGCCGCGCGGTGTGAGCACGGCGGGTGCCGGTACGAGTGGGTATTCGGCCGAGCGGGCGTCGCGCGGCGGCGCGCGCCTACGAGGCGGCTTCCTCGGTGGGCGTCCACACCGTGCGGTCGCCGCCGCGCCAGGCGACCAGGTCCGGATCGTCCAGGTCGGGTTCGGCCACGCCGGCGCGGCGAATGAACTCCGCGACGTCCTCCGGCGCGGTCGCCCGCCCCACCGTCCGACCGTAGATCTCCACCCGGCGGTACGGCCGCGTCCCGTGGGTCGGCGGACGGACCACGACCGGCGGATGGAAGATGTCTCCGGACTCGCTCATACCTCCAGTGTCCCGCGCGTCGCAGCTAGCGGCATCGGTGCAGGTCAGCGGCCATGAGGGGGCCGGTGGGACGGCTCAGCGGGCCAGCAGGCCGACGGCGGTGCGGAAGACCGGGGGCAGGGCGGCGGCGAGCGGGACCAGGTGCGGCACCAGCCAGGGGCGGTGCCGGGCGGCGAGCAGGGCGCTGGTGAGCAGGCGGTAGTCGCGGGACGCGCGGCGCCAGGCGTGTTCGTAGGCGGCGGGGCGGTCGGCGGCCAGGCACCGGACGGCGGCCTCCGCGGAGGCGAGGGCCACGGCGATGCCCTCGCCGGTCAGTGCGTCCAGGTAGCCCGCCGCGTCGCCGACCAGCAGCACCCGCCCGCTGACCCGCGCGCCGGCCGTCTGCCGCAGCGGACCCGCACCCCGCACCGGCCCGCCCACCGCTGCGCCGAGCCGCTCCAGCAGGGCGGGGAAGCGGGACAGCTGCCGGTCGAACGGCAGCCGCTCGCTGCTCAGCACCGCCACCCCGACCGACTCCTCGCCCACCGGCGTCACGTACGCCTCCGCCCGGGCCGACCAGTACACCTCGACCAGGTCGGTCCACGGCCGCACCGGGTAGTGTCGCCGCTGCCCGTACCGGGCCGGGCGGTCGCCGTCGGCGGGGCGGTGCAGCCCGAGCGCCCGCCGGACGGGGGAGTGCAGCCCGTCCGCGGCCACCGCGTACCGGGCCGTCCACCCGCCCGCCGTCACGGCCCGTTCGGTGACCCGCAGGTCGTCCACCCGGTGCGGCAGCCGTCGGACGCCCAGCTCCTCGGCGCGGGCCGCGAGCGCCGCGTGCAGGGCGGTGCGCCGGACGCCCAGGCCGTGGCCGGTGCGGAAGCGGGCCTCGGCGGTGCGCGGGCCGGCGGCCTCCAGGTAGCGGATGCCGTGGAACGGACGGCCGTCGGGGTCGACGCCGAGCCGCTGCAGCGCCCGTACGGCGCCCGGCATCAGGCCCTCGCCGCAGGCCTTGTCGACCGGGGTGGGCCGGGGCTCGGCGACCACCGTCTCCAGCCCGGCCCGAGCGGCGTGGATGGCGGTGGCCAGTCCGGCCGGTCCGCCGCCGATCACCAGCAGGTCGATCACGCCGCCGCCGCGACCTGACAGAGCGTCAACGCCCGTTCCTCGCAGCGCAGTCGGGTGACCAGCAGGGCTGCGTTCAGCAGCGTGAAGGCGAGCGCGGTGACCCAGGCGGTGTGCACCAGCGGCAGCGCGAAGCCCTCCACCACCACGGCCAGGTAGTTGGGGTGCCGCAGCCACCGGTACGGGCCGCCGGAGACCAGCGGCAGGCCGGGAACCACGATCACCCGGGTGTTCCATCGCGGCCCGAGGGTCCGGATGCACCACCAACGCAGGCCCTGCGCAAGGACGGTGAGCACCAGCATCGGCCAGCCCAGGACCGGCAGGAACGGGCGGCCGGCCCACCAGGTCTCCAGCAGGCAGCCCGCCAGCAGCGCGGTGTGCAGCACCACCATCGGCGGGTAGTGCCCCCGCCCGTACTCGACGCCGCCGCGGGCCAGGCTCCAGGCCGCGTTGCGACGGGCGACGGCCAGCTCGGCCAGGCGCTCCACGCCGACCAGCAGGACCAGCAGGATGTACGGCAGCAATCGGCACCTACCAGCGCAGCAGGACGAGTTCGGAGGCGAAGCCCGGGCCGAGCGCCAGCATCAGGCCGTGGCTGCCCGGCGCGGGTGGGGCCGAGCGGACGATGTCGCGCAGGATGTGCAGCACCGAGGCGGACGAGAGGTTGCCGCAGCGCGCCAGTGAACGGCGGCTCGGCAGCAACGCGCTGTCGGGCAGGCCGAGTTCCTCGCCGAGCACGTCCAGCACCTTGGGCCCGCCGGGGTGGCAGATCCAGGCGCTCACGTCGGCCGGCTTCAGGTCGTGCTCGGCCAGGAAGGAGGAGACCTCCTCGCCGACGTGCAGCCTTACCAGCTCCGGGAGTTCGGCACCGAGCAGGATCCGGAACCCGCGGTCGCCGACCTCCCAGCCGAGCAACTGCTCCGTCCCGGGGTAGAGCCGGCTGCGGGACGCCACCACGGTCGGCCCGCCGACGGGGGCGGCGTGCGCGGGGACGGTCGAGCCGGTCGAGCCGGGCGGCGGGGTGGTCGGCGGGGTGGCCAGCGGGAAGGCGTCGCCGACCGCGAGCAGGGCGCCGGCGCCGTCGCCGAACAGGGCGGTGGCCAGCAGGTTGGCGGTCGAGCCGTCGCCGCGCTGCAGCGTCAGCGAGCAGAGTTCGGTGGCCAGCAGCAGCGCCACCCCGGCCGGACGGCCGGCCAGCAGGTCGTGCACCCGGCCCAGGCCCGCAGCGCCGCCCGCGCAACCGAGTCCGAACAGCGGCACCCGCGACACGTCCTCGCGCAGCCCCAGCCGCCCGGCCAGCCGGGCCTCCAGCGACGGTGCGGCGACCCCCGTGACGGTGGTGGAGACCACCACGTCCACCTGCTCCGGGGCGATCCCCGCCGAGGCCAGCGCTATCCGGGCAGCCGACTCGGCCAGCTCCACCCCGGCGGACAGGTACGCGTCGTTGGCCCGCCCGAAGCCGTCGAACTCCCGGTACGACTCCAACGGGTGCGCCAGATAGCGGAATTCCACCCCGGCCCCGGCCGAGAAGCGGTCCAACAGCGCCCGGTCCGCACCCGGGTCGGGACGCAGCGCCGCGACCGCATCGGCCAACTCCCGCTGCCCGTACCGGTACGGCGGGAGCACCCCGCTGACAGCCGCGATCCGCGTCATCGGCCCAGGATAGGGAAGAACCGGTCGACGGCAGGCAATTCGGTACCCATCGGCGCGTCCCGGGCATGCAACCGAAGGTCACCCAGCTGCCCCAAGGTTGGTTCGCCACCGAACGTCACCTGCGGAAGGCCCGGAGGCAATGGCCTGCGGCCGGGTGTCGAGAAGCTGATGGTCGCAGGCGCGGAGCGGGCCGCCGAAGGCGTCGGGTGCCGGGAGCGGGTAGCCGGAGGCTTGAGGCCGGCTGCCAACGCCGACGGTTGCCAGCCCACAGCCCGCGGCCCGCGGTCGCGCAGCGCATCGTGGTGTGGCGGTGCCGGGCTGATGGGGTGTCGGCGGGTAGCTTGGGTGGTGTGACCAGCGCCTCCGCGGTGCCGCGTGATCGGGTGGGTGCCCTGTTGCGGGCCTGCCATCCTGCGCCGGCGGCCGCGGTGACGGTGCTGGCCGGGGCGATGGCGCTCGCTGCCGGGCGTGGCCCGCTCGGCGGTCTGCTCACGACGGCCGCGGTCGGTGCCGGGCAGCTCTCGATCGGCTGGAGCAACGACCTCGTCGACCGGGCGCGCGATGCTGCTGCCGGGCGGCGCGACAAGCCGCTGGCGGATGGCGAGTTGACGGTGACTTACACCGTAAGGGCGACCCGCTGGGCGGTGGCCGGCTGTGTGCTGCTGTCGCTGGCCTGCGGGGTGGCCGCGGCGGCCGCGCATCTGGTGGCGGTCGGCGCCGGCTGGGCCTACAACCTGCGGCTCAAGTGGACCGTCTGGTCGTGGCTGCCGTACGCGGTGGCCTTCGCCCTGCTGCCCGCCTTCGTCACCCTCGCCCTGCCCGGCAGCCCCTGGCCGTCCGGGCGGGTGCTCGGCGCGGGTGCGCTGCTCGGCGTGGCCGCGCACTTCGCCAACGTGCTCCCCGACATCGCCGCGGACCGCGCCGCCGGCATCCGCGGCCTGCCGCAGCGGCTCGGCCCGCGGGCGTCCGCGCTGCTCGCCGTGGGCGCCGCAGCCGGCGCGGCGCTGCTGCTCGCGCCCGGCTGGCCGGTGCTCGCGGTGACCGCCCCGACGACGGTCGCGGCGCTGCTCGCGCCACGCGGACGCTGGCCGTTCCTCGGGGTGATGGCGGGTGCGGGCATCGCGTTGGCGGTGCTGTTCGGCAGCGGCGGCGGGCTGCTCGCGGGGTGAGCGGGTTCCTCGCGGGTCCGCACGGCACGACGTACCGTACGCCGTGGCGCACTGGGCATGCGCGCCACCGGCACACGCGCAACCGGCATACCGGGAGGATCACGTGCAGCAACTCGGGTACGACGACATCAAGGCGGCGGGCGACCGGATCGCGGGTGAGGTGCTACCGGTCGGGGTGCAGCCGGCCGAGCCGGGGGCGTTCGGACTGGCGGACGGCGGCGGCGAGTTGTGGCTGGCGCTGGAGTACCTGCAGCACACCGGCAGCTTCAAGGCGCGCGGCGCGGCGAACTTCCTGCGCGCGCACCGGGAGGCGGGCACCCTGCCCGACGCGGGCGTGACCATCGCCTCCGGCGGAAACGCGGGCCTGGCGTGCGCCTGGGCGGCCCGGCGGCAGGACGTCCGGGCGACGGTCTTCCTGCCGGAGACCGCCCCGCCGGTGAAGGTCGCCAAGCTGCGCGGCTACGGCGCCGAGGTGCGGCTGGTCGGCACGGAGTACGCGGAGGCGCTGGCCGCCTGCGAGGAGTTCGCGGCCGAGAGCGGCGCGCTGGCCTCGCACGCCTACGACCATCCGCTGATCGCCGCCGGCGCGGGCACCGTGCTGGAGGAGATCCACCGTCAGCTCCCGGGGCTGGACACGGTCCTGGTCGCCGTCGGCGGCGGTGGGCTGTTCGCCGGGGTGGCCACCGCCGCCCGCGAGCACGGCATCCGCACCGTCGCGGTGGAACCCGAGAACTGCCGGGCGCTGAACGCGGCCCTGGCGGCCGGGCGGCCCGTCGACGTCCCGGTCGAGTCGATCGCCGCCGACTCGCTCGGCGCCCGCCGCGCCACCGCCCTGGCCGTGCAGGCGGCCCGGTCCGGCGGTGCCGCCTCGGTCCTGGTGCCGGACGGCGCGATCCGCGAGGCCCGGCAACTGCTCTGGGACGAACGCCGGATCGCCGTCGAACTCGGCACCGCCGCCGCCCTGGCCGCCCTCACCACCGGCGCGTACCGCCCCGCCGCGGGCGAACGCGTCTGCGTGGTGCTGTGCGGGGCGAACACCGACCCGGAGGACCTCGGCGCAGCGCGCTGACGCACCGCCACCGGCGCCTGGCCAGCCCCGGGCCACGGCTGAGGTCGGCCGACGGGCTGTCACCGGTTCCTGGCCCGGGTCATGACCGCCGTGGCCGGCTGGCGCGCCGTCACCTACTCCTGGGCCCGGGCCATGGCTGAGGTCGGCTGGCGGGCCGTCACCGCCGTGACCCGGGTCATGACCGACGTGATCGGCTGGCGCGCCATCGCCGGCTCCTGGCCTGGGACATGGTTTACCCGCCAGGCTGATACTCCGTCACCGGATCCTGATGCGGGCTATGACTGACGCCGCCAGGCCGGCGCGCCGTCACCGACTCCTGTCCCGGCTCCATGGTCGACGCGGTCGGCCGATGGGCCCGGGCCCTAACCGACGCGGTCCGCTGATGCCCTGTCACCGATTCCGACCCGTCTCACGGCTGACGCTCCAGCAGGAGCAGCCCGGGGACGGCGGCCAGTGAGGCGGCGAGCAGGAACAGCCAGGGCCAGGCCGGGCCGTGGGCGAAGAGCAGGGTGAGCAGCCCGGGGGCGACGGCCTGGCCGAGGGTCCAGGAGAGCTGGTAGACCGCCAGGTACCGGCCGCGGCGGGCGGGGTCGGCGAGCGAGACGCTGAGTTCCTCGGCGCTGGGGGTGGCGACCGTCTCGGCCAGGTTGTAGACCGCCATCGCCACCACCAGCCCCGGCAGGACCGCCCACCCGGGGGCGAGGCCGAGCAGGGCGAAGAGCCCGAAGGCGGCGGCGTTGAGCACCGCACCGGCGGCGACCACCCGGGTCGGGCGGTGGCCCTCCAGGCGGCGGGCGACCAGGTTCTGGGTGAGCACCACCTGCACGCCGTTGAGCACCAGCAGCCCGCCGGCCACCGCGGCGCCCCGGTGCAGCGCGGCGGTGACGTGCACCGCGAGCAGCACGCTCAGCACCATCGAGGCGAGCACGAAGCTCAGGTGGACGGCCACCAGCAGCAGGTACCGGCGGTCCGTCAGCACGGCCCGGTAACCCCCTGCGGCGGGCCCGCGGGTGTCGGGGGCGGTGACCGCCGCTGCCGGGTGCCAGGTGGCGAGCAGGGCGGCGGCGAGCAGGTAGCTGGCCGCGTTCAGCACCACCAGCAGGCGCAGCGCACCGCTGCCGCCGCCGGCCACCAGGGCCGCGCCGAGCGCGCCGCCGAGGCCCAGGCCGGTGTTGCGCAGCGTCTGCACCAGGGCGAACCAGCGGGTGCGTTCGCCGTCCGGGGCGGCCAGCACCACCAGGCCGGTGCTGGAGGTCCAGTAGGCGGCGTGGCCGATCTGCGCGAGCAGGCAGACCGCGGCGATCTGCCACAGCTCGTGGGCGGCCAGGAAGCCCGCGTAGGCGAGCGCGGAGAGCGCGTTGGCGCAGGTCGCGACGGTCTTGGCGCCGTAGCGGTCCAGCAGCGGGCCGACGACCGGTGCGGTGGGCAGTGCCAGCAGCCGGGCGGTCGAGACGGCGGCGCCGATCGCGGCCAGCGGGTGGCCGGTGGTGCGGGTGAAGTACACCAGGACGAAGGCGAGGATCAGGCCGGTGCCCAGGCTGTCGACCAGGTGGGCGCCGATCAGGCGGGTCCGGCCGGTGGTGACGGGCAGGCCGAGGCGGTCCCGGAGCGGGACGGGGGTGGCGGTGGTCATGGTGCGAGCCTGGCTGCGATGATCGTCTCCGGCCAGGAATTCCATCCTGGTCGAATCCTCGACGGGAGCGACCATGCTGACCTGGGAGTTCTCCGCGCAGGACCTGGCCCGCACCCGGTTCGCCCGCTCGCCGCTGTGCGAGGTGACCACCAGCGTCGAGGTGCTCAAGGACCCGGGGCGGCACGCCATCCACCTGCCGTGGGTGCGGCAGGCGCGACGCCGGCTCGCGGGCGTGGAGTGGGAGTCGCTGTCGGCGCTGGTGCGGCTGCCGACGGTCTACGTGCCCGACTTCCTGACGCCGGTGCCGGCCGGGTCGAGCCCGGGCATCGAGGAGGAGCTGACCGCCCTGGTGGCGCTGCCGGCCGCCGCGGTGCGCCGTGACCTGGCCCGGATGGGCGGTGAACTGCCGCCGCCGGCCGAGGAGTTGATGCGTGATCCGGAGGTGGGGCTGGTCCGGCTGGCGGGTGAGATCCGGGCGTACTGGGCGGCGGCGATCGCGCCGCACTGGGCGCGGATGGAGCGGCTGGCGGAGGGGGAGGTGCTGCGCCGCGCCCGGCAGCTGTCGGCGGGCGGGCCGGCCGCGCTCTTCGCCGACCTGCACCCGCAGGTCGCCTGGGAGCACGACACCCTGCGGATCGGGCACCCCCGGGTCGACGCCCACCGCCGGCTCGACGGCGCCCGCGGACTGGTGCTCGTCCCGACCGTCTTCGCCTGGCCGGGCGTCTTCTCCCAGCAGAACCCGCCCTGGCAGCCGGGCCTGGTCTACCCGCCGCGCGGCGTGGCCGCCCTCTGGGAGACCGCGGGCAGCCCGGTGCCGGACGGCCTCGCGCGGGTGCTGGGCGCCACCCGCGCCCGGCTGCTGGCCGAGCTCGACGCGCCCGCCACCACCACCGAACTCGCCGCCCGCACCGGCGTCTCCGCGCCCACCGTCTCCCACCACCTGACCGCCCTGCACGCGGCCGGCCTCACCGCCCGCCACCGCACCGGCCGCCAGGTGCTCTACCTGCGCACGCGGGCCGCGGAACTCCTCTGTGCGCCCGGCTCCGACGGCGAAGGCGGATGACGGCCCGTCACTTCAGCAGTGAGCGCGGCGAAACCGGCTGACAAACCGTCACCCCCGGCCGTCCGGCACGAGGTCCGGGCGGGTGAAGATGCCGTACGAGAAGCCCTCGGCGTGGATGACCGAGTCGGTGATCGTCACCCCGTGGGTGAGCAGCGGGGCGGTGGGCAGCGGGCGGTCGAGGGGGAGGTGGGCGGGGGTGCGGCGGGGGTTGACGACGACCAGGTGGGTGCCCGCGCGGAGGTAGGCGAACGGGTAGCCGGTGTGCAGGAGTTCGACGGTGGCGTCGGGCCCGAGGGCGGGGTGCCGGCGGCGCAGCGCGATCAGGCGGCGCACGTGGTGCAGCAGGGAGGCCGGGTCGGCGCGCTGGGTGGCGACGTCGGGGCGGTCGGGGTCGGGGTCGAGCGGCAGGTAGAGCCGGTCCGCGGGGGCGGTGGAGAAGCCGGCGTCGGGGCCGGCGTCCCACTGCATGGGGGTGCGGCAGCCGGCCCGGTTGTAGTCGGGGCCCAGCACGCTGCCCTCGGTGTCGGGCAGGTCCGGGACGTACCGCATGCCGATCTCGTCGCCGTAGTAGATCGCCGGGACGCTCGGCCAGGTGAGCTGGAAGGCGAAGGCGGGGGCGAGTTGGTCGCGGGTGCGGGGGCCGCAGGCGAGGCGCGAGTAGTCGTGGTTGGCGGTGGGCAGGACGGCGAAGCCGTGGCCGGTGACGGCCTCGGTGGTGCGCTGCCACTCGGTGGTGAACTCGCGCATCGAGCCGCGGCCGGCGGCGTCGAAGTAGCAGGGCTCGGCGGGCCAGTGTTCGTGGACGGTGCCGGTGCGGTTGTCCCACAGCGAGCGCAGCGGCGCGCCGTCGGCGGGGCCGCCGAACTGGAGGAAGAAGTCGCCGTGGAAGCCCATCGGGACGGACCGGGCGGGGTCGCCCCACTCGGCGAGCAGTACCGCGTCGGGGTGGTGCTCGTTCAGCCAGCCGCGGGTCGCGCGCCACAGCCGGCCGGTCTCCACGAACCCCGGGTCGTCCTTGACCAGCGAGGACGCCATGTCGACCCGGAAGCCGGAGATGCCGAGGCCGAACCAGTGCGCCATGATCTCGCGCAGCGCGGCCCGGTTGGCCCGCGGGCCCTCGGCGTCCACCGGCTGGCGCCACGGTTCGGCCGGATCGGTGCGCGCGTAGCCGAAGTTGAGGGCGGGTTGGAAGTCGAAGAAGTTCGGCTTGTACCAGCCGGGGCGGCGGCCGGGGGAGGCGACGAAGCCGGGCGCGGGGCGGTCGGACCAGATGTAGCGGTGGTCGGCCGGGTCGGCGGCGGAGGCCGTGAACCACGGGTGCCGGTCCGAGGTGTGCCCGGCGACCAGGTCCAGCAGCACCCGGATGCCCAGCCGGCGGGCGGCGTCGGCGAACTTGGCGAGGTCCTCGGGGGTGCCGTAGCGCGGCGCGGTGGTCAGGAAGTCCGCGACGTCGTACCCGGCGTCGCCGAACGGCGAGGCGAAGCACGGGTTCAGCCACACCGCGTCGACGCCGAGCCAGGCCAGGTACTCCAGCCGCTCGGTCAGTCCGGCGAAGTCGCCGATCCCGTCGCCGTCGCCGTCCGCGAAGCTCTGCGGGTAGATCTGGTACAGCACCGCGTTGCGCGCCCACTCGGTCCCCACGGTGGTTGCCTCTCGTCCGGTTCGGCTCTCCGCCCTCCTCCCAGCCATGCCCGGTCGGCGCCCGCGGGAACCGGTCGCCGCGCTGATCCGCCGTCAGCGTCCGCCTGGTGGACGGGGGGCAGCGCGGCGGCGGACCGCTCGGCTAGGGTGCGGGCCATGATCCCGTTGGTGAGCCGTCGACACGCCGACCTCGGCCGTGCCACCACCACGGGTTGTCGCCGCGTCGTCTGACGCGGCCCCGATCGCGCTGCCGGTGGACGGCGGCGCACCCCTCCGTACCAGGGCCGTTCACCCCTTTCCGGGCGGCCCGGTACCCGTGCGCGCGGGGGCCGTCCGGTGTCCCCCTCCGCCTACGGAACAGGACCCCGCCATGCCTGCACGCCTCCGTTCAGCCCTGCTCGGCACCGCCCTCGCGGCCGTGGTCGCCGCTAACGCCTGGCCGGCCGCCGCGGCGACCGCCTACGGTCCGCTGCCGCCGCAGAACCCGGCGACCGCGCCGAACGGCACCGCCGGGATGCACGGCGACTCGGCGTCCAGCGACACCACGCCGTACCCGGGCCCGGGCACGGCGCCGGTCGACTGGAGCCGGACGGCGCTCGCCTCCGCCTGCCCCACCGTGGTGGTCGGCGCGGACGGCCTGCCGGTGGCGCTGTGCACCTCGATCTTCGGGCAGAACCCGACGGTGTACCTGCTCGACCCGGGCGACGGGCACAAGCTGGCCGAACTCGGGGTGCCGAAGGGCGCGCTGTTCGGCGGGGTGTACGCCTACCTGGACCAGCACGACGCGCTGGTGCTGGTCGACGGCGCGCACGACCTGCTCCGGATCGGCCACCACCGCACCGCCCAGGGCTGGCAGTTGACGACCGATCAGAGCACCTCGCTGCGGGGCGCGATCCCGGACGGCGACGACGTGGTCGGCCTCAGCCCGGGCTGGGACGGCAAGGTGTGGTTCGCCACCGGCGGTGGCCTGGTCGGCACCGTCGACACCGACACCGGGGCGGTGCGCACGCTCGCCACCGGCGAGGGGGTGGCCAACAGCATCTCCACCGTCCCGGGCCACACCGCGGTCGCCACCGACCATGCGCTCTACCTGTTCGGCCAGGCCGCCGACGGCACCCCGGTGGTGCAGTGGCGGGCCGCCTACGACCGCGGTCCGGGCCGCAAGCCGGGCCAGCTGAGCTGGGGGACGGGCGCCACGCCGAGCTTCTTCGGGCCGGGCGACGGCACCGAGTACGTGACCATCACCGACAACGCGGCGCCGCACGAGAACCTGCTGGTCTACCGGGTGGACGGCGGCCCGGTGCCGGTCTGCGCCGTCCCGGTGCTCACCCGGAAGGCGGCCAGCGGCACCGAGGACGCCGTGATCGCCTCCGGGCGCAGCGTCTTCGTCACCAACACCTACGGCTACCCGTACCCGGCGCTGCCCGCGGGAGCCCCGGCCAGCGTGCCCGCCTCGGCCTCGTTCGAGGGCGGGCTGGCCCGGGTCGACCTGGACGCCTCCGGAACCGGCTGCCACCCGGTGTGGGAGAGCGACGCCAAGTCGGCGGCGCTGCCCCGGCTCTCGGTCGCCGACGGGAAGATCTACACGGTCACGGTGAGCGGCCCGACCGACTCGGTCGGCGCGCAGACCTTCGCCACCTACGCGCACGCCGTCCTCGACCCGGAGACCGGGGCCCGGGTGGCCGGCTCCGCGTTCGGCATCGGGCTGTTGTACAACCCGCTGCAGATGACCGGCACCACCGCCCCCGACGGCACGCTCTACCAGGGCACCGAGACCGGGGTGCTGCGGATCACCCGGCGCTGACCGGCGCCGTCCAACCGTCAGCTGACGCACCGTCAGGGCAGCGTCCCGGGAAGCCGCTTCCCGGGACGCGGCGCATCCGGTGCCGAATTTCCCCCGCCGCCGGGAAGCCGTCCCTACCTGCCGGGAACCCCCGCTCCCTAGGTTGCCAGGCGCAACAACGTCTGTTGACGGAACCCGAGTTGACGAGGGGGAAGTGTGGCTGACCTAGAGGTGGGCGTGCTGGCGATCGGCGCAGGCCCGGCGAACCTGGCGCTGGCGGCGGCGATCGAGGAGAGCGGATCGACCGAACTGGCCGAGCGCACTCTGCTGTTGGAGCAGGCCCCGGACATCAAGTGGCAGCGTGACCTGCTGATGCCCTGGGCACGCAGCCAGGTGTCCTTCCTGAAGGACCTGGTGACCCTGCGGGATCCGCGCAGCCGGTTCTCGTTCCTGAACTTCCTGCACCAGCACGGCAGGTTGGACCAGTTCATCAACCTGGGCACCTTCCACCCGCACCGCTGGGAGTTCTCCGACTACCTGCAGTGGGTGGCCGCGTCGCTGGAGAAGGTGCGGATCCGCTACGACGCCAAGGCGACCGCCACCGAGCCGCTGTACGACGAGGCGGGCCGGCTGACCGGCTGGCAGGTGACCCTGGCCGACGGCGACACCATCCGCTGTCGCGACCTGGTCATCGGCGCGGGCCGGGACGCGCACCTGCCGTCGGTCTTCGCCGAGCTGCCCGCCGAGCGGGTGATCCACAGCGCCCGGTTCCGCAGCCGGATCGCCGCCGTGGACAAGGACGCCCCGCTGCGCGCGGTGGTGGTCGGCGGGGCGCAGAGCGCCGCCGAGATGTTCCTCGCGGTCTACGAGAACCTGCCGAACGCCAGCGTCACCATGCTGGTCCGCTCGATCGGCCTGCAGTCGTACCAGACCAGCAAGTTCGTCAACGAGCTGTTCTTCCCGTCGTTCGTCGACGAGTTCTTCGAGGCCCCGGCCGAGATGCGCGCGCAGGTGCTGGACGAGATGCGGTTGACCAACTACGCGGGCCTGGCCCCGCCGTTCCTGGACGAGCTGTACCTGATGCTCTACCGCGAGAAGATGATCGGCACCGGCCGGGCCGAGGTGCAGGCGATGACCGAGGTGGTCGCCGCCCGCGAGGAGGACGGCGAGGTGGTGCTCGACCTGCGCGACCGGCGCACCGAGAAGATCACCGAGCACCGCTGCGACCTGGTCCTGCTCGGCACCGGCTACGACAGCCGGATGCCCGGGCTGGTCCGCGAGCTGACCGAGAAGGCGGGCCTGCCGGAGGTCGTGGTGAGCCGCAACTACCGGGTCGACCTCGGCGAGACCGCGGGCGGCGCGCTCTACCTGCAGGGCGTCAACGAGGCCACCCACGGCATCGCCGACTCGCTGATCAGCGTGCTCGCGCACCGGGCCCGCGACATCACCGGGGAGCTGGTCGACCGGCACGCGGCCGCCGCGCAGGGCAGCCGGTGATGGGCCGTCTCCTGGTGGTCGCCCCCGGACCCACCGCCAACGGCGACCTGCACCTGGGACACCTCGCCGGGCCGTTCCTCTCCGCCGACGTGTGTGCGCGCTACGCCCGCGCGGCCGGCCGGGACACCCTGTTCGGCACCGGCGTGCACTTCACCCAGAACTACATCGTCACCACGGCCCGCCGCCTCGGCGAGCCGCCCGAGGAACTGCGGCTGCGCGCCGCCGAGCAGGTCGAGGCCACCCTCGGCGCGGCCGGCATCGTCCCCGACGGCTTCGTCCGGTTCGACGACCGGTACGTCAAGACGGTCCTCAACTTCTTCGAACGCCTGCACACCGAAGGCAGGTTGAGGCTCCGTCCGGTGGCCTTCCCGTACCTGCCGGACACCGGGGAGTTCCTCACCGACGCCTACGTGCGCGGCGGCTGCCCGGTCTGCCTGGGCGAGGGCTGCGCCGGGCTGTGCGAGAACTGCGGGCACTGGATCGCCTCCGGCGAGCTGATCGACCCGCGCTCCACCCGCTACCCGGACGCTCCGGTCGAGCTGCGCGAACGCGAGGTGCTGGTGCTGCCGCTGGAGGAGCACCGGGCCGCGCTGACCGCTTACTTCGCCCGGCTGGCGCCCACCATGCGGCCCCGACTGGCCCAGCTGGTCGAGGAGTTGATGGCCGCCCCGCTGCCCGACTACCCGATCACGCTGCCGATCGACTGGGGCATCCCGGCGCCGTTCGCGGAGACCCCCGGCCAGGTGCTGTACTCCGACACCGAGACCATCGCCTGGAGCCTGCACACCATCGCGCTGGCCGCCGAGGCCCGCGGCGAGGTGCCCGGCGACGACGAGCGGCACTGGGCGGCCGACGCCGGACCCGAGGTGGTGTACTTCTTCGGCTCCGACGCCAGCTTCGCCTTCGCGCTGGCCGGCACCGCGATGCTGCTCGCGCTCGGCGGCCTGGCGCTGCCCGCGCACTACGTCACCAACGAGTTCTACGAGCTCGACAGCGACAAGTTCTCCACCAGCCGCGGCCACCTGGTGACGGGCCGTCAGCTCGCCGCCGAGGTCCCGCGGGACCTGATGCGCTACTACCTGGCCGCCACCGGACCGGACTTCCAGCGCACCAACTTCACCCGCGCCGCGATGGACCGGGTCTGCCGGCAGCGCCTGGTCGAGCCCTGGAACCGGGTCGCCGACAAGGCCGAACGGCACCTGGACGCCCGAGAGTTGAAGGTCAGCGACGCCTCCCGGCAGGCCGGCCGGCTGCTGCTGCGGCGGTTCGCCGCCGCGCTGGAGCCGCGCCGGTTCAGCCTGACCGCCGCCGCCTTCACCCTCACCGAGCAGCTCGGCCGGCTCGACCGCTGGGAGGTCACCGCCGAGGACGCCGGCGACTTCTGGCACGAGCTCGACCTGTTCCTGCGCTGCGCCGCCCCACTGCTGGTCGACCTGGCCGCCGAGGGCCTGCCGGAGGCGGCGATCCCCGCCGAGCCGCAGGCCCGCACCGTCCGCCCCCGGCCGCTGCCCAGACTCGCCGGCGGCCGGCGGTGACCAGCGCCGCCGCGCACGTGGTGGTGGTCGGCGCCGGGGTCACCGGGCTGCTCACCGCCGTCGCCTGCGCCCGGGCCGGGCACCGGGTCACCGTGCTGGAACGCGGCCCGGTGCCCAACCCCGACGCCACCTCCTACGACCAGCACCGGGCGATCCGCACCCTGCTGCCCGGCGACCCGGACGGCACCGCCGACCGGCTCGTCGCGCAGCGGCACTGGCGGGAGCTGGAGGCGTTGTTCGGCACCGAGCTGTACCGCCGGGTCGGGGTGCTCAACTCCTGGCCCGCGCACCGGCTGCCGGAGGTCGAGGCGGAGGCCGACAAAGCCGGCGTCGCCGTCGAACGGCTGACCGCGGAGCAGCTGCCCCGGCTCGGCCTGCCCGCCGGCACCGTCGGGGTGCGCGAGCACTCCGGCGGGGTGCTGCTGGCCGACCGGGTGCTGCGGGCCGCGGCCCGCTGGCTGTCCGTCCGGCCCGGGGTGGCGCTGCGCCCGTACAGCGCGGTCACCGCGGTCTTCCCGGACTCCGGGCGGGTCGTGCTCGGCGGCGGCGAGGTGGTCCGCGGACAGTTGGCGCTGGTCTCGGCCGGCCCGTGGACACGTGAACTGACGGACCGACAGGTCCGGTTGTACCGCCAGACCATGCTCTACCTGCGCCCGCCCGAGCCGGACGCCGACTGGTGGCGGCAGGCGCCGGCGGCCGGCGGGCTCGGCCGGGAGGGCCGCGGCTGGGTGCTCCCGCCCGGCGCGGGCGCCCTGCTCAAGCTCAGCTCGGACACCGTCTGCCGGCCCGCCGACAGCACCGACAGCACCGGGGAGGACCAGCGCCCCCACCTCGACCGGCTGGCCGAGGAGGGCGTGCTGCCCGGCCTGGAGCGCTACCCCGTGGCGGCCGTGCGGGTCTGCCACTACACCGCGGACGCCGCCACCGGCGGTCCGCTGCTCGCCCGGGTCGGCCCGGGCGTCTGGGTCCGCGCCGCCTGCGGCGGCAGCGGCTTCTCCACCGCGCCCCTGGTCGCGGAACGCATCGCCACTGCAGCGAAGGAGGCGGCATGACCGACGACGACAAGCCACCGATCGGAGTCCTCGACACGCTCAGGGCCACCCCGACCACGGTCCGGTACCTACTCGGCGGCGTCCTGGTCAACCAGCTCGGCGCGTTCGTCCAGACCTTCCTGGTGCTCTACCTGACGCACCGGGGGATGTCCGACGGCACCGCGGGCTTCGCCCTCGGCGCGTACAGCCTGGGCACCGCGGTCGGCACCGTGCTCGGCGGCGAGGCCACCCAGCGGCTCGGCGCGCGCGCCACCATCGTCATCGCGATGGCCGGCTCCGCACCTCTGGTCGCGCTGCTCCCGCTGCTGGCCCGGCCCGGGCTCATCGCCCCGCTGCTGCTCGCCGTCGCCGGGGCGGGCATGTTCGCCCAGTCGTACCGGCCGGCCGCCTCGGTGCTGCTGAGCGACCTGATGCCCGAGCGGTACCACGTGATGGCGTTCTCGATGATGCGGATCGCCCTCAACGTCGGCGCGGCGCTCGCCCCGCTGATCGCCGCCGGAGTGATCCTCCTCGACTGGGACCTGCTGTTCTGGGTCGACGGCGCCACCACCCTGGTCTACGCGGCGCTCGCCTACCGGCTGCTGCCGCGGCACGCGGTGCCCGAGCACGCCGCCGAGGAGCGCGGCGACGAGCAGCGCACCACCGGCCGGGCGGCCTACGCGGCGATGCTGCGCGACCGCCCCTACCTGGCCTACCTGGTCGCCATCGTGCTGGGGACGATCGCCTACGTGCAGTCCTCGGTCTCGCTGCCGCTGGAGATAGTCCACGACGGCTACCCGACCTGGCTGTACAGCGCGGTGCTGGCCACCTCCTCGGTGGTGCTGATCACCTGCGAACTGAAGATCACCGCGTACATCACCCGGATCCCCACCTACCTGGCGGTCGGCGCGGGCCACGCGCTCAACGCGATCGGGCTGGCGGTGTACGGGCTGGCCGTGCACTCCGGGGTGTTCGTGATGCTCGGCGCGGTGGTCTACGTCGCCGGACTGATGACCGCGGCGCCCAGCATGTTCGCCCACCCGGCGACCTTCCCGTCCGCGCTGAAGGCCCGCTACCTCGCGGCCATGCACACCGTCACCGGCCTGGCCGGCGCCTGCGCGCCGCTGTTCGGCGTCTTCCTGTGGACCCGGCTGCACTCGGGCTTCTGGCTGGTGATCGGCGTGATGACCGCCGTGGCGGGCGTGTTCGCGACGCTCGGCATCAAGGGCACCGCGGAGCAGCGGGCCGCCGCCGAGGCGGCCGAGCCGGAAGTGGTCGGAGGGAAGGCATGAGCCCGCGACCCGCGGCCGCGCGGCCGGTGCTGATCATCGGTTACGTCGCCTTCGCGGTCCCCGGCATCGCCGCGTTCCAGCCCGCCGACTCCGTGGTCTACGTCGAGGAACCGGACGTCGCCCGCAAGCGGCACCTCGACGAGGCGGTCCGCGAGATCGGCTTCGCCCGCGGGCTGATCGAGTGGGAGTACCACCTGCCGGGCCGGGCGGACGCCTTCTTCGCCGCCCACCCCGGGCTCGACCCGGTCGCGGTGATCCCCGCCGTGGAGTACGCGGTGCCGTTCGCGGCCCGGCTCGCAGAGCGCTACGGGCTGCCCGGGGCGAGCCTCGGCGCGGCCCAACTGCTGCGCGACAAGCACCTGCTGCGCACCGTCGCGGCCGCCGCCGGGATCGCCAACCCGGCCTCCGAGCCGGTGCGCAGCGCCGCCGAGCTGGCCGACTTCCTGGCCCGGCACCCGGGCCCGGCGGTGCTGAAGCCCGCCAACCGGCAGGCGTCGGTCGGCACCCGGGTGGTCGGTTCGCCCGAGGAGGCCGAGGAGGCCTGGGCGTTCGGACAGGTGCAGGACGAGGGGGTGTTCGTCCCGGACCGGCCGATCGAGGGCGCGATGCTGGCCGAACGCTTCGTCAGCGGACCGGAGTTCAGCGTCGAGATGCTGGTCGCGGGCGGCCGTCCGGTGTTCGCCAACTCCACCGGCAAGGTGCTCTACCCGGGCCCCTACCCGATCGAGGCGGGTCACACGGTGCCGGCCGACCTGCCCGAGGAGCAGCGCAAGCTGCTGGTCACCGAGACCGAGCGGCTGGCCGCCGCGGTCGGCTTCGGCGACGGGGTGCTGCACTGCGAGTGGATCCTGGAGGACGGCGTCCCGGTCCTGGTGGAGTGCGCGGGGCGGCTGCCCGGCGACTCGATCACCGACCTGATCGAGGCCGCCTACCCCGTCGCACTCGTGCGCGCCTACTTCGCGCTGATGAGCGGCGAGCCGTTCGACCCGCTGCCCGAGCGGGCCGAACGGGCCACCGCCGCCCGCTTCCTGGCCCCCGACGGCCCCGGCACGGTCAGCGCGGTGCACGGCCTGGACGAGGCCGCCGCCGCCGAGGGCGTGCAGCTGGCCGTGGTCGGCGTCGGCGCGGGCCACCGCACCGGCGGGCTGCGCAGCTCCTGGGACCGGGTCGGGATCGTCACCACCCTGGCCGACACCCCCGCCGAGGCCCGCCGCCTCGCCGACGCGGCCGCCGCCCTGGTCCGGATCGCACTGGACACCACCGAGGAGACCTCATGACCCAGCGTCAGGAAGGGGACGCCGTGACAGGCGCCGGCACGCTGCTGGTGATCGGCAGCGGACTGAAGGAGTACCGCGAGTACCTGGTCGGCCCGATGAGCCGCCGCGCCCG
Source organism: Kitasatospora sp. NPDC049285 (assembly GCF_040678815.1). Taxonomy (NCBI): domain Bacteria; kingdom Bacillati; phylum Actinomycetota; class Actinomycetes; order Kitasatosporales; family Streptomycetaceae; genus Kitasatospora; species Kitasatospora sp. NPDC049285. Next base: position 84,187 of record NZ_JBFAQR010000021.1, on the reverse strand, counting down.
CGCCGCCGGGCTGGAGCTGCTGCTGGTGAACAACCTGCGGCCGACCTGGCAGCGCGAGTACTTCGACGAGATCGTGGTCGCCGACGTGTTCGACACCGAGGTGATGAACGCGACCGTCCGCGAGATCGCCGCCCGCACGCACATCGTCGGGCTGCTCTGCTGGGACGAGCCGCTGGTGCTGGACGCCGGACTGCTGGCCGCCGAACTCGGCGTCCCGGGCCTGTCCGAGCGCGGCGTGCGCGGGGTGCGCGACAAGGACCGCACCCGGACCGTGCTCACCGCCGCCGGCCAGCGCCAGCCCGGCTTCGCGCTCACCACCGACCTGGACGAGGCCCGCGCGGCCGCCGAGCGGATCGGCTACCCGGTGGTGCTCAAGCCGCGCGCGATGGGCGCCAGCATCGGCGTGGTGTTCGCCGCCGACGCCGCCGAACTGGACGAGGCGTTCGCCACCGCGCTGTCCGCCAGCGAGGTCGACCCGGGGCCGTACCGGGCCAGCGTGATCGTCGAGGAGTACGCGGGCGGGCCGGAGATCAGCATCGACGGCGCCGTCCACAAGGGCGAGTACCTGCCGCTGTTCCTGGCCCGCAAGTACAGCAGCGACGAGCCGTACTTCGAGGAGGTCGGCCACATCGTCGACGCCGCCGACCCGCTGCTCGCCGACCCCGCCCTGCTGCAGGTGCTGGCCGACGCCCACCGGGCGCTCGGCGTGGAGGACGGCATCACCCACACCGAGCTGCGGCTCACCGACCGCGGCCCGCTGATCATCGAGGTCAACGGGCGGCTCGGCGGCGACCTGATCCCGCTGCTCGGCCGGATCGCCACCGGCCTGGAGCCGGGCGAGGTGCTCTTCGACATCGCGGTCGGCCGCCGCCCGGAGATCGCGCCCACCCGCACGGCGGTCGCCGGGATCCGCTTCGGCTACCCCGAACAGGACTGCCGGCTCGAGGCGCTGACCCTTCCCCAGCCCGGGGACGCCGAGGGCCTGGTGCACGCCGCGCCGATGGCCCCGCCCGGCACCGTGCTGCGGCTGCCCCCCGGCGGTTACCTGGCCCGGCACTCCTTCGTGGTCTGCGAGGCGGACACCCTGGCCGCCTGCGAGCGCCGCCTCGACGACGCCGCCGCGCTGGTCCGCACCGTCACCTCCGAGGTGGACCCCGCCGACCCGCAGGCCCCGTTCGCCATGCCCGCCGGACTCCTGGATGTGGACCGATGACCGCAGACACCCCGCTCGACGCCACCGAGATCCTGCGCCGCGCCCGCGAGCTGGCGCCCGTCCTGCGCAAGCGCGCCCCGGAGGTCGAGGCCAACCGCACCCTGCCCGCCGACGTGGTCGAACTGCTGCGCGCCACCGGCGTGTTCCGCATCGGCCACGGGCCCGGGACGGGCGGCCCCGGCCTCACCTCGGTGGAGCAGCTGGAGGTGATCGAGGCCCTCGCGTACGGCGACGCCTCCGCCGCCTGGTGCGCCGGGATCGGCGCGATGGGCGGCGCGATCACCAACTTCCTCACCCCGGACGCGGTCCGCGCCCTCTACCCGAGCCCCGACCTGATCACCGCGGGCTCGCTGGCCCCGGCCGGCCGGGCCGAGCGCGTCCCCGGCGGCTACCGGCTCAGCGGCCGCTGGTCGTTCGGCTCCGGCGTCCGGCACGCCGACTGGGTGACCTCCGGCGCGTTCGTCTACCAGGACGGCGAGCCCTGGGCCGCCCCCGGCAGCGCGCACGCGCACGACTCGATGCAGTTCTTCGTCCCGGGCTCCGCCGCCGAGCCGGTCGACAACTGGGACACCACCGGCCTGTGCGGCACCGGAAGCAGCGACTACACCCTCACCGACGTGTTCGTCCCCGAGGGGCACACCTTCACCTTCTTCGAACCGCGGGTCGCGCCCAACCCGATGGCCTGGTCCGACTCCTTCATGCGCGCCCTGCCCGGCGTCCCGCTCGGCATCACCCGGGCCGCGCTCGACCACGTCCGCGAGGTCGCCAGCACCCGCTACGACCGGATGGCCGGCCGCAGCTGGGCCGAGAGCTGGCGGGTGCAGACCGAACTAGCCCGCTGCGAGGCCGAGTTCAACGCCAGTCGGGAGGGCGTGTACGGCGCGACCCGCCGCCAGTGGGAGGTGCTCGCGGCCGGCGGCACGCTGGACGACCTCACCCCCACCGAGCGCGGCGCCGTCCCGCTGTCCGGCCTGCAGGCCGTCCACACCGCCCGCTCCGTGGTGAGCCGGCTCTACGACCTGCTGCAGACCTGGTCGATCAACCGGGACTCCCCGATGGACCGCTGGCTGCGCGACACCGCCGTGCTGAGCCAGGGCCAGATCGGCCACGACGTCGTCCTGGAGTCGGTCGGCGCCTACCTGCTCGGCCGCCCGCCGCTGGTCCGGATCGGCCTCGGCATCCACGGCTGACCGCCAACCACCCGACGCAGAAGGAGAAGTGACCAGCATGACATCGGAGATCCTGCGCCGCGCCCGGGAGTTGGCGCCGGTGCTGCGGGAGAGGGCCCCGGAGATCGAGGCCAACCGCACCCTGCCCGCCGAGGTGGTCGAACTGCTGCGCGGCACCGGCGTGTTCGGGATGTGCTTCGGCAACGAGTGGGGCGGCCCCGGGCTCACCTCGATGGAGCAGACCGAGGTGGTGGAGGTGCTCGCCCACGGCGACGCCTCGGCCGCCTGGTGCGCCGTGATCGGCGCCAACACCGGCATCTACGCCAACTTCCTGGACCAGACCGTGGCCAAGGAGGTCTTCTCCCGGCTCGACCTGGTGGTGGCCGGACTGCTCCAGCCCGCCGGCCGGGCCGAGCGGGTGCCCGGCGGTTTCCGGCTGAGCGGCCGCTGGTCGTTCGGCTCCGGGATCAAGCACGCCGACTGGGTGACCTCCGGCGCGTTCATCTTCCAGGACGGCGAGCCCTGGGCCGCTCCCGGCAGCAAGCACCGGCACGACTCCCGGCAGTTCCTGGTGCCCCGCGACCAGGTCGAGGTGATCGACAACTGGGACACCACCGGCCTGTGCGGCAGCGGCAGTTGCGACTACACGATGACCGAGGTGTTCGTGCCGGAGGAGCACACCTACACCTTCGCCACCGTGCACGGCCGCCCCGGCCCGCTGGCCCAGCCCGACTCCTTCACCCGGGCGATGTGCGGCGTCCCGCTCGGCGTGGCCCGCGCCGCCCTCGACCACGCCCGGGAGATCGCCACCACCCGCTACGACCGGATGGCCGGCCGGGCGTGGGCCGACAGCTGGCGCGTGCAGACCGAACTCGCGCGACTGGAGGCCGAGTTCAACGCCACTCGGGCGGGCGTGTACGGCAGCATGCGGCGCCAGTGGGAGGTGCTCGCGGCCGGCGGCACCCTCGACGACCTGACCCCGACCGAGCGCGTCGCCTCGCCGCTGTCCTGGCTGCACGCCTTCCGCAACTCCCGGGCCATCGTCGCCCGCACCTACGACCTGCTGCAGAGCTGGTCGATCAACCGCAGTTCGCCGATGGACCGCTGGCTGCGCGACACCACCGTGATGGCGCAGCACCTGGTCGCCCAGGACCGCATCCTGCAGTCCGCCGGAGCCTACCTGCTCGGCGGCACACCCGAGTTCGGCATCAGCCTCGGCATCGTCTGACCGCCAACCGCGCCGCGCGGCGCGGCCCAGGGGAGGGAACCCATGAGCAGACTCGTCCTTCTGGTCAACCCCAACAAGGTGCATCCGCCGATCGCCCCCTACGCGCTCGACGTGCTGACCACCGCACTGGAGACCGCCGGCTTCGAAGTGGAGGTCCTCGACCTGACCTTCCACCGGGAGGACTGGAAGACCTGCCTGAGCGAGTACTTCGCCCAGCGCAGCCCCATGCTGGTCGGGGTGACCGTCCGCAACACCGACACCGTCTACGCCTTCGAACAGCGCCCGTTCGTCGGCGAGCACCGGGAGATCATCACCGAGATCCGGCGGCTGACCGACGCGCCCGTGGTCGGCGGCGGGATCGGCTTCTCGACCATGCCGTTCGCCCTGGTCGAGTACTTCGGCATCGAGTACGGGGTGAAGGGCCCCGGCGAGAAGATCCTCTGCGAACTGGCCACCGCGCTGGCCGAGGGCCGCGACACCGCGGGCGTCGCCGGACTGATCCGCAACACCGAGCAGGGCGCCCGGCGGGTCCCGCCCGCGGTGCTCACCGTGCGCCACGGCGAGACCCAGGAGGTGGCCGCCACCGGGCAGTTCGAGCCCCGGGTGTGGCAGGTGGACCAGCTGTCGGTGTACCGCAGACGCTCCGGACAGCAGTACCGGGTGGACAACCTGGAGTACTACCGGCGCGGCGGCCTCGGCTCGATCCTCACCAAGAACGGCTGCGCGTACCGCTGTTCGCACTGCGTCGAACCGGACGCCAAGGGCATCCGCTACGGCCAGCGCGACATCCCCGCGGTGGTCGACGAGATGGAGGGACTGGCCGCCCAGGGCATCCTCGACCAGCACACCACCGACAGCGAGTTCAACCTCTCCATCGCCCACGCCAAGTCGCTGCTGCGGGAGATCGTCCGCCGTCGGCACGCCGACCCGGCCAACCCGCTGAACCGGCTGCGCCTGTGGGTCTACTGCCAGCCCAGCCCGTTCGACGAGGAGTTCGCCGACCTGCTGGCGGCGGCCGGCTGCCGCGGCGTCAACGTCGGCAGCGACCACATCCGCGCCGACGTGCTCAGCGGTTGGAAGGTCACCGAGAAGGGCGGCACCTACTACACATTCGCCGACACCGAGCGGCTGGTCCGGCTCTGCCACGAACGCGGCATCCTGACCATGGTGGAGGCGCTGTTCGGGATGCCCGGCGAGACCGTCGAGACCATGAAGGACTGCGTCGACGCCTTCATGGCGCTGGACGCCACCGTCACCGGCTTCTCGCTCGGCCTGCGGCTGTTCCCGTACACCCCGATGGGCATGGACTTCGCCGAGCGCTGCGACGGCGTGCGCACCGTCCCCGGCCTTCAGTCCAACACCGCGAGCGGCCCGATCGTGCTCAAGCCGCTGCGGCAGTGCGCCTCCCCGGCCGAGTACGAGCGGCAGTTCATGTTCGACGAGCACGGCAACTTCCGGCTGGTCTGCTACTTCTCGCCGGACCTGCTGCCCGACCCGGCCCGCGCCGCCGACCCCGAGGAGCGCTGGCACGGCGCGGTCACCGCGCTGTGGGACCTGGTCGACCCGGCCGAGCACTACCGGGTGATGCTGCCCACCGTCGAGGGCATGAGCGAGCACGACAACAACTACGCCGACAACCCGTTCCTCACCAGTCTCAGCGGCCTCGGCTACACCGGCGCGTTCTGGTCGCACTGGCGCAGCCGCGAGGAGATCCTGCGCAAGGCCCGGGAGGCAAGCTACGCCGAATGAAGCAGCCGTCCGCAGCCACCCGTCATACCGCCGGACGAGTGCGGTGAAACGATCAAAATCGGTATGACATTGAACACTTGAGGACGCTGTTTGACCCGACCATGATGACGCCACGGAATCATCACCGCCGGGTCGCCCTGTGTACCCACACATCCGCGCCTGCCCACCGACCACACATGTCACGAGGGGTAGATGAACCAGCACGGGAGTTCCGCGCCGCTGACCGTGCTCCTCGCCGACGTGCAGCCGGCCGTCCGACAGGGCGTGCGCGCGATGGTGGAGGCGTCCGGCGGGGTCGCGGTGGTCGGCGAGGCGAGCACCACCGGTGAGGTGCTCGCCGCCACCACCCGGCACCGTCCGGACGTCCTGGTCCTCGACCCGCTGATGGACGACGCCCCCGGCATGCGGATGATCACCCAGGTGGTCCGGCTCACCCCGGCGACCGGCGTGCTGGTCTTCAGCACCCTCGACGACGACAAGACCGTGGCCACCGCCTTCCACGCCGGCGCCCGCGGCTACCTGGTCAAACGCGCCACCGCCGACCAGATCCTGCGCGGCATCCACGCGGTGGGCGCCGGCGACGCGATCGTCGACCGCACCATCGCCGCCCGGCTCTGCACGCTGATCGGCGCCGCCCCGCGCATCGTGCGCAGCTACCCGTTCCCGCAACTCAGCGACCGTGAGCGCGAAGTGCTGGAACACCTCGCGGCCGGCCGGTCCACCACCGCGATCGCCCGCGAGCTCGAGCTCGCCTCCAAGACCATCAGCAACCGCCTGTCCAGCATCTTCGGCAAGCTCGGCGTCGCCGACCGCGCCCAGGCCATCGTCCTCGCCCGGGACGCCGGACTCGGCCTGCGCCGCGACTGACGCCTCGTCAACTCCGCCGCACGACCCACCGATCGGAGCCGAACCATGCCCGAAAGCACCCCGGGCGGCCTCGTCATCCGCCGCCAGGAACCCGACCAGCTCGAACGCGCCCACGGCCTCGACCTGAAGCTGCTGCACCCGTGGGACGGCCTCACCGCCCCCTTCCACGGCGCCTGGTGCGTGCTGCGCCCCGGCGACGTCACCGACGTCCACCAGCACTCCGAACGCGAGCTCTTCATCTGCATGTCCGGCCGCGGCGAGGTCCGCAACGCCGACGGCAGCCACCCCGTCGCCGCCGGCGACCTGGTGCAACTGCCCGCCGACCGCGACCACTCGGTCGCCAACCCGTACGACGAGGACTTCGCCTACTACGCCATCTGGTGGCAGGAGTGAACCCCCATCACCTGAACCCCCGCCAGATCGACTACGAGGGCCGCCGCTTCCACGCCCCCGACGGCGACCGGCGCACCGTCGCCGTCTACCACCAGCAGGGCGACCTGGTCTGGGGCGAGGTCGCCGGCGGCACCGTGCAGCGCGGCTGGACCGCCGGCACCCGCGAGGCCGACGGCACCCTCGCCATGGGCTACACCATCGTCTTCACCAGCGGCGAGGTGGTCTGCGGCCGCAGCCGCAACACCCCCTCGCTCACCGCCGACGGCCGGATCCGGCTGCACGAGCAGTGGGAGCGCTACGGCCCGCACGCCGCCCACGGCACCTCCACCATCGAGGAGATCACCGGATGACCGCCCCCGACTGGGCGCTGCTCGACAAACACACCACCGGCGCCCTGCTCCGCCCCGGCGAGGCCGGCTTCACCGAGTCCTCCACCCCCTTCAACCGCCGCTGGGCCGACCGCGCCCCCGCCGCCGTGCTGCGGGCGGCCGACCGCGCCGACGTGCTGCGCGCCGTCGACTGGGCCCGCGAGGCCCGCGTCCCGATCGTCCCACGCGGCGGCGGCCACTCCTACGCCGGACACTCCGTCAACACCGGCCTGGTGGTCGACCTGCGGGCGCTCGACGCGATCACCGTCGACCCCGGCACCGGCCGGGTCACCGTCGGCGGCGGCGTCCTCACCGGCGCCCTCTACGCCGCGCTGCGCCCGCACGGGCTCGCCCTGCCGCTCGGCAACGGCGCCGGCGTCGGCATCGCCGGGCTCGCCCTCGGCGGCGGCTCCGCCGCCACCTCCCGCCGCCTCGGCCTCACCGCCGACACCCTGCGCCACACCACCCTGGCCACCGCCGACGCCACCGCCCTGGACTGCGACGACCAGCGCAACCCGGACCTGTTCTGGGCCTGCCGGGGCGGCGGCGGAGGCAACTTCGGCATCAACCTCGACCTCACCTTCCAGGCCGTCGAAGCCCCCGCCGCCAGCACCTGCCTGCTGCTCTGGGACGCCGCCGACGCCCCCGCCGTCCTCGCCGCGGTGCAGCGGCTGATGCTCACCGCCCCCGAGCAGACCTCGCTGCGGCTCGGCGTCGCGGCCTCCCGGGCCGGCACCACGGTCTCCACCGTCGGCCTGCACCTCGGCCCCGCCGCCGAACTGCGCGAGCTGCTCGCCCCCGCGCTGGCCGCCGCCGCGCCGCTGCGCGCCGACATCGCCGACCGGGACTTCTGGGACGCCATGGACTACCTCCAGCACGAGACCAGCGCCGGGGCGTTCGCCGTCCGCACGCACTTCGCCACCGGCCCGCTGCCGCCCGAGGCGGTCGACGCCGTCCTCGCCCACCTGGCCGCCTGGCCCGGCAGCGACAACCCCGACGGCTGCGGCCTCGCCCTGTTCGGCTGGGGCGGCGCGATCAACCGGGTCGACCCGCACGCCACCGCCTTCGTCCACCGCGGCGCCGAGTTCCTGGTCAGCCTGGACACCTCCTGGCAGGAGGACGACGACCCCGCCGCGGTGGCCGCCCAGCTGGCCTGGCTGGCCGAGCTCGACCACCTGATCGTCCCGTACGCGATCGACGGGGCATACCTGAATTTCACCGACCCTGACCTGCGGGAATGGCGCACCGCCTACTACGGTGCGAACTACCCGCGGCTGGTGGCCGTCAAGCGCCGCCACGACCCGGACCAAGTGTTCAACTTCCCGCAGTCCATCGGCAGTTGACCATTAACCCCCGCCCGGCCCGCTGACCACCCGTCAGTTCCGCCGGCATGCCCGGAAGGACACCACCGTGTCGCCGCGTACCTCCCGCCCCCGGCACTACCTGATGTGCCGGCCGGCCCACTTCACCGTCGACTACTCCATCAACCCGTGGATGGACCCGGCGAAGCCCACCGACAACGGCGCGGCCCTCGCCCAGTGGGAGCAGCTGCACGCCCTCTTCACGAGCCTCGGCCACACCGTCGAGCTGATCGAGCCGCTCCCCGGCCTGCCCGACATGGTCTTCGCCGCCAACGGCGCCACCGTGGTCGACGGCAAGGTGCTGGTCGCCCGCTTCCGCTACCAGGAGCGGGTCGCCGAGGCCCCCGGCTACGCCGCGTGGTTCCGCGAGAACGGCTTCCAGGACGTCCGGCAGGCCGGGTTCACCAACGAGGGCGAGGGCGACCTGCTGGTCGTCGGCGACCGGATCCTGGCCGGCACCGGCTTCCGCACCGACCGCGAGGCGCACGCCGAGGCCGCCGAGTTCCTCGGCCGCGAGGTGGTCACCCTGGAGCTCGTCGACCCGCGCTACTACCACCTCGACACCGCGCTGGCCGTGCTCTCCGACACCGAGATCATGTACTACCCGGAGGCCTTCACCGCCGAGTCCCGGGCCGTCCTGGAGCGCCTCTACCCCGACGCGCTGCTCGCCACCGCCGCCGACGCCGGGGTCTTCGGCCTCAACGCGGTCTCCGACGGCAAGCACGTGATCCTGCCCGAGGCCGCCGTCGACCTGGCCGAGCGGCTGCGCGAGCGCGGCTTCACCCCGATCGGCGTCAACCTCACCGAACTGCTCCGGGCCGGCGGCAGCGTCAAGTGCTGCACCCTGGAGCTGCGCCGCTGAGGCGCCCCCGCGCGTGAAAGCCCCGGGCCCGCCGTTCGCACGGCGGGCCCGGGGCTTCAGCGGGTCAGGCTCAGACCAGGTCGAACCGGTCCAGGTCCATCACCTTGCTCCAGGCGGCGGCGAAGTCCTTGACGAACTTCTCCTTGGCGTCGTCCGAGGCGTACACCTCGGCCAGCGCCCGCAGCTCCGAGTTGGAGCCGAACACCAGGTCGGCCCGGGTGCCGGTCCACTTCACCGCACCGGAGGCGTCCCGGCCCTCGAAGGTGGTGGCGTCCGCGGAGACCGCCGACCACGCGACGTCCATGTCGAGCAGGTTGACGAAGAAGTCGTTGCTCAGGGTGCCCGGACGGTCGGTGAACACGCCGTGCTGCGAGCCGCCGTGGTTGGCGCCCAGCACCCGCAGGCCGCCGACCAGCACGGTCAGCTCGGGGGCGGACAGGTCCAGCAGGTTCGCCTTGTCGACCAGCAGGTACTCGGCCGGCAGCCGGGTGCCCTTGCCCAGGTAGTTGCGGAACCCGTCGGCCTGCGGCTCCAGCGCGGAGAACGACTCCACGTCGGTCTGGTCCTGCGCGGCGTCCACCCGGCCGGGGCTGAAGTCCACCACGACGTCCACGCCGCCGGCCCGCGCGGCCCGCTCGACCGCGGCGGTGCCCGCCAGCACGATCAGGTCGGCCAGCGAGACCTGCTTGCCGCCCGCCGCGTTGAAGGACTCCCGGACGCCCTCCAGCACCCGCAGCACCTGCGCCAGCTGCTCCGGGTCGTTGGCCTCCCAGCCGCGCTGCGGCTCCAGCCGCACCCGGGCGCCGTTGGCGCCGCCGCGCTTGTCCGAGCCGCGGAACGAGCTCGCCGAGGCCCAGGCCGCCGACACCAGCTGGGCGGTGGTCAGGTCGGTGGCGAGCACCTGCTCCTTGAGCGCCGCCACGTCGGCGTCGTCCAGCAGCTCACCCTCGCGGGCCGGCAGCGGGTCCTGCCACAGCAGCACCTCGGACGGCACCTCGGAACCGAGGTAGCGCGCCACCGGGCCCATGTCACGGTGGGTCAGCTTGTACCAGGCGCGGGCGAAGGCGTCCGCGAACTGCTCGGGGTGCTCGTAGAAGCGCCGCGAGATCGGCTCGTACACCGGGTCGAAGCGCAGCGACAGGTCGGTGGTGAGCATGGTCGGCAGGTGCTTCTTCGCCGGGTCGAAGGCGTCCGGCACGACCGCCTCGGCGTTCTTGGCCACCCACTGGTTGGCACCGGCCGGGCTCTGGGTGAGCTCGTACTCGTACTCGAAGAGGTTGTGGAAGAAGCCGTTGCTCCACTGGGTCGGCGTGGTGGTCCAGGTGACCTCGAGACCGGAGGTGATCGCGTCGCCGCCCTTGCCGGTGCGGTAGGTGCTCTTCCAGCCCAGGCCCTGCTCCTCCAGCGGCGCGCCCTCCGGGTCCGCCCCGACGTTCTCGGCCGGGCCGGCGCCGTGCGTCTTGCCGAAGGTGTGGCCGCCGGCGATCAGCGCGACGGTCTCCTCGTCGTTCATCGCCATCCGGCGGAAGGTCTCGCGGATGTCGCGGGCCGCGGCGATCGGGTCCGGGTTGCCGTTCGGGCCCTCCGGGTTGACGTAGATCAGGCCCATCTGGACGGCGCCCAGCGGCTCCTCCAGCTGGCGGTCGCCGGTGTAGCGCTCGTCGCCCAGCCAGGTGGTCTCCGGGCCCCAGTACACGTCCTCGTCGGGCTCCCAGACGTCGGCGCGGCCGCCGCCGAAGCCGAAGGTGTCGAAGCCCATGGTCTCCAGCGCGACGTTGCCCGCCAGGATCATCAGGTCGGCCCAGGAGAGGTTCTGGCCGTACTTCTTCTTCACCGGCCACAGCAGGCGGCGGGCCTTGTCCAGGTTGCCGTTGTCCGGCCAGCTGTTCAGCGGGGCGAAGCGCTGCTGACCGGCGCCCGCGCCGCCGCGGCCGTCGCTGATCCGGTAGGTGCCGGCGCTGTGCCAGGCCATCCGGATCATCAGCGGGCCGTAGTTGCCGAAGTCGGCCGGCCACCAGTCCTGCGAGGTGGTCAGCACCTCGGCGATGTCCCGCTTCACGGCCGGAAGGTCGAGGGCGCTGAACGCCGCGGCGTAGTCGAAGTCCCCGCCCAGCGGGTTCGCCACCGCCGGGTTCTTCGCCAGGATCTTCAGGTTGAGCCGGTTGGGCCACCACTGGCGGTTCCCGCCGCCCTGGGTCGGGTGAGCGGCGCGGCCGTGCACCACCGGGCAGCCGCCGGACCCCTCCTCCGTCTTCGCGTCGGTGACGATGGCGTCGTCGTTCTCAGGCATGGGAATCCCTCCGGATCAGGCGGATCACACTCTGCGCGGGCATTCGGGCGAATCGGTGGCCTTGGCTGTTCGCCGGAACCGATCCTAAGATAGACGAATTCTAAGTCAAGAAGTGGGTCAAACGGGTGGTGGTACCGCTCGGACCGGGGCGCGTCGCGGCGCCCTGTACAGTTCGGGCGTTCGTTGAGCTGAATGGGTGAACACATGAGTGACCTGCTGGAACGGCTGCGTGGCCGCGGCTGGCGGATGACCGCGCAGCGGCGGGTGGTGGCCGAGGTGCTGGACGGCGACCACGTCCACCTCACCGCGGACGAGGTGCACGCGCGCGCCGCGCAGCGCCTCCCGGAGATCTCCCGCGCCACCGTCTACAACACCCTCGGCGAACTGGTCACCCTCGGCGAGATCCTGGAGGTCGCCACCGACGGCCGGGCCAAGCGCTACGACCCCAACGCGCACCGCCCGCACCAGCACCTGGTCTGCTCCGCCTGCGGCACCATCCGGGACGTCCACCCCACCGGCGACCCGCTCGCCGCCCTCCCGGCCGCCGAACGCTTCGGCTTCGCCGTCGCCAGCGCCGAGGTCACCTACCGCGGCCTCTGCCCCGACTGCGCCTGACCGCCGACGCAGCCCCGCCCGCGTCAAGGGCGGGGTCCTCCGCGTCCGGGGCAGACAAAAACCGCAAGTCGCCTTCGCGACCTGCGGTTTCGTTTCCTGCTGGTGTCCGAGGGGGGACTTGAACCCCCACGCCCGATAAAGGGCACTAGCACCTCAAGCTAGCGCGTCTGCCATTCCGCCACCCGGACCGGTGGTGTTCACCTGGGGGCTTCCTTTCGGCTGCTCCCTGGCGACAGAGAGAACACTACCAGGCTCGCGGAGTGCTTCTCACCTGCGTTTTCGGGCCTGCGCGGGCCTCTCGGCGAGGGAACCGGGCATACCGGGGCAAGCGGGGCGAGCGGTGGCGCAATCCCGCTGGTCGGGGCCGTTGAACGGCCGTTCGGGCGACAGCAGTGGGCGGCGGGGGCGACTCGACCGGGCAGGAGGGTGCACAAGGGGCACGGAATCGGTCGGGAACCTTCACGACACGCGTAGTTCCAGTCCCGGTGCGGGTCACCGGCGGGTGCTCTCCTAGCCTCTGTGGACCAGGGAGCCTTGAGCGGAACGCCCGATTCCCGACAGACGCCGCCGGTCCGGGCCGGGCGGGCGAGCCTCCCGTCACCGCGTGAAGGGCGGCATGCCGTGGAGCAGAACGACAAGGTGACCGCCGACGCGGCGACCTGGTGGCCGGACCGGGACGCGGACCCGGGGCCGGGCCAGGGGGTGTGGCAGTTCTCGGCGGTCTCCAACGAGGCCTCGGTCCCGCGCACCCGGCACGCGGTGCGCGACCGGCTGCTGGCTCAGGGGATGGCGGGCGAGCGCTACCAGGAACTCGTCGACGACCTGCTGCTGATCGTCTCCGAGCTGGTCTCCAACGCGGTGACGCACGCCGCGGTGCTCTCCCCGGAGGTCACCTGCGAACTGGCCATCGGCCAGGGCTGGGTGCGGATCTCGGTGCTGGACGGCCACCCGTACCGGCCGAAGGCGCAGGAGAACGACCCCGCCAGACCCGGCGGACGGGGGCTGCTGCTGGTCAAGAGCGTCACCCTGCAGGCCGGCGGGGCCTGCGACGTGGAGCGCACCGACAGCGGCGGCAAGGTCATCTGGGCCACCCTCCCGCTACCCGGCCCGCGCGCCGCCGGGACCGGCCCCGCCGATCCCGACGACGACCCGGACTACTGACCGGCCGTCACCCCCGCGGCGTCACCAGTCCCGGCCGGCGATCTCCCGGATCCCGGGCAGCGCGGCCTCGAACACCGTGGTGAACCACACCGAGAACGGCTTCTGCGCCTGCAGCTCGCGCAGCTCCGCGGCGGTCACGAACCGGGTGTCCTCCACCTCGTCCGGGTCCGGCTCCAGGTCCGCGGTGACCAGCCCGACGAACAGGTGGTTCCACTCCCGCTCGATCAGCCCGGACGCCTCGTCGGGCAGGTCGTACCGGACGGTGCCGGCCTCGCAGAGCAGCGCCGGGGCGGCGCCCAGCTCCTCGGAGGTGCGGCGGGCGGCGGCGACGAACGGCTGCTCGCCGGGGTACGGGTGGCCGCAGCAGGTGTTCGACCAGACGCCGGGGGAGTGGTACTTGCCGAGCGCGCGGCGCTGCAGCAGCATCCGGCCCTGCCGGTCGAAGAGGAACACCGAGAAGGCCCGGTGCAGCCGGCCCGGCTGCTGGTGCGCCCAGAGCTTCTCGCCGGTCCCGATGGTGACGCCCTCGTCGTCCACCAGCTCCAGCAGGATCTCCCCGGGAGCGGAGGGGGAGGGTACGGAGAGCTCCGCCGCGGACAGGTCGGTCGGGCTGACAGCTGGACTCATGGGCTTGGGGCCCCTTTCGGCGCGTGGACCGGTGCCGTCGCCCGGGCCCGCTGGCCCGGTCCGCCCACCCGGTCCGGAGGTCGGCTGCACACCGCCGCGTCCCGGGCAGGCCGGTCCGGCGACGGCATCGGGGCCCAAGTCTGCCGTATGGCCCAGCGGCCCCGGGGGTCCGACGCACACGCGGGGGGCAGTCGACCGGATGACTGGCAAAAGTGTTCGGACCGCGATCATCCTGCGCCCAGCAACCGCCGCCGAGCGTTCACCCGGACGACCGCTGCCCGCGTCAGGGCGCGTTCTGGCAGGTCGCCGGGGTCGCCTACCATCTGTGGGACACGGCGGACCGCAGGCCGGCCCGCCCGGCGCGCCGCAGCCGCGGCCGCACGCAGGCCGCCCGGCGCCGCCCAGGCTCCGCGCGGCACCCGAGACTCAGGAGTCCCGCATGATCGGCCTCGTCCTGGCCGCCGGCGCCGGCCGTCGGCTCCGTCCGTACACCGACACCCTGCCCAAGGCACTGGTGCCGGTCGACGGGGACCGCACCGTGCTCGACCTGACGCTCGGGAACTTCGCCGAGGTCGGCCTGCGCGAGGCCGCGATCGTGGTCGGCTACCGCAAGGAGGCGGTGTACGACCGCAAGGACGCGCTGGAGCAGAAGTACGGCGTCAAGCTCACCCTGGTCGAGAACGACAAGGCCGAGGAGTGGAACAACGCCTACTCGCTGTGGTGCGCCCGCGACCTGTTCGGCGAGGGCCTGCTGCTGGCCAACGGCGACACCGTCCACCCCGCCTCGGTGCAGCGCACCATGCTGGACGGCAACGACCGGCGGATCAAGGAGGGCGCGGCCCCCGGCATCCTGCTCGCGCTGGACACCGTGAAGAAGCTCGCCGACGAGGAGATGAAGGTCGTCGTCGACCCCGCGCTCGGCATGCGCCGGATCACCAAGCTGATGGACCCGCTGGACGCCACCGGCGAGTACATCGGCGTCACCGTGATCAACCCGTCCGCCGCCGCCCCGCTCGCCGACGCGCTGCAGACGGTCTTCGAGCGCGACCCGCAGCTGTACTACGAGGACGGCTACCAGGAGATGGTCGACCGCGGCCTGCGCATCGACGTGCAGCCGATCGGCGAGGTCTCCTGGGTCGAGGTGGACAACCACGACGACCTGGCCAAGGCCCGGGAGATCGCGTGCCGGTACTGACCCGCCTGCTGCCGTCGCCGGTCTTCACCGAGATCCGGCCCGGCGCGCTGGACGCCCTCGGCGGCATCCTCGCCGACCAGCGGCTGTCCGCCGCCGGCCGGATCGCGATCGCGATCAGCGGCGGCTCCGGCGCCCTGCTGCGCGAGCGGCTGGAGCCCGCGCTGCCCGGCGCCGACTGGTACCAGGTCGCCGACGGGTCACTGGACAGTGCGGTCAAGCTGGCCGACGAGATCCGCCGGGGCCACTACGACGCCCTGGTCGGCCTCGGCGGCGGCAAGATCATCGACGCCGCCAAGTACGCCGCGGCGCGGGTCGGCCTGCCGGTGGTCGCGGTCGCCACCAACCTCGCCCACGACGGCATCTGCTCCCCGGTCTCCACCCTCGACAACGACGCCGGCCGCGGCTCCTACGGCGTGCCCAGCCCGATCGGCATCGTGGTCGACCTGGACGTGATCGCCAAGGCCCCGAAGCGCTTCGTCGCGGCCGGGATCGGCGACGTGGTCTCCAACATCTCGGCCTGCGCCGACTGGGAGCTCTCGCACACCGTCACCGGCGAGCCGATCGACGGCCTGGCCGTCGCGATGGCCCGCTCGGCCGGCGAGAACCTGCTCCGGCACCCGGGCAGCCTGGACGACCGGGACCTGCTGACACTGCTGGCGGAAGCCCTGGTACTGTCCGGCATCGCGATGAACATCGCGGGCAGCACCCGGCCCAGCTCGGGGGCCTGCCACGAGATCTCGCACGCCCTGGACGTGCTCCACCCCAAGCGGTCCGCGCAGCACGGCGAACAGGTCGGCCTCGGCGCGGCCTTCGCCAGCTTCCTGCGGGGCGAGCGGGAGTTGTCCGGACTGGTCGTGGAGCGCCTGCGCTTCCACAACCTGCCGGTGACCGCCGATCAGATCGGCTTCACCGAGGCGGAGTTCACCGAAGCGGTGCACTACGCTCCGAACACCAGACCGGGGCGCTTCACCATCCTGGAACACCTCGACCTCTCCCCCTCTGACATCAGGGACGCGTACGCCGACTATGTCCAAGCCGTCAACAGCTGAACGCCCTGCGGTGGACCTGACCCGCCGCCCCTCGATCGAGGAGCTGCGGGCGGTGATCCACCCCGAGGGCATGCTGCAGCGCCGCAGTGCCGAGCACTGGGCGGGCCGCCTGTACATGCGGAAGATCTCGCTGCGGATCACCCGGGTCCTCTCGACGGTCACCGCGATCACCCCCAACGGCCTGACCTACCTGATGATGGTCACCGGCATCCTGGCCGGCGCCGCCCTGATCGTCCCGGGCCTGACCGGCGCGATCCTCGGCGCCCTGCTGATCCAGGTCTACCTGCTGCTCGACTGCGTGGACGGCGAGGTCGCCCGCTGGCGCCGGCAGACCTCGCTCACCGGCGTCTACCTGGACCGGGTCGGCCACTACATGTCCGAGGCCGCGCTGCTCACCGGCCTCGGCCTGCGCGCCACCGACCTGTTCCACCGCGAGGGCAGCGCCGCCGCCTGGCAGTGGGCCTTCCTGGGCACCCTGGCCGCGCTCGGCGCGATCCTGATCAAGTCCGAGACCGACCTGGTCGACGTCGCCCGGGCCCGCTCCGGGCTGACCGCCGTCGAGGACAGCGCCTCGGTGCCGCGCTCGAACACCGTCGCCAAGGCCCGCCGGGCCGCCTCGCTGCTGAAGTTCCACCGCCTGGTCGGCGCGGTCGAGGCCTCGCTGTTCATCCTGGCCGCGGGCATCGCCGACGCGGTGCGCGGCGACCTGTTCTTCACCCGGCTCGCGGTCGTGGTGCTCGCCGCCATCGCGATGCTGCAGACCGTCCTGCACCTGCTCAGCATCGTCCTGTCCAGCAGGCTGCGATGAGCGACGGGTTCCGCCTCGGCGCGGTCATCATCACCATGGGCAACCGGCCCGCCGAGCTGACCGCCCTGATCGACTCGGTGCGCGCCCAGCAGGGCCCGTCGGTGGAACTCGCGGTGGTCGGCAACGGTGCCCCGCTGCCGCCGCTGCCGGAGGGCGTGCGCACCGCCGAGCTGCCGGAGAACCTCGGCATCCCCGGCGGCCGCAACGTCGGCATCGAGCTGTTCGGCCCGGACGGCCGGGACGTCGACGCGGTGCTCTTCCTGGACGACGACGGCCTGCTGCCGAACACCGACTCCGCGAAGCTGCTGCGCGAGGCGTTCACCGCCGACCCGGCGCTCGGCATCGTCTCGTTCCGGATCGCCGACCCGGAGACCGGCACCACCCAGCGCCGCCACGTCCCCCGGCTGCGCGCCAGCGACCCGCTGCGCGGCTCCCGGGTGACCACCTTCCTGGGCGGTGCCAGCGCGGTGCGCAGCGCGGTCTTCCCGCAGGCCGGGCAGCTGCCCGCGGAGTTCTTCTACGCCCACGAGGAGACCGACCTGGCCTGGCGGGCGCTGGACGCCGGCTGGTCGATCGACTACCGCCCGGACGTGGTGCTGTACCACCCGGCGACCTCCCCGGCCCGGCACGCCGCGTACTTCCACAACGTGGCCCGCAACCGCGTCTGGCTGGCCCGGCGGAACCTTCCGGCCCCGTTGGTGCCTCTCTACCTGGGGACCTGGTTCCTGCTCACGCTGGCCCGCCGCCCGTCCGGTGCGGCGCTCAAGGCGTGGCTGGGCGGGTTCCGGGCGGGCTGGAGCGAACCCTGCGGCCGGCGCCGGCCGATGCGCTGGTCCACGGTCTGGCGCTTGACCAGGCTCGGCAGACCGCCAATCATCTGATCGCAACCGATCGGCATCCCCCGTGCCGGCCGCGCGCAAACCCGTGATCCGTGTGGTTACACCCCGGTCCTCGGCCGTCTCCCCGGCGCAGGACGCGGGAACTCCCCTGAAGGACGAATGTGTCGACACTGAGTGACCCGGTCAACCTCTCCGCACCGAGGGGCACTGACGCGGGTCTGACCCCCAAGCAACTCGCGCAGAAGTACGGCCTGTCCGTGAGCGGCAAGCGGCCGAGCCTGCCGGAGTACGTGCGCCAGCTGTGGGCCCGCCGCGCCTTCATCGGCGCGTTCGCCACCGCCCGGCTGGTCGCGCAGTACACCACCGCGAAGCTCGGCCAGCTCTGGCAGGTGCTCACCCCGCTGCTCAACTGCGCGGTGTTCTACCTGGTCTTCGGTGTGATCATGCGCAGCCGCGACGGCGTGCCGGTCTACATCGCGTGGCTGTGCGTCGGCGTCTTCGTCTTCCAGTTCTCGCAGAGCGCGATCCAGGCCGGCACCCGGTCGATCTCCGACAACCTGGGCCTGATCCGGGCGCTGTACTTCCCGCGCGCCTGCCTGCCGATCGCCTTCACCGTGATCCAGCTCCAGCAGCTGCTGATCTCGATGGTGGTGCTGGTCGCGATCGTGCTGTTCAGCGGCGTGATGCCGGCGATGACCTGGTTCCTGATCATCCCCGCGCTGATCCTGCAGTCGCTGTTCAACACCGGCCTGGCCATGGTGATGGCCCGGATCGGCTCGAAGACCTCCGACATCTCGCAGCTGATGCCGTTCCTGCTGCGCACCTGGATGTACGTCTCCGGCGTCATGTACAGCGTCTCCGGCTACATCCAGAGCTGGCCGAAGATCTGGCAGACCGTCTACTCGTGGAACCCGGCGACGGTCTACATGGACCTGATGCGCTACGCGTTCATGCCGGACAGCTTCGACCCGAAGAAGTACCCGGGCGGCTACGACGCCTCCGGCCACCAGCTGCCCAAGGCGCTGATCCTGCCGGACCACATCTGGATCATGGCCGGTACCTGGGCGGTCGTCGCCTTCGTGCTCGGCTTCGTGTTCTTCTGGAAGGCGGAGGAGGAGTACGGCCGTGGCTGACGCAACTCTCAGTGAGGTCAAGGAGGCGACCCCGGTGGCGGTCGAGGAGACGCGCACGCCCACCGTGGTGGTGGACGACGTGCACATCGTCTACAAGGTGCACGGTGCGGGCGCCGGCAAGGGCAGCGCCACCTCGGCGCTGAGCCGGATCATCGCGCGCAAGAAGTCCCCGTCCATCCGCGAGGTGCACGCGGTTCGCGGGATCAGCTTCACCGCGTACAAGGGCGAGGCGGTCGGCCTGATCGGCTCGAACGGCTCCGGCAAGTCGACCATGCTGGCGGCCATCGCCGGCCTGCTGCCGACCGAGAAGGGCGCCATCTACACCAACGGCCAGCCCTCGCTGCTGGGCGTGAACGCGGCGCTGATGAACGACCTGACCGGCGAGCGCAACGTGGTGCTCGGCTGCCTGGCGATGGGCATGTCCCCGGCCGAGGTGCGCAAGCGCTACCAGGGCATCGTCGACTTCTCCGGCATCAACGAGAAGGGCGACTTCATCTCGCTGCCGATGCGCACCTACTCGTCCGGCATGGGCGCCCGCCTGCGGTTCTCCATCGCGGCGGCGAAGACCCACGACGTGCTGCTGATCGACGAGGCCCTCGCCACCGGCGACCAGGGCTTCCAGCAGCGCTCGAAGAAGCGGATCGACGAGCTGCGCAAGGCGGCGGGCACGGTCTTCCTGGTCAGCCACGACAACAACTCGATCCGCGAGGTCTGCGAGCGGACCATCTGGATCGAGCACGGCGAGATGGTGATGGACGGCCACACCGACGAGGTCGTCCGGCTGTACGAGAAGGGCGAGCGCCCCTGACCGGGGCGTCGCCGCCGGTCGCAGGGCCGGTGTCGGGGGGCTCGACCCCCTGGCACCGGCCCTGCGCCGTGCGGCGGGTGAAGTCGGGGCGACGGGAGCGTGTCCGAGGCCGCACGGCGGCCGGGAGCGGTGTAGAACGGGGGAGTGACAGCAGTGTCAGCTTCAACAAAATCAGATAACCAGACTGCCGCGGTGACACTGGAGAAGGCCGACCGGGAGAACTTCCCGGTCGCGCCCGGCTTCCTGCCCGCCGCCTGGCGGGACGACCTGATGGCGGTCTACGGCTTCGCCCGGCTGATCGACGACGCGGGCGACGGCGACCTCGCCGACCCGGCCGCGGTGGCCCGGCTGCTGGACGTGGCCGGCGACCCGGCCGACGACGGCTTCCGGCCGGCCCTGCTGGACGGCCTGGAGCGCGACCTCGACCGCGCCTTCGCCACCGCGCTGGCCGACCCCGGTCCGGGCGACACCGTCCCGGGCGCGGCCGTCCTGGGCGGAACCGTGCTGGGCACCGCCTCCGGCGAGCCCCGCCACCCGCTGATGCGCGCGCTGGTCCCGCTGATCGAGCGGCACGCCGTCACCCCCGAGCCGTTCCGCCGGCTGATCGAGGCCAACCGGGTGGACCAGACCACCACCCGCTACCCCGAGTACGCCGACCTGCTGCACTACTGCACCCTCTCCGCCGACCCGGTCGGCCGCCTGGTGCTCGCCCTGGCCGGCCGTGCCACGCCCGAGCGGATCGAGCTCTCCGACGCGATCTGCACCGCGCTGCAGATCGTCGAGCACCTGCAGGACGTCGCCGAGGACCTCGGCCGCGGCCGGATCTACCTCCCGCAGGAGGACCTCGTCGCGTTCGGCGTCACCGAGGACGACCTCGCCGCGCCCACCGCCTCCCGCGGGGTGCGCCAACTGGTCGCCTGGGAGGCGAGCCGGGCCCGGACCCTGCTCGACCGCGGAGCGCCGCTGGTGGGTACGGTTCACGGGAGGCTCCGACTGCTGCTGGCGGGATTCACCGCCGGCGGGTACGCGGCCCTGGACGCCATCGCGGCAGCCGGGTACGACGTACTCGCCCACCAGGCGAAGCCCGACAAGCGCCGCCTGGCGATCCGGGCGGCGGCACTCTTCGCGAAGGGAAGGTGAGCGCCCGCGTGGGGGCATCACCACTGGCGTCCGCGCCGGTCATGGCGGCCTACCGCTACTGCGAGGCGGTCACCGCCCTGCAGGCGCGCAACTTCAGCTACGGCATCCGCCTGCTGCCGGAGGCCAAGCGGCTCGCGATGTCCGCGCTGTACGCGCTGGCCCGCCGGGTCGACGACATCGGCGACGGCGAACTGCCGGCGGAGCAGAAGGCCGAGGCGCTGGGCCGCACCCGCGCCCTGCTGGAGGAGGTCCGCTCCGGCGCGGTCGGCGAGGACGACACCGACCCGATCAAGGTCGCGCTGGCCGACGCCGCCCGCCGCTTCCCGATCCCGCTCAGCGGCTTCGACGAGCTGATCGACGGCGTGGAGATGGACCTCAAGGGCGTCGAGTACGGCACCTACGACGAGCTCAAGGTGTACTGCCGCTGCGTGGCCGGCTCGATCGGCCGCCTCTCGCTCGGCGTCTACGGCTGCGAGGACTGGGAGCGCGGCGCCGAGTACGCCGACACCCTGGGCCTCGCGCTGCAGCTCACCAACATCCTGCGCGACGTCCGCGAGGACGCCCTGAACGGCCGCACCTACCTGCCCACCGAGGATCTGGTCCGGTTCGGCTGCCAGCAGGGCTTCGCCCTCCCGGAGCTGCCGGTCGGCGCAGACTTCACCGGCCTGGTCGCCTTCGAGGCCGACCGCGCCCAGCGCGCCTTCGAGGAGGGCCTGCGGCTGCTGCCGATGCTGGACCGCCGCAGCCGCGCCGCCACCGCCGCGATGGCCGGCATCTACCACCGCCTGCTCGGCCGGATCGCCGCCGATCCGCACTCCGTGCTGCGCGGCCGGGTGTCCCTGCCGGGCTGGGAGAAGGCGTACGTGGCACTGTCCGGGCTCGCCGGAGGGCGTTCTTGATTCTCAAGCCAGTTATGTCACGCTGTGTCAACAGGGAATCACGACACCGGTGCCCCTTGTTGTTCCCGCAGACCGCCGCGACCAGGGGGGAGAGCCGATGACCACGCCGACGCGTGACCGGCAGCCCTCCGCGCTGGTGGTCGGCGGCGGCCTGGCCGGCATCACCGCCGCCCTCCGGCTCGCCGAGGCCGGCCACCGCACCACCCTGCTGGAGGCCCGCCCCCGGCTCGGCGGGCTGGCCTTCTCGTTCCGCCGCGGCGAGCTGACCGTCGACAACGGCCAGCACGTCTACCTGCGCTGCTGCACCGCCTACCGCGGCCTGGTCGACCGGCTCGGCGCTAACGCCCTGGTCGACCTGCAGCCCCGGCTGGACGTCCCGGTGCTCGGCCTGGCCGCCGACGGCACCCGCACCCTCGGCCGGCTGCGCCGCGCCCAGCTGCCCGTCCCGCTGCACCTGGCCGCCAGCCTCGCCACCTACCCGCACCTGAGCCCCGCCGACCGCCTCCGGGTGGTGCGCGGGGCGCTCGCGCTGCAGCGGCTCGACCTCGACGACCCGGCGCTCGACGACCTCTCCTTCGGTGACTGGCTGCGACGGCACGGCCAGACCCCGGCCACCGTCGAGGCGGTCTGGGACCTCGTCGGCATCGCCACCCTGAACGCCACCGCCGACCGCACCTCGATGGCGCTCGCCGCCAAGGTGTTCAAGACCGGCCTGCTCTCCGACCCCGGCGCCGCCGACATCGGCATGGCCGCCGTCCCGCTCGGCGAGATCCACCACGACCGGGCGCTGGCCGAGCTCGAACGGGCCGGGGTGCGGGTCATGCTGCGCACCAAGGCCGCCGAGCTGAAGGCCGCCGAACCCCACGCCGTCCGGCTGGAGGGCGGCGAGCTGCTCACCGCCGACACCGTGGTGCTGGCCGGCGCCCAGGACACCGCCGCCGCGCTGCTGCCGCCCGGCGCGATCCCGCAGCAGCAGCGGCTCGCCGAGTTCGGCACCGCGCCGATCCTCAACGTGCACGTGGTCTACGACCGCAAGCTGCTGCGCCGCCCGTTCTTCGCCGCGCTCGGCTCCCCGGTGCAGTTCGTCTTCGACCGCACCGCGCACTCCGGGCTGGCCGTCCCCGGCGCCCAGTACCTGGCGGTCTCGCAGTCCGCCGCCGAGGACGAGATCGACCTGCCGGTCGCCGAGCTGCGCGCGCGCTACCTGCCGGAGCTGGAGCGGCTGCTGCCCGCCGCCCGCGAAGCGCGGGTGCTGGACTTCTTCGTCACCCGGGAGCGCACCGCCACCTTCGACCCCGCGCCCGGCACCGCCCGGTTGCGCCCGGGCGCGCGCACGGGCATGCCGGGCGTGCTGCTCGCCGGGTCCTGGACCGCCACCGGCTGGCCCGCGACCATGGAGGGCGCGGTGCGCAGCGGCCACGCGGCGGCCGACGCCGCCCTGGCGGGCACCGGTTGGCTCCCGGAGGACCGCGGCGACGGGCGGTGGCCCCGATGACGCCCCCGTCCCCCCACCCCCCGACCACCGAGATCGCATCCGGCCGGCCGCCCGTCGCGGCCGGGCCGACGTACCGAGAGGGAACGCACGTGGAGGCTCGCACCGGCGCGACGGTCAAGGACACCCCGACGGTCCTGGACCTGCTGGCGCGCGGACGCACGCTCTGCACGCCGCCGATGCGGGCGGCCGTCGCCCGTCTGGCGGCACCGATGGACGGCGTGGCGGCCTACCACTTCGGCTGGATCGACCGCGACGGCCGCCCGGCGGCCGGTGACGGCGGCAAGGCGGTCCGCCCGGCGCTGGCGCTGCTGTCCGCCGAAGCGGTGGGTGCGGACGCACGGGTGGGCGTACCGGGCGGCGTGTCGGTGGAGCTGGTGCACAACTTTTCCCTCCTCCATGATGATCTGATGGACGGAGACGAGACGCGGCGGCACCGGGCCACCGCGTGGACGGTGTTCGGTCCGGCGCAGGCCATCCTGGTCGGCGACGCGCTGGCCACCCTCGGCACCGAGGTCCTGCTGGACGCCGCGGTGACCGGCGGGGCCGACCCGGCGGACGCCGCGCGCGCCGTCCGCTTGATCACCACCGCCACCCGGCGGTTGATCGACGGCCAGGCACTGGACGTCTCGTTCGAACAGCGCGACGCGGTCACGGTCGAGGAGTGCCTCGCCATGGAGGGCGGCAAGACCGGCGCCCTGCTGGCGGCCTCCGCGGCGATCGGCGCGGTGCTGGCCGGTGCCGACGACCGGGTCTCCGACGCGCTCCAGCGGTACGGCTACCACCTGGGCCTGGCCTTCCAGGCGGTGGACGACCTGCTGGGCATCTGGGGTGCCACCGAGGTGACCGGCAAGCCGCACTGGAGCGACCTCCAGTCGCGGAAGAAGTCGCTCCCGGTGTGCGCCGCACTGGCCGAGGGGGGCGCCGCCTCCCGCGAGCTGGCCGCACAGCTGGCCGACCCGGTCGGCCGCGGCGAGGAGAGCGAGCAGCGGCTCGCCGCCCGCGCCGCACTGATCGAGCAGGCCGGCGGCCGGGCCTGGACACAGGAGGAAGCCCGCCGCCAGTACGACACCGCCCTCGCCGCGCTCGGCGAGGTCCCCATGGCCGACGAGGTGCGCGAGCACTTCGTCGCACTCGCCGAATTCGTGGTGGTCCGAGAGAGGTGACCAGAGGTGACAGCAACCGCGGGCGGACGGCTTGATCCCCAAGCTCCAGTTGCAGTAACACGATCTGACGATTCCTCAACCGCGGCGGCGCTCAGCCGCGCCACCGCACACCTGCTGTCACTGCAGCACGCCGACGGCTGGTGGAAGGGCGACCTGGAGACCAACGTCACCATGGACGCCGAAGACCTGCTGCTGCGCCAGTTCCTGGGCATCCGCACCGAGGAGCAGACCCGGGCCACCGCGGCCTGGATCCGCTCCCGGCAGCGGGAGGACGGCACCTGGGCGACCTTCCACGGCGGCCCGCCGGAGCTGTCCACCACGGTGGAGGCGTACGTCGCCCTGCGCCTCGCCGGGGACGCCGCCGGAGCCCCGCACATGCAGGCCGCCGCCGAGTACGTCCGCCGCTCCGGCGGGATCGCCGCCGCCCGGGTGTTCACCCGGATCTGGCTGGCGCTGTTCGGCTGGTGGCCCTGGGAGCGGCTGCCGGAGCTGCCGCCCGAGGTGCTGTTCCTGCCCAGCTGGGCGCCGCTGAACATCTACTCCTTCGGCCAGTGGGCCCGGCAGACCATCGTCCCGCTCACCGTGGTCTCCGCGCACCGCCCGGTCCGCCCGGCCCCCTTCGACCTGGCCGAGCTGCACACCGACCCGGCGAATCCTTTCCCCGCCCAGCCGCTGGCCCCCGCGCACACCTGGGACGGCCTGTTCCAGCGGCTCGACCAGCTGATGCACCGCTACCACCGGCACGCCATCAAGCCGGTCCGCCGCCTCGCGCTGCGGCAGGCCGCCGCCTGGATCATCGAACGGCAGGAGGCGGACGGCTGCTGGGGCGGCATCCAGCCCCCGGCGGTGTACTCGCTGATCGCGCTGCGGCTGATGGGCTACCAGCTCGACCACCCCGTGATGAAGGCCGGGCTGGCCGCCTTCGAGGGCTTCACCGTGCACACCCAGCAGGGCGAGCGCTGGCTGGAGGCCTGCCAGTCCCCGGTCTGGGACACCTGCCTGGCCACCATCGCGCTGCGCGACGCCGGACTGCCCGGCGACCACCCGGCGCTGGTCCGGGCCGGCGAGTGGATGCTCGGCGAGGAGATCACCACCCGCGGCGACTGGTCCGTCAAGCGCCCCCGGCTCGCCCCCGGCGGCTGGGCCTTCGAGTTCCAGAACGACACCTACCCGGACGTCGACGACACCGCCGAGGTGGTGCTCGCACTGCGCCGGGTCCACCACCCCGACCCCGACCGGCTGGCCGGCGCGGTGGAACGCGCGGTCGGCTGGAACCTCGGCATGCAGTCCAAGGACGGCGCCTGGGGCGCGTTCGACGCCGACAACACCAGCAAGCTCCCCAACAAGCTGCCGTTCTGCGACTTCGGCGAGGTGATCGACCCGCCCTCCGCGGACGTCACCGCCCACGTGGTGGAGATGCTCGCCGAGGCGGGCCTGACCAGCGACCCGCGCACCCGGCGCGGCGTCGCCTGGCTGCTGCGCAACCAGGAGGCCGACGGCTCCTGGTTCGGCCGCTGGGGCACCAACTACATCTACGGCACCGGCTCGGTGGTACCCGCCCTGGTCGCGGCCGGCCTCACCCCCGGCCACCCGGCGATCCGCCGGGCCGTCGACTGGCTGGCCAGCCGGCAGAACCCGGACGGCGGCTGGGGCGAGGACATGCGCTCCTACGAGGACCCGGCCACCTGGGCCGGCCGCGGCGAGTCCACCGCCTCGCAGACCGCCTGGGCGCTGATGGCGCTGCTCGCGGCCGGCGAGCGCGACTCCGACCAGGTCCAGCGCGGCCTCGCCTGGCTGGTGGCCACCCAGCGCCCCGACGGAACCTGGGACGAACCGCAGTTCACCGGCACCGGCTTCCCCTGGGACTTCTCCATCAACTACCACCTCTACCGGCTGGTCTTCCCGGTCACCGCGCTCGGCCGCTACGTGCACGACAGCCCGCTCGGCCGGAGCGGGCGATGACCGCCCCGCTGCTGGTGCTCTGCGCGCTCGGCCCGGAGGCCTGGGCGCTGCGCGGCGGCGACTGGTCCGGCGCGGCCGGCGGCCACCCGGTGCTGGCCCGCACCGGCATGGGCCGCCGCCGGGCCCGCACCAGGGCCGCGGGCCTGCTCGCCACCGGCGGGTACGGGGCGCTGGTGGTGGCCGGGTTCGGCGCCGCGCTCGGCCCCGGCATCCGGCCCGGCGAGGTGATCGTCGCGGACCGGGTCACCGACCCGGAGGGCGGCGACCACCCGCTGGACTCGGCGCCCGCCCTGGCCACCGCGCTGGAGGAGGCCGGCCTGCGCGCCCACCTGGGCGCCCACCACACCGCCGACCACGTGGTGCGCGGCCCCGAGCGCGGCCTGCTGTACGCCGCCGGGGCGCTGGCCGTCGACATGGAGGCCGCCGCCGTGCTCGCCGCCCGCGCCGCCCTCGCCCCGCAACTGCCCGCCGCGGTGCTGCGCATCGTGGTCGACACCCCCGAACGGGAACTGATCCGCCCCGGCACCCTGCCGGCCGGCGTCCGCGCCTGGCGGACGCTGCGGGCCGCCGTTCCCGCCCTGACCGCGTGGCACCGGCAGACCGCCGCCACGCCGCACGAGCTGACGAACCCACAGCCCTCGACGCTCCCTCAGGAGGCGAGCTAAGCCATGGCCATGCCGCTGCGTCAGACCATCCGCGTATCCACCTACCTCATGGAGCAGAAACTGCGCCGCCGGGACAAGTTCCCGCTGATCGTCGAGCTGGAGCCGCTGTTCGCCTGCAACCTGAAGTGCGAGGGCTGCGGCAAGATCCAGCACCCCGCGGGTGTCCTCAAGCAGCGGATGCCGGTCGCCCAGGCGGTCGGCGCGGTCCTGGAGTGCGGGGCCCCGATGGTCTCCATCGCGGGCGGCGAGCCGCTGATGCACCCGCAGATCGACGAGATCGTCCGGCAGCTGGTGGCCCGCCGCAAGTACATCTTCCTGTGCACCAACGCGCTGCTGCTGCGCAAGAACCTCGACAAGTTCACCCCTTCGCCGTATTTCACCTTCGCGGTTCACATCGACGGCCTGCGCGAGCGGCACGACGCCTCGGTGGCCAAGGAGGGCACCTTCGACGAGGCGGTGGAGGCGATCAAGGAGGCCAAGCGGCGCGGCTTCCGGGTCACCACCAACTCGACCTTCTTCAACACCGACACCCCGCAGACCGTGATCGAGGTCCTGGACTTCCTGAACGACGAGCTGAAGGTCGACGAGATGATGATCTCCCCGGCCTACGCCTACGAGAAGGCCCCCGACCAGGAGCACTTCCTCGGCGTCGAGCAGACCCGCGAGCTCTTCCGCAAGTCCTTCGGCGGCGGCAACCGCCGGCGCTGGCGCCTCAACCACAGCCCGCTCTTCCTGGACTTCCTGGAGGGCAAGGTCGACTTCGAGTGCACCGCCTGGGGCATCCCCAACTACTCGCTGTTCGGCTGGCAGCGCCCCTGCTACCTGATGTCCGACGGCTACGTCCCCACCTACCGCGAGCTGATCGAGAAGACCGACTGGGACAAGTACGGCCGCGGCCGCGACCCGCGCTGCGAGAACTGCATGGCCCACTGCGGCTACGAGCCCACCGCCGTCCTCGCCACCATGGGCTCCCTCAAGGAGTCCATCCGCGCCGCCCGCGAGACCCTCGCCGCCCCCAAGGCCTGACCCCCCGTCACCGGGCCGCCCGCCACGTCGCGGGCGGCCGGGTGTCGACAGGCGACCGCGACCGCAGGGCCGCAGGCTGGACTCCGACAGTCCACGCAACCGAGACAGCCGTGAGGTGCACGCCATGCCACTGCTGAGCCAGATCACCGGGCCCGCCGACCTCAGACGACTGCACACCGGGCAGCTGCCGATCCTCGCCGACGAGATCCGCGACTTCCTGATCGACGCGGTCACCCGCACCGGCGGCCACCTCGGCCCGAACCTCGGCGTGGTGGAGCTCAGCATCGCCCTGCACCGGGTCTTCGACTCCCCGCACGACCGGATCCTCTGGGACACCGGCCACCAGGCGTACGTGCACAAGCTGCTCACCGGCCGTCAGGACTTCTCCCGGCTGCGCGCCAAGGACGGGCTCTCCGGCTACCCCTCGCGCGCCGAGTCCCCGCACGACCTGATCGAGAACTCGCACGCCTCCACCGCGCTCGGCTACGCCGACGGCATCGCCAAGGCCAACCAGCTGCTCGGCGTGGACCGCTGCACCGTCGCGGTGATCGGCGACGGCGCGCTCACCGGCGGCATGGCCTGGGAGGCGCTCAACAACATCGCCGAGGCGCAGGACCGCCCGCTGGTCATCGTGGTCAACGACAACGAGCGCTCCTACGCCCGCACCATCGGCGGCCTCGCCCACCACCTGGCCACCCTGCGCACCACCCGCGGCTACGAGCGCTTCCTGTCCTGGGGCAAGGACGCCCTGCAGCGCACCCCCGTGGTCGGCCCGCCGCTGTTCGACGCGCTGCACGGCGCCAAGAAGGGCTTCAAGGACGCTTTCGCGCCGCAGGGCATGTTCGAGGACCTGGGCCTGAAGTACCTCGGCCCGATCGACGGCCACGACATTGCCGCCGTCGAACAGGCGCTGCGCCAGGCCCGGCACTTCGGCGGCCCGGTCATCGTGCACTGCCTGACCGTCAAGGGCCGCGGCTACCGGCCCGCCGAGCAGGACGAGGCCGACCGCTTCCACGCCGTGAACCCGATCGACCCGTACACCTGCCTGCCGATCTCCCCGTCCGCGGGGGTCTCCTGGACCTCCGCCTTCGGCCAGGAGATGCTCGCCATCGGCGCGGAGCGGCCGGACGTGGTCGGGGTGACCGCGGCGATGCTGCAGCCGGTCGGACTCGGGCCGTTCGCGCGGGCGTACCCCGACCGGATCTACGACGTCGGGATCGCCGAGCAGCACGCGGTGGCCTCCGCCGCGGGCCTGGCCACCGGCGGTTTGCACCCGGTGGTCGCGGTGTACGCCACCTTCCTCAACCGGGCCTTCGACCAGGTCCTGATGGACGTCGCGCTGCACCGGCTCGGCGTCACCTTCGTGCTCGACCGGGCCGGGGTGACCGGGAACGACGGGGCCTCGCACAACGGCATGTGGGACCTGTCGATCCTGCAGGTCGTCCCCGGGCTGCGGCTGGCCGCCCCGCGCGACGCCGACCGGCTGCGCGAACAGCTCCGGGAGGCCGTCCAGGTCACCGACGCGCCCACCGTGCTGCGCTTCCCGAAGGGTGAACTCGGGCCCGCGGTACCGGCGTTGGAGCGGATCGGCGGCATCGACGTGCTGGCCCGCACCGGGCCCAGCCCGGACGTCCTGCTGGTCGCCGTCGGCGCGATGGCCCCCGCCTGCCTGGACGCCGCCGCGCTGCTCGCCGCCGAGGGGATCACCGCCACCGTGGTCGACCCGCGCTGGGTCAAGCCGATCGACCCGCAGCTGGTCACGCTGACCGCCGCCCACCGGATGGTGGTCACCGTCGAGGACGGCGGCCGCACCGGCGGCGTCGGCGCCGCCCTCGCCCAGGCCATGCGCGACGCCGAGGTGGACGTCCCGCTGCGCGACCTCGGCATCCCGCAGGAGTTCCTGGCGCACGCCTCGCGCGGTGAGATCCTCGAGGAAGTCGGACTCACCGGCACCGGCGTCGCCGCCCAGACCGCCGCCTACGCCCGCCGCCTGCTGCCCGGCACGCGGAGCGGCGCCGAGGAGTACCGGCCTCGGGTGCCGCGCAAGTGACCGACCCAAGGAGCGAACCAGCGTGACCCAGGCCGAACCGCTCGACCTCGCCGCCCTGCTCGACGCCCGGGGCGGCGAACGCTACGAACTGCACGCCCGCTA
Source organism: Kitasatospora sp. NPDC049285 (assembly GCF_040678815.1). Classification (NCBI taxonomy): domain Bacteria; kingdom Bacillati; phylum Actinomycetota; class Actinomycetes; order Kitasatosporales; family Streptomycetaceae; genus Kitasatospora; species Kitasatospora sp. NPDC049285. Next base: position 53,950 of record NZ_JBFAQR010000021.1, on the reverse strand, counting down.
CCTCAACCCGCAGCAGCCGCGGATGCTGCACACCATCGGCTTCGACCGGTACTACGAGCGCGCCGCGGGCCCGTACTTCTACGACGCCGAGGGCAACGAGTACCTGGACATGCTGGCCGGGTTCGGCATCTTCGCGCTCGGCCGGCACCACCCCGCCGTCCGGGCGACCATCGAGCAGGTGATGCGGCTGGAGACGGCCGACCTGACCCGCTTCGACTGCTCGCCGCTGCCCGGCCTGCTCGCCGAGCAGCTGATCGCGCACGCGCCGGGCCTGGACCGGGTGTTCTTCGGCAACAGCGGCACCGAGGCGGTCGAGACGGCGCTGAAGTTCGCCCGGTACGCCACCGGCCGGCGGCGGGTGCTGTACTGCGACCACGCCTTCCACGGGCTGACCGCGGGCTCGCTGTCGGTCAACGGCGAGGGCGGCTTCCGCAAGGGCTTCGACCCGCTGCTGCCGGACACCGCGATCCCGCTCGGCGACCTGGACGCGCTGCGGCGCGAGCTGAAGAAGGGCGACGTCGCGGCGCTGATCGTGGAGCCGATCCAGGGCAAGGGCGTGCTGGCCCCGCCGCCCGGCTGGCTGGCCGCCGCCCAGGCCCTGCTGCACGAACACAAGGCCCTGCTGATCTGCGACGAGGTGCAGACCGGCGTCGGCCGCACCGGCACCTTCTTCGCCTACCAGGCGGAGGAGGGCGTCCAGCCCGACCTGGTCTGCGCGGCGAAGGCGCTGTCCGGCGGCTACGTCCCGATCGGGGCGACCCTCGGCAAGTCGTGGATCTTCGAGAGGGTGTACTCCTCGATGGACCGCGTGCTGGTGCACTCCGCCAGCTTCGGCTCCAACGCCCAGGCGATGGCGGCGGGCCTGGCCACCCTGCACGTGATGCGGCAGGAGGGCGTGGTGGAGAACGCCGCCAGGATCGGCGAGCTGTTCCGCTCCCGGCTGGCCGCGCTGACCGACCGGTACGAGCTGCTGGCCGAGGTGCGCGGCCGCGGGCTGATGATCGGCATCGAGTTCGGCCGGCCCAGGTCGCTGAAGCTGCGCACCGGCTGGACGGCGCTGCAGGCCGCCCGCAAGGGCCTGTTCGCGCAGATGGTCGTGGTCCCGCTGCTGCAGCGGCACCGGATCCTCACCCAGGTCTCCGGCGACCATCTGGAAGTGATCAAGCTGATCCCGCCCCTGATCATCACCGAGAAGGAGGTCGACCGCTTCGTCGACGCCTTCACCGAGGTGATGGACGAGGCCCACCGCGGCAGCGGCCTGATGTGGGACTTCGGCCGCACCCTGGTCAAGCAGGCGGTCGGCAGTCGTTAGAGCTCGGTCCGGCGGCGGCGGACCACCACCCACAGGTCGGCCGCCGCCACCACCGTCAGCACGCCGCAGCCGACCGCGAAGACGGTCAGCGTCCCGCTGCTGGGCGCGCCGTCCGGCGCGGCGAGTGCCGCCCAGACCGCGAAGCCGGCGGTGCACAGGGCGAAGAACGGCAGGAACAGCACCGACAGCAGGAACCGGAGCTTCAGATCGCTGCGCGCGGTGGCCGGCTCCGTCCCGCTCCGCCACGTCCTGGGCGTCCTGGCGCGCCGCATCGCACACCGCCTCCCGCTGTCGTCGGCCTACTCTTTCAGCGTAGGACCGGTGGCAAGCGGGAGGCGGCGATGGACGACGTACTGGCGGACTACCTGGGACTGCCGGAGGAGCCGGCCCGCGCACTGGCGGCCGAACGGGGCTGGCGGACGGTGCGGGTGCTGGCCCCCGGCGAGCTGGTGACCATGGAGTACCGGTCCGACCGGCTCAACCTGACCGTCCGGGACGGCGAGGTCGAACGGGCCTGGGCGGCCTGAGGGCGGACCGGCAGCGGGGTGGTCGTCCACGACGGCCGGGCCGGCTCCCGGCGCGGCCGGGCGGCCGCGGGGCGGGCCGCGTCGCGTTCGCGGTGCCAGATCTCGGTGATCCGCTCGTTCAGCGCGGCCACCGCCGGCTCGGCCAGCGGGAGCGAGAGCAGCACCAGCGCCCCGGCCGCCCAGCCCGCGAGGACGTCCGAGATCCAGTGGGTGCCCAGGTAGACCGTGGTCAGTCCGATGGAGGCGGCGGTCAGCCCGGCCAGCACCGCGCCGGTCCGGCGCCAGCGGACCGCCAGGTAGGCCAGCACCCCCCAGGTGACCACCGCGTTGGCGGTGTGCCCGGAAGGGAAGATGGTCCCGCCGGAGAAGAGCTCCGGCGAGCCCACGTAGTGCGCGTAGTGCGGCCCGAGCCGCCCGGTGATGATCTTGACCGCGCCGACCGTGACGTTGAGCAGTAACAGCGCCATCCCCATCACCAGCAGCGGCCGCGCCGAGTGGGTCCGGTAGCAGCGCCAGCCCAGCCACAGGCAGGCCGCGATGGCGGTCGGCCCGCGCTGCCCGGCGACCACCCAGATGTCCAGGTACGGCAGCGCCTCCGGCCAGCGCCGGTACGGGCGCAGCTGCTGCAGCGCCCAGTCCAGGTCGACCAGCGGGGAGTCGTAGAGGATGGCGACCACCACGGCCAGGTACACCAGCCCGGTCAGGCCGAAGAGCACGGCGTGCCGTCGGCTGATCGGCGGAAGGACGGAATCGGTCACGGAAGTGGCGGATTCGCGGTCGGATTGGACCGGAACCGTGCACACGGTGGTCGATATCCGCTTCTCGAGGGATTCGGGCATGGCTGGCACGGTTCGACATTACCGGCTGCCCCCGGGCGGACCGGCTGATTCCGGGCACTTGTCACCCGCCGGTGACCCGTTGTCCGCAGCATCCACATAACGGCAGCTCACGGGCGGTACGGTGGCGCGGCAATCGCCGCACGAGTGGGCGAAATCACGCCCCCGGGGGCGCATCCGCGCGCCGTATTCCGCAGGTTTCTCCAATTGCCCTACGGGTAGTGCGCACGCGAAAGGGGCGGTCGATTTCCGGTGACGCAGGTCACTTCCGGGAAATCGGCCGCCCCTTCGAAGGGTGGCGCAGGGGTCAGGGCAGCAGCCGCTCGACGGCCACCGCGCCCTCCGTCTCCAGCTGTCGCCTGGCCTTCTCGATGAGCTCCGGCGTGGGGGTGCGGCCCGAGGCCATCACCAGGTCCTCGGGGTCGACGGGGTGCTCGGCCCCGGTGTGCAGCAGGTTGTCCGGCGTCGGCATGGAGTCGCTGTCCGTGGGTCCGGTCATCAAGAACCTCCGTGGATGGAGCACCGGAAGGGCCGTCGCGGCCCTTCCGTTCGGGCGCCCGCCGCCGGTCGGACGGCGGGAGGACTGCAAGTCGAGTGTGACCCCGGCCGCCGTCCCTCCGCACCACGAGGGCCGCGACGCGCCGGGATCAGTCCAGCGGGCCGCCCGCCACGTAGATCACCTGGCCGGAGACGAAGCCGGCGCCCTCGGAGGCGAGGAAGGAGATGGTGTGCGCGATGTCCTCCGGCACGCCGACCCGCGCCACCGGGATCGCGGTGGCCGCCGCCTGCTTGAAGGCCTCGAACTCCATGCCCACCCGGGCGGCGGTGGCCGCGGTCATGTCGGTCGCGATGAAGCCCGGGGCGACCGCGTTGGCGGTGATGCCGAACTTGCCGAGCTCGATCGCCAGGGTCTTGGTGAAGCCCTGCAGGCCGGCCTTGGCCGCCGAGTAGTTGGCCTGGCCGCGGTTGCCCTGCGCGGAGGAGGAGGAGAGGTTGACGATCCGGCCGAAGCCGGCGTCCACCATGTGCTTCTGCACCGCGCGGGTCATCAGGAAGGCGCCCTTGAGGTGCACGTTCATGACGGTGTCCCAGTCCGACTCGGACATCTTGAACAGCAGGTTGTCGCGGAGCACGCCCGCGTTGTTCACCAGCACCACCGGCGTGCCCAGCTCGGCGGCGATCCGGTCGACCGCCGCCTGCACCTGCTCGGCGTCCGACACGTCCGCGCCGACCGCCAGTGCCCGTCCGCCCGCCGCCTCGATCGCGTCGACGGTGCCCTTGGCGGTGGACTCCTCCAGGTCGACCACCGCGACCGCGTAGCCGTCGGCGGCGAGCCGCAGGGCGGTGGCCGCCCCGATCCCACGCGCCGCACCCGTCACCACGGCCACCCGGACCGGGGCGTCGGCGGTCACGGACGTGCTCTGCTCGGTCATCTTCGTACTCGTCTCTCTCGAAGTCGGACGACGGGACCGGCCACGTGCCGGCGACCCGCGAATGAGAATCAGGGGTTGCGCTGCGCGCTGCGGGCGTCACCCTACCGGCGGGTAGCGTTCCGGGCCAGAGTGCAGCGCCGCAGGTGACAGAGGGTGAGGTAGGGCTGCGGCCGAGCGGGTGATGTGACCCCGACATACGAGAGAAATATGCCAACTTCACCGAACCTGCGACTACTATCTGCCCCTACCTGCCAGCGCAGGCCGACCGTTTGTATAGTGTGCGCCAGCAGCCACCGGCTGCACGGCTGGCGCGTCCTCCCTCACAGCGGGATGCTCACTCGCCGTTACTGCCCCGCTCGGGTGTCCCACACACCCCGAGCGTGACACCGGGACGGATTTCATGGTGCTGGGGGAGATCCCGACGACCCGCGTGCCCGGCCGACTGCAGCAGTCGCCCGGTCACCTCATCCGCGTGGCCCAGCAGGTGCACACCCGCTTGTGGTCCGAATACGTCGGTACCGAGCTGACGGCTCCGCAGTTCGCGGTGCTGCTGGTACTGGCGTTGGAGCCCGGAGCCGACCAGCGCACGGTCGGCGAACGGGCCTCGCTCGACAAGGCCACGATGGCCGAAATGGTTGCCCGGCTGGTCCGGCGGGGCCTGGTGCTCCGCCGCCGCGACCCCGCCGACGGCCGCCGCAAGCTGCTGGCGCTCTCGCAGAGCGGCGCTCAGGCCGTCCGCGAGGCCACCGGCGGCGTGGTCCGCGTCCAGCGGACCCTGTTCGAACCGCTCAGCCCCGACGAACAGTTGGAGGTCGTCCGGGTGATGTCCCGGATAGCCAGGCTGGAGCCGGCCGCGGTCGCCGTCATGAACGACGCCCGGCCGACGCTGGACGCCCAGCGCGCCATCGGCTACCTCATCCGGGTGGCCCAGCAGGTGCACACCAAGCTCTGGTCGGAGAAGGTCGGCAACGAGCTGACGGCTCCTCAGTACGCGGTGCTGGACGCGCTGGAGACCGAGCCGGGCGCGGACCAGCGCACGGTCGGCGAACTGGCCTCGCTGGACAAGGCGACGATGGCCGAGATGGTCAGCCGGCTGGTCCGGCGCGGCCTGGTGCTGCGCCGTCGCGACCCCTCGGACGGGCGCCGCAACCTGCTCTCGCTCTCCCCGACCGGCCAGGAGCTGCTGCACCGCTCCACCGCCGGGGTCCGCGAGGTCCAGGAGGCGCTGCTCGCCCCGCTGGAGCCGCACGAGCACGCGTCGGCGCTGGCGCTGCTCGCGAAGGCGGCACGGCTGTAACGATTCTGCATCGCGCCGCCCGGCGGTTCGGGGGGCGACCGTGATCCGGGTGGCAACGCGGCACCGCCCGGAACGCGCCGGAGCGGGCCGACACCTGACAGGGTGTCGGCCCGCTCCGGTGTGCTGCGGGGGTTCTTGGCGCCGGATCAGTTCCAGTCGAAGCCGGCCGGGTCCGGGCCGATCCGCTTGCCGGTGGCGATCCCGGCGATGGCGGCCAGGTCCGCGGCGTCCAGCTCGAAGCCGGTGACGTCCAGGTTCTCCCGGATCCGGGCCGGGGTGACCGACTTCGGGATGGCGATGACGCCGCTCTGCAGGTGCCAGCGCAGCACCACCTGGGCGGCCGTGCGGCCGTGCTTCGCGGCGATCTCCAGCAGCGCGGGCTCGGCCAGCAGGTCACGGCCCTGGCCCAGCGGGCTCCACGCCTCGGTGGCGATGCCGTGCGCGGCGTGCAGCGCGCGCAGCTCCTCCTGCGGGAAGTACGGGTGCAGCTCGATCTGGTTCAGCGCCGGCACCACGTCGGTCTCCTTGAGCAGCAGCTCGAGGTCCGGGACGCGGAAGTTGGAGACGCCGATCGCGCGGACCCGGCCCTCGGCGTGCAGCTGCTCGAAGGCGCGCCAGATGTTCAGGAAGCTGTCGCCGTGCATCGGGCGCGGCCAGTGGATCAGGTACAGGTCCAGCTGGTCGACGCCGAGCTTGCCGAGCGACTCGTCGAACGCGCGCAGCACGCGGTCGCGGCCCTGCTCGCCGTTCCAGTCGAGGGTGCCGGAGTTCCACAGCTTGGTGGTGAGGAACAGCTCGGCGCGGTCGACGCCTGCCTCGGCCACGGCCTGACCGGTGCCCGCCTCGTTCTCGTAGATCGCGGCGGTGTCGATGGAGCGGTAGCCGGCCTCGATCGCGGTGCGCACCGCGGGGACGGCCTCCGCGTCCGGCACCTGCCAGACGCCGAAGCCGAGCTGCGGGATCTCCACGCCGTTGTTGAGCGTGATCGAGGGGATTGCGGGAGTGCTGGTCACGGGAAGGGGTGCCCTTCGGTTGTGCTGGTTGTTTCCAAGAGGCGGCCAACCCGGGTCGGCAATGGCCTATTCCCGGTCGGGAGAAAATCCCCGGATCGGATGAACCGTGACAGGGCCGACTCCCGCACCGGGCCGATCTGTCGGAAAACCTGTTGCGTGCGTCACATTCCGGCGGTCAGGCTCCCCATCATGACGAGCTGACACCCCCGCGCCGCTGCGCCGCCGCCCGCCCCGGCCCCCCTCCGCGACTCCGCTCCCCGGCCGCCTCCGCCCGCCGCGGAGCCCGTCCGTCCACGGCACCGCCGTCCCCGACCCGCCCCGCCGCGCCCCCACCCAGCGCGGCAGGCCGTCGCCGCCTGCCCCGACTCACCCCCGCAACGGAGCGACCATGCCGCTCAGGCCCCTCCCGCTGCCCGATCCCGGCAGCCCCGACCTCACCTCCCCGCTGGCGTTCCTGCGCTGGCTCCAACGCAGCCAACGCCGCGGGCAGTTGCTCGCCACCCTGTGGAGCCTGCTGGAACTCGGCTGCCTGGCCGCCCTCCCGGTGGCGATCGGCCGGGGCGTCCAGGCCGTGGTCGACGGCGACCCGGGCGCGCTGCTCGCCGCCGGCGGGCTCGCCCTGCTGCTCTCCGCCTGCCAGGCCGGGATGACGGTGCTGCTGCACCGCCAGGTGGTCTGGAACTGGATCCAGGCCGCGTCCCAGGTCCGGCAGCTGGTGGCCCGTCAGGCCTCCCGGCTGGGCTCCGGGCTGACCAGCCGGATCGCCACCGGCGAGATCGTCGCCGTCTCCAGCGGCGACGTGGAGAAGATCGGCTGGTACGTCGAGCTCACCGCCCGGCTGTACGGCGCGGTGCTCGCCTGGCTCGGCGTCAGCCTGGTGGTGCTGTTCTGGCAGCCCGGCCTCGGTCTCGCCGTCCTGCTCGGCGTGCCGGTGCTGGCCGCCGCGGTCTGGCCGCTGCTCGGCCCGTTCGAGCGGCGGTACACCGAGCAGCGCGCGCTCGGCGGCAAGGCGTCCGAGCTGGCCGCCGACACGGTGGCCGGGCTGCGGGTGCTGCGCGGCATCGGCGGCGAGGAGCTCTTCCTGGAGCGCTACCGCACCGCCTCGCAGAAGGTCCGCACCGCCGCCGTGCGCACCGCCCGCACCTGGGCGCTGATGCAGTCCCAGGAGGTGCTGCTGCCAGGCCTGTTCGTCATCGGTGTCACCTGGTACGGCGCACACCTCGCGCTCAGCGGCCGGATCGGGGTCGGCGAGCTGATCTCGGTCTACGGCGCGACGGCCTTCCTGGCCGCGCCGCTGCGGGTGCTGGGCGAGGCCGCGCACGCCTGGAGCGTGGCGCGGGTCTCGGCGGGCCGCGCGGTGCGGGTGCTGTCGCTGCAGCGGTCCTCGGCCGATCCGACACGAACGGAGGGTGACGGAGCGTCAGCATCGCCCGACGCCTCGTCGGAGCTGCTGGCCCGCGCAGACAGGTCCGACCTGCACGACCCGAGCAGCAGGCTCACCGCCCGGGCCGGACTGCTGACCGCCGTGGTGTGCGGCGATCCGGACGTGGCGGGCGAGTTGGCCGCCCGGCTGGGCGGGCAACCGGCGCTCGCCGAGGGCGCGCAGCCCGTGGCCTCCGCGCGGCTCGGAGGTCTGGAGCTGGACGCGGTGTCGTTGGCGGCGGCCAGGGCGGCCGTCCTGGTGCACGACAAGGAGCCGGTGCTGCTCTCGGGCTCGCTCGCCGAGCTGCTGGACGTGCCGCGCTCCGGCCGGGTCGGCACCGCGGAGGCGCTGGCCGCCGCCCGGGCCGAGGACGCGCTGGAGGCCCTGGTCGACGGCTCGCCCGAGTGCGCGGGCGACCCGATGGCGGCCAGGATCACCGAGCGCGGCCGCTCCCTCTCCGGCGGCCAGCGCCAGCGCCTGGCCCTGGCCCGCTCGCTGGTCGCCGACCCGCCCGTACTCGTCCTCGACGAGCCCACCAGCGCGGTCGACGCCCACACCGAGTCCCGCATCGCCGTCAACCTCCGCAAGCTCCGGGGCGGCCGCACCACGGTCGTGTTCGCCACCAGTCCGCTGCTGCTCGACCAGGCGGACGCGGTGCTGCTGGTCCAGGACGGCGCGGTGGTGGCCACCGGCACCCACCGCTCCCTGATGGCCCAGGACGGGCGCTACCGGGCGATCGTCACCCGCGAGGAGGCGGCGGCTGACGATCCGTCAGCTGCCGCCTCCGAGCCCGCGCTGCCCGCACCGACCGTCCCCCTGTTCCCGACCGCCCCGATCACCCCGACCGCTCCCGGAGGCTGCGCATGACGCCCACCCCCGTCCGCGGAACGTCACCCGCCGCCGCCCGCCGCCGGGTCCACCCGACCTGCCCGACCCACCCGACTCGTCCGAGGAGCGTGCTGTGAAGCCCCCCATGATCAAGGAGCAGGGGCCGGCGACCACCCTGCCGGTCGGTTCGACCCGCGCGGTACGGGAGTACGGGCGGATGCTGGCGCGGCGTCACCGGCGCGGGCTGGCCGGTGTGGTGGCGCTGCACGGGACGGCCACCGTCGCCGGGCTGGTCGGGCCCGCGCTGCTGGGGTCGCTGGTGGAGTCGCTGTCCACCGGCGGCGGGGGCGGGCAGATCGCCGCCGCGGTCGGCTGGTACCTGGCGGCGCTGCTGGTGCAGACGCTGTTCACCGGGCTGTCGCTGCTGCGCGGCAGCATCCTCGGCGAGGAGGTGCTGGCCGACCTGCGGGAGGACTTCCTGGTCCGCTCGGTCGCGCTGCCGCTCGGCGTCCTGGAGCGGGCCGGCACCGGCGACCTGGTCTCCCGCGGCACCACCGACATCGACCGGCTGGCCCGCTCGATCCGCGACGCGGTGCCCGAACTCGTGGTCGCGACGGTCTCGGTGGTGCTGGTGCTCGGCGCGCTGGTGGTCACTTCGCCGCTGCTGGCCGCCACCGCCGTGTTCGGCCTCCCGCTGCTGCTGATCACCTCCCGCTGGTACTTCCGGCGGGCCCCGGAGTCCTACCGCCACGAGTCGGCGGGGTACGCGGCGGTGAACACGGCGCTGGCCGAGACGGTCGACGCCGGCCGGACGGTCGAGACGCTGCGCCTCGGCGACCAGCGGGTGGCGCTGACGGACCGGAAGATCCGCGAGTGGATCCAGTGGGAGCGCTACACCCTGTGGCTGCGCAGCATCTGGTTCCCGACGGTGGACGGCACCTACGCGCTGGCGGTGCTCGGCACCCTGGTGCTGGGCGGGCTGTTCGCGATCCACGGCTGGATCACCCCCGGCCGCCTCACCACCGGGGTGCTGTACGCGCAGGCGCTGGTCCACCCGGTGTCGCGCCTCCTGCGCTGGTACGACGAGCTGCAGATCGGGCAGACCTCGCTGGCCCGGCTGGTCGGGGTGCGGGAGGTCGCCGAGCCGGACACCGACGAGGCGCTGCGGCCGGACGGCCGCCGGGTCGAGGCGGTCGACGTGAGCTTCGGCTACCGCGAGGGCACCGACGTGCTGCGCGAGATCACGCTGGAGGTGGAGCCGGGCAGCCGGGTCGCGCTGGTCGGCCCGTCGGGCGCGGGCAAGTCCACGCTCGGGCGGCTGCTGGCCGGGATCTACGCCCCGGGCCGCGGCCGGGTCACCCTCGGCGGGGCGCAGCTGTCCCGGATGCCCGCCGAGCGGGTGCGCACCGAGGTGGCGCTGGTCAACCAGGAGCACCACGTCTTCGTCGGCACCCTGCGCGACAACCTGCGGCTGGCCAGGGCGGAGGCCGACGACACCGAGCTGCGCGCCGCGCTCACCGCGGTGGACGCCGACGAGTGGGCGGACGCGCTGCCGGACGGGCTGGACACCGAGGTCGGCTCCGGCGGCGCGGCACTGACGCCCGCTCAGGCGCAGCAGCTCGCGCTGGCCCGGCTGGTGCTGGCCGACCCGCACACCCTGGTGCTGGACGAGGCGACCTCGCTGCTCGACCCGCGGGCGGCCCGGCACCTGGAGCGCTCGCTCTCCCGGGTGCTGGCGGGCCGCACGGTGGTGGCGATCGCGCACCGGCTGCACACCGCGCACGACGCCGACGTGATCGCGGTGGTCGAGCAGGGCCGGATCACCGAGTACGGCCCGCACCCGGAGCTGGTCGCCTCGGGCGGTCCGTACGCGGCGCTGTGGCGGTCCTGGCGGGACGAACGGTAGCCGCACCGGCCCGGGCGGCTGCTGACCCGGCGACGGTCAGCGGCCGCCCGGGCCGCCGCCGGTGGCGCGGACGGGTGAATGGGGCCCGGGCGGCGGGGGTGGCGCGGGCGGCGGGCGGCGGGGCGGGCGCAGACTGCGGTGGTGACCAAGACATCCGGTGGTTTCCAGTCAGGCTCCGGTCAGCGCAGTGAGATCGCGGGCATCCCGACCCGGTACCTCGCGATCGGCGCGATCACGGTGTTGGCGATCTGGTTCCTGTTCGCCAACCTGGAACGGGTGAAGATCCAGTTCTGGGTGTTCACCGTCACCAGCCCGCTGTGGATCGCGCTGCTGGCGACGCTGCTGGCCGGCATGGCACTGGGCTGGCTGCTGAAGGGGCGGCGCAGCAAGTGACGGTCCCGCAGGAGGCGGCGGGCTTCGCGCCGCTGATCGAGCTGCGCGCGGTCAACAAGCACTTCGGCGAGTTGCACGTGCTGCGGGACATCGACCTGACGGTGGGGCGCGGCGAGGTCGTGGTGGTGATCGGGCCGTCCGGATCGGGGAAGTCCACGCTGTGCCGGGCGATCAACCGGCTGGAGCCGGTGGAGAGCGGCAGCATCCGGATCGACGGCGAGCCGCTGCCCGCGGAGGGCAAGGGCCTGGCGAAGCTGCGGGCCGAGGTGGGGATGGTCTTCCAGTCCTTCAACCTGTTCGCGCACAAGACGGTGCTGCAGAACGTGACGCTGGCTCAGATCAAGGTCCGCGGGCGGGGCCGGGCGGAGGCCGAGACGAAGGGCCGGGCGCTGCTGGAGCGGGTGGGGCTGTCGGCGCACGCGGAGAAGTACCCGGCGCAGCTGTCCGGCGGCCAGCAGCAGCGGGTGGCGATCGCCCGGGCGCTGGCGATGGACCCCAAGGCGCTGCTGTTCGACGAGCCGACCTCCGCCCTCGACCCCGAGATGATCAACGAGGTGCTGGAGGTGATGCGCTCGCTGGCCGCCGAGGGGATGACGATGGTGGTGGTCACCCACGAGATGGGCTTCGCCCGGGCCTCCGCCAACCGCGTGGTGTTCATGGCAGACGGGCGGATCGTCGAGGACCGCGTCCCCGAGGAGTTCTTCGCGAACCCGCGCAGCGAGCGGGCCAGGGACTTCCTGTCCAAGATCCTGAAGCACTGAGGCGGCGCGGTGAGACGGTACGTACTGCCGGCGCTGGCGCTGCTCGCCGTGCTGGCCGGCTGCGGCAAGGAGGGCACCCCGCCGCCGAAGGGCCCGCAGCCCAGCGCCCTGCCCAGCTACCAGGTCCGGAGCAGCGACACGGTCAGCGGCTCGCCGACCCTGGACGCGGCCCGGGCACGCGGCCACCTGGTCGTCGGCGCCAAGGAGGACCAGCCGTACCTGGGGCAGAAGAATCCGGCGACCGGCGTCTACTCCGGCTTCGACATCGAGATCGCCAAGATGGTCGGCGCCGACCTCGGCTTCCCGCCCGACCGGATCGAGTTCCGCACGATCGCCTCGGCCAACCGGGAGACGGCGCTGCAGAACGGCCAGGTCGACTACTACGTCGGCACCTACACCATCAACGACAACCGCAAGAAGCTGGTCGGCTTCGCGGGCCCGTACTTCATCGCCGGGCAGAGCCTGCTGGTCCGGCACAACGAGGACAAGATCAACGGGCCGCAGGACCTGGCCGGGCGCAAGGTCTGCTCGGCGGCCGGGTCCACCCCCTTCCAGCGGATCCAGAAGGACTACCCGAAGGCGAAGCTGATCGGCTACGACACCTATTCGGCCTGCGTGGACAACCTGATCAGCAGTCAGGTCGACGCGGTGACCACCGACAACGCGATCCTGCAGGGCTACGCGGCGAAGGTCCCGGACGAGTTGAAGATCGCCGGGCAGCCGTTCTCCACCGAGCCGTACGGCATCGGGGTGCCCAAGGGCGACACCGTGCTGCGCCTCGCGCTGGACGACGCACTCCAGCGGCACGAGGCGAACGGCGACTGGAGGAAGGCGTACGACGCCACCCTCGGCCTGTCCGGGGTGCCGGCGCCGCAGCCGCCCCCGATCGACCGGTACCAGTAGGGAGGCGGCGCATGAAGGTCCTGGTCGACAACTGGTCCACCTACTGGCACGGCTTCCTCGGGACGCTCTGGCTGACCCTGGTCAGCGCGGCGCTGGCGCTGGTGCTCGGGGTGGTGACGGCGGGCTTCCGGGTCTCGCCGGTGCGGCCGCTGCGGGCGTTCGGCACCGGGTGGGTGACGGTGCTGCGCAACACCCCGCTGACGCTGCTGTTCTTCATCGTGGTGCTGGGCCTGCCGCGCTTCGACATCACGCTGCCGTTCTTCACCTTCGCCGTGCTGGCGCTGGGCTGCTACACCTCGGCGTTCGTCTGCGAGGTGCTGCGCTCCGGGGTGAACACGGTGCCGGCCGGGCAGGGCGAGGCGGCCCGCAGCCTGGGCATGACGTTCAGTCAGACGCTGTCCGTGGTGGTGCTGCCGCAGGCGTACCGCTCGGTGGTCGCGCCACTGGGCAGTGTGATGATCGCGCTGGCGAAGAACACCGCGATCGCCGGCTCGTTCAGCGTGGTCGAGCTGCTCGGCACCTACCGGACCATCAACGAACTGGGCTACAGCATCGTCTGGACCTTCGTCTGGATCGCGGTCGGCTACCTGATCATCACCCTGGCGATCAGCGCCCTGTTCAACCTGCTGGAGCGACGGGTGGCGGTGTCCCGATGACGGTGGAGTCCTCCGCGCTGTACGACGTCCCCGGCCCCAAGGCGCTGGCCCGGCACCGGCTGTACGGGGTGGCGGCGCTGCTGGCGATCGCCGCGCTGGTCGGCTGGGTGGTCTACATGCTGTTCCACACCGACCAGTTCACCTACGAGAAGTGGACGCCCTTCCAGTACAAGGGCGTTCAGCGGCTGCTGCTGCACGGCCTCGGCAACACCCTGAAGGCCTTCGGCTGGACGGTCCTGTTCGCGCTCCCCTTCGGCGCGCTGTTCGCCGCCGGCCGGCTCTCCGACCACCGGGCGGTGCGCTGGGTGTCCACCGTGGTGGTGGAGTTCTTCCGGGCCATGCCGCTGCTGGTGATGATCTTCTTCATCTTCGTCGCGCTCAAGGTCGAACCGCTGTGGGCCCTGGTCGCCGGACTCACCCTCTACAACGGCTCGGTGCTGGCCGAGGTGTTCCGGGCCGGCGTGCTGGCCGTGCCCCGCGGACAGAAGGAGGCGGCGTACGCGCTGGGCATGCGCAAGACCCAGGTCATGGCGTACGTGCTGGTGCCGCAGGCGAACCGGGCGATGCTGCCGACCATCGTCAGCCAGCTGGTGGTCGCGCTGAAGGACACCTCGCTGGGCTTCCTGATCACCTATGAGGAGTTCCTGCACGCCGGGAAGTTGATCGCCACCAACCTCGACTACGACCTGCCGTTCATCCCGGTGGTCATGGTCATCGCGCCGATCTACATCGGGATGTGTCTGCTGCTCTCCTGGCTGGCCAAGTGGCTGGAGCGGCGCGGTCGGCGCAGCCCCAAGGTGAAGGGCGGCGCGCCGGTCGCCGAGGTCGGCCCGGTGGTGGATGCCCAGGGGTAGCACCACCGATCGGCTAGGGTCGGATGGTCTACGACCGATGCCATCAGGAGGTCCCGGATGTCCGTGCTGCCGAGCCGCGAGGACCTGGCCGAGGCCGAACTGATCGACCGTCGGGACGGCCCGTACGGCGAGGTGGCGCTGCGACGTCGCGGGGCGCACTTCGAGATCATCGCCAACGGGTGCTTCCTGATGGACACCGCCGACGGGCGCTCCGAACGGTTACTGGTGCAGGCCGCACTGGACGAGTTGGCCGTCGAGCGGCCGAGCGTGCTGATCGGCGGACTCGGCGTCGGCTTCTCGCTGGCGTACGCCGTCGCCGAGCCGCGCTGGTCGCGGATCGCCGTGGTGGAGCGCGAGGGCGCGATCATCGACTGGCACCGCACCGGCCCGCTCGCCGCCGTCTCCGCCGGGGCGCTGGCCGACCCCCGGGTCGAGGTGCTGCACGCCGACCTGCTCGCCCACCTCGCCGCGCCCGGCGCGCGCTACGACGCGCTCTGCCTCGACATCGACAACGGCCCGGACTGGACCGTCACCGAGGACAACTCCGGCCTGTACGGCCCGGCCGGCCTGGCCGCCGCAGCCGAGCGCCTCCACGCCGGCGGGGTCCTCGCGGTGTGGAGCGCCCGGCCCTCCGCCGCCTTCGAACAGGCGCTGCGGGACGCCGGGTTCGGCGGGGTGCGCACCGAGGAGGTCGCGGTGGAGCGCGGCGCACCGGACGTCGTCCACCTGGCCCGCCGAACCTGACGCCACGTCAAGCCGACGCCGCGGCCCCTTCACCGGTCGGAGTCCTCGGGTTGGTGGTGCGGGGCCTGCTTGCGTACGGTGCGCCACCGGGAGCGCGTCTGTTCGACGATGGCGTCCCACTGGCGGCGGACCTCGTCCTGGGACGGCCGTCGGCCGTGGCGGATCCGGACGAGCTCCTCGCGCACCTCGCGCCCCAGGGCCGCCGACGCGACGAGCAGGATCATGGCGCCGAACAGGACCGACGCCATCCCGAAGACCGCGCCCGCCGCGCCGTAGTGCGAGGCGTAGGAGTTGAACAGGCGGGGCAGGTAGACGGTCGCGACCACCGAATAGGCCGCGGTCAGGACGGCGGCGCAGAGCGCGAAGGGGAGCAGGACCGTCGCGGTGAGCCGCTTCGCGGAGAGGAGCCGGCCGCTCAGGGTGAGGAAGGCCGCGGTGACCGGCACTTCGCACACCGCGGCCGCCAGTCCGAGGCGTCCGCCGCCCAGGGTCACGTAGAGCCACCCGATCACCGCGCTGTAGAAGCTGAGCGCGCAGACCCACCACAGGCCGTTGCGGGTGTTGCGCACACCGAGCGGCTTCAGTTCCCAGGTCTGCTCGAACAACCGCTGCATGGTCCGGGAGAAGCTCAGCACCGAGATCGCCAGGAAGACCGTCCCGAACGCGCCGACACCGGCACTCGCCGCCTCACCGGAGAACACCGTCCGGACCGCCTCGGCACCCCCGCCGGTGAGCCCGTAGCGGTTGATGATCCGGTCCGCGGCCTCACCGCCGAAGACCGCGCTGCTCAGCACCGCGAGCGGGATGAGAGCGGTCAGCGCGCCGGAGGCCAGGGCCATCGCGCGGTCGAAGCCCGCGATCCGCTGGAAGCGGCCGACGACACGCAGCACGAACGCCGGACGCAGCCAGAACGTCAGCGTTCTGATCACCCGCGCACGGTTGATTCCCGACGTACTGTCCTCCGCCGATCAGGGGTGAGGGTGGCGAAGCGAGCTTAGGGGATCCCCGGATCCACCGGCCGTCCGACACGTGGTGCCGTGCTCCGGGCACCTGACGGGGCCCGGAGCGGCGCTGACGCGTCGTCAGCCGAACGGCCTCGCTGCGGGCGGGGCCGACGGCGCGGGCGGCGGGGCGGCGGAGGGGGTGGCGGGCGGCGGGCTGGTCTGGGCGAAGGGGTTGAAGTCGGCCGGGGGGACGTGGACCCAGGTGCCCTTGCCGGGGAGGTCGTCGTCCTCGGCGGCGGCCGGAGCGGCGGCCTGGGTCGGCGGGGCCGGGGGTGCGAAGGGGTTGAAGTCCGGCGGGGGAACCTTCACCCAAGTGCCCTTGCCGGGAAGGGCGTTGTCGTCCTCGTCCGCGGCGGGCGGGGGCGGGGTCATGGGCGGGGTGGTCGGCTTCGGGGGGATCACGGGGGCCGAGCCGAGCGTGGTGCCGAACGGGTCGGGGGGCTCGACCGAGATCACCGTTCCGAACGGGTCGGCGTTGGCCGGACGCGCCGGAGCGACGGGTGCCGGTGCCGCGGCGGGTGCGGTGGCGGCCGGGGTGGCGGGCGGCGGAGTGGTCTGGGCGAAGGGGTTGAAGTCGGCCGGGGGGACGTGGACCCAGGTGCCCTTGCCGGGGAGGTCGTCGTCCTCGGCGGCGGCCGGAGCGGCGGC
>NZ_JBFAQR010000021.1:0-37314 GCF_040678815.1 Kitasatospora sp. NPDC049285 | reverse complement strand
GCCTGGGTCGGCGGGGCCGGGGGTGCGAAGGGGTTGAAGTCCGGCGGGGGCACCTTCACCCAAGTGCCCTTGCCCGGCAGCTCGTTCTCCTCCTCCTCCACCACCGGCGCGGCCGCCGCGGCGAACGGATCGGCCGCGGCCGGAGTCGCGAACGGGTCGGCGGCCGGGGAACCGAACGGATCGGCGGCCGGAGAGCCGAACGGATCGGCGACCGGTGCGGCGGGGGCCGGGGTTGCGGGCGGCGGCGGAGTGGTCTGGGCGAAGGGGTTGAAGTCGGCCGGGGGGACGTGGACCCAGGTGCCCTTGCCGGGCAGGTCGTCGTCCTCGGCGGCGGCCGGAGCGGCGGCCGGTGCGGCAGCGGCCGGGGCCGGTGCCGGTGCCGGAGGTGCGAACGGGTTGAAGTCCGAGGGCGGGACGCGCACCGGGGTGCCCTTGGCGGAGGGCGGCACCTCGTCGCGCGGGGCGGCAGGCGCCGGCGTGGGCACGCTCAACTGGTCGGCGGCGGAAGCGCCGAACTGGTCGGCGGCCGGGGAACCGAACGGGTCGGCCGAGGCGAGCACCGGGGTCGGCTGGGCCGGCAGATCGGCGGGCGCCGGGGTCGCGAACGGGTTGAAGTCGGCGGCCGGGACGCGCACCGGGGTACCCGCGTCCGGGTCGGGCTGGGCCACCGGGGCGACGGGCGGCGGCGAGGCGCTGGCCTGCGCGGGCACCGAAACGGCGGGCACCGAGGCGGCGGGCGGCGCGGCCGGGGCCGATGCGGCAGGAGCCGGCACGGGCGGCGTCTGCACGGGCGGCGTCTGCACCGGCTGAGCCGGGGCGGGCGGCGGCGAGGCCACCGGCGTCGACGGCGCGGCAGCTGCCGTCGCGGGGCCGGGCGTCACCGCGGCGGCGACGCCGTCCCAGGCCATCTGGAGGCGGCACAGCAGGTCGGCGAAGACGCCGGTGTAGAGCTCCCAGTCCTCGCTGTTCGGGGTGGAGAGCTGGACGGTGAGCACGGTCGCGCCGTCCGGCATCGGCACGAAGGCCTCGACCACCGAGCTGACCACCCAGCTGCGCCGGCCGTCGCCGCTCAGCGGGGCGGGCACCGGTACCGTCCTGGCCTCCACCAGCACCGCCGCGGGGCCGGCGGGCAGCAGCACCGTCCAGACCTCGGCGTGCGGGCGCTCGGTGGACAGCGCCAGCGCCAACTCCTGGATCGGCTGCGGGCGGTGCGCGGTGGCCACCACCAGGCTGACCCGGGACGGGCGCCCGTCGACGGTCAGCGCGCCGACACCGGCGTAGGCGACCTGCGCGGCGGCGAACTCCTCCGCGAGCAGGGCGGCGACCAGCGCCCAGTCGAAGCGTTCGGCGGCGCTCGCCCCGGCGAACAACTCCTCGGCGGACTCGACGAGATGGGCGGCCAGCGCCGGCCCGGCGCCGCGTACGGTCAGTGGGTGGAAGGCCGGCGGCAGCACCAGCCGGGCCTCCACGCCCGCGCCCGTCGACAGTTCGTCAGGGTTCACCGTCACCCGCGGCTCGGCCAGCGCGGCGAGCGCCCGGGTGAAGGCGGGGCGCAGCTTCTCGTCGGCCGGCTCCGGTGCGGCGGGCAGCTGCAGGGCGGCGGCTGACGTGGTGTCGGCCAGGCCGCGGGCCGAGCCGCCGAAGCGCTGCGCGAGCACCGGCAGCGCCTCCCGCCCGGCACCGGGGCTCGGGCGGCGGGAGGCGGCGGCCTCGACCACGGTGCCGAGCTTCAGCACGGTCAGCAGGCCCGGTCCGACCGGGCTGACCCGCAGCCCGAACAGCGCCTTCGCGGCGGGGTGCGGGCTCCGGCGGAACGCGGTCAGCGCATCGGCGGGGTAGTGGGTGGCGCGGCTGCCGAGGAGCGCGGCGGAGACCGCGTCCAGGGTCGCCGTGATCCGGTCTGCGGCGGCGAAGCCGTCCTGCGTCATGCGCCGAGCCCCCTCGCTCTCGGGTGTGGACAGGTCCAGCCACTTTTTACCAGACCCGGCGGACGGGGTAGATCGTGTGCCGGGGGAGTGGGGCCTGGCGGAGCGGGGAGCGGGTGACGGCTCGTCAGTCGGTGGGGGGCGCGGCCAGTCGCAGCAGGGTCTCGGCAAGGCCTGGGGCGGAGAGGGTGGCGGCCAGGTCGCGGACCAGCCGGCCGGTGGGTCCGTCGGGCTGCTCGGCGGCGAAGAACTCGGTGAGGAAGCCCGCGAGTTCGGGCTCGCGGCCGGCCGCGACGGCCAGCGCGGCGACCAGTTCCTGGACCAGCTGGAGCTGCAGGGTCTCGACCGGGACCGGCCGGTCGGTGAGCCAGTCCAGCGAGCTGATCTCGGCGTTGGCGATCCAGGCGCGCACGGTACGGCGCAGGTTGGCGCTCGGGTCGGGGATGCCGAGGTGGCGCAGGATCTGCTCGGCCGCGGACCGCCGGACCTGGTCGATGACGGCGTCGGCGTCCGGGCTGGCGGTCACCGAGCCGCCGCGCAGCAGCGCGGTGAAGCCGGCCGCGTGGCTCTGCACGAAGTCCAGGTAACGGCCCATCACCCGGTACAGGCGCTCGGAGAGCGGGCCGTCGGCGGGCTCCTCGAAGCGGGTCGAGAGCTCCCGGCCAGCCCGCCGCAGCGCCTCCTCGTACAGCGCCTGCTTCCCGGGGAAGTAGTGGTACACCAGCGGCCGGGAGGCCCCCGCGGCGGCGGCGATGTCGTCGATCGAGACGTCCTCGGGGGCCTGCGCCGAGAACAGTTCGAGGGCGACCGCGATCAGCTGTTCGCGTCGCTCGTCGACGCTGAGCCGCCGCCGCGGGGCTCGCGGCTCCGTGCCACGGGCGGTGCGCGGTTCGTCCGACCTGGGCGCCACGGACGGCGTACGGGAAGCCATGCGCTCCACCCTAGTTCGTCGGTGCCGGGTGGGGACAGCGCGGGCGTGCTGGTCAGCCCGTGGTGCGATGCAGGAGGTAGCGGCGGTAGGCCTCGCGGCCGTCCGGGACGAAGTCGAGGGTGGCGAGGTGCTCGGCGAGTTCCTGCTCGGTCAGCCAGCCGTGCCAGGCGACCTCCTCGACCTGCGGGTCGACCGGCCCGTCCCACTCGGCCTCGTGGACGTCCGACCACCAGCTGTACCGGTCGCCGTCGGTGTACAGGAACCGGAACAGGGGGCGGGTGCGGATGCCGGTGACCCCGAGCTCCTCCTCGGCCTCCCGGACGGCGGCGTCGGCGTAGCCCTCGCCCGCGCCGACCACGCCGCCGACGAAGCAGTCGTAGGCGCCGGGGGCGAAGAGCTTGGTGTCGGTGCGCCGGTGGGTGAAGATCCGGCCCTGCGGGTCGCGGACCAGGACGAAGACGCAGCGGTGGATCAGCCCGTCGCGGTAGACCTCGGAGCGCGGGGCGGTGCGCAGCACCCGGTCCTGCTCGTCGACCACGTCGAGGATCTCGTCGCCGGGGTTGGTGGTGGGTTCGGTCATACCGGCATTGTGCCGGTGCGGGCGGCGGGATCACCCGAAAGAGTTGGTATACGCACCTCCTGGCCGGGGGAGGAATCCCGACGACACGTCAGTTCCCCGCACCAGGAGCCCCGTTGAAGAACCGCCTCACCGTCCTCGCCGCCGTCGCCGTCGCCCTGTTCGTGCCCGCGCTGCCCGCGCTGGCGGCCCCCGCTCCCGCCGCCGTCCGCTCGGGCCTGGACTGCTACACCTGGGTGCACAACAACGACGACCTGTACGGCGGGGTGGACTGCACCAACAACACCGGCGCCCCGGTCACCTTCCACGCCGACATCGTCTGCGGCCTCGCGCCGGACGTCACGGGCAACTCGGTGACCGCGCAGCCGGGCCGGACGGAGGAGTCCTCCGGCCACTGCGCCTTCTACAGCACCGGCATCGGCCACATCGGCTGGACGGTCGAGTAGCACCCCCGCCCCGGGCGGCCCGCCCCGCCGACCTGCTCGTATGGTGGGCGGGTGGAGATCCAGGGCGAGACGGCCGGCGGGTTCGAGCCGGTCAGGGCGGCGTTCGCGCGCAACTTCCGGGAGTACGGCGAGCTCGGCGCGGCCTTCGCGCTGTACGCGGACGGCCGCAAGGTGGTCGACCTGTGGGCCGGCGACGCCCGGCCCGAGGTCGGCGCGCGCCCCGCCCCCGCGGTGCCCTGGACGGCCGACACCGCCCAGGTGCTCCGCTCGGTGACCAAGGGCCTGACCGCGGCCGCCGCGCTGCACCTCGCCCAGCGCGGCCTGCTCGACCTCGACGCGCCGGTGGCCGGGTACTGGCCGGAGTTCGCGGCGGCCGGCAAGGACCGGATCCCGGTGCGCTGGCTGCTCTCGCACCAGGCCGGGCTGCCCGCGCTGGACGTGCCGCTGCGGATCGAGGACGTCCTCGCCTGGGAGCCCGCCGCGGCCGCGGTCGCCGCGCAGGCCCCCGCCTGGGAGCCGGGCACCGCGCACGGCTACCACCCGCTGACCTTCGGCTGGCTGGTCGGCGAGGTGGTCCGGCGGGTCTCCGGGCAGACGGTCGGCCACTACTTCGCCGAGGAGATCGCCCGTCCGCTCGGCCTCGACCTGTGGATCGGCCTGCCCGCCGGGGCCGCGCCCCGGGTCGGCCGGCTGGTCGACCTGCCCGCGCCGGAGGCCGCCAAGGTCGGCCCGAACGGGATGCGGATGCGGCCGAAGCAGTCGGTGGTGGACGCCTACCGCGACCCGCGCTCGCTGACCGCCCGCTCCTTCGGCTCCGTGCGCAGCAGCGTGGACCTGAACGATCCGGCGGTCCAGGCGGTCGAGGTGCCCGGCGCGGGCGGCATCGGCACCGCCCGCGCGGTGGCCCGGTTCTACGCGGCGCTGATCGGCGCCGCCGACCGGCACGGGGCGCCCGGCGAGCGGCTGCCCGCGCTGTTCGGGAAGGAGGCCCTGGCCGAGGCGACGGGTCCCTCGGTGCACGGGCCGGACCGGGTGCTGATCGTCAACACCACCTTCGGCCAGGGCTTCTTCCGGCACGGCGGCACGTCACCGATGGCCTCCCCGGCGAGCTTCGGCCACCCCGGCCGGGGCGGCTCGCTGGGCTTCGCCGACCCGGAGCTGGGCATCGGCTTCGGCTACGTCACCAACGGCATGCAGCCCGGCGTCACCGGCGACATCCGCTCCCGGACGCTGATCGCCGCCGTCCGGGAGTGCCTCGCGGCGCGCTGAGCCCTGCGCCGCCGCCGGCGCCGGGCTACTGCTGACGCCGGGTCACCGCTGACGCCGGGTCACCGTACGGCCCGTCAGGCCTGGCCGGTCTCGAAGCGGCTGACCCGCCCGTCGGGGGAGACGGTGAACCGCCAGGCGGTGCGCATCTCGCCCCAGGTGTCGTTGCGGTAGTCGGCGACCACCGCCCGGCCGCCGGACTTCTCGGTCTGCACGTCGATGTGCCCGTGCGAGGAGAAGATCTCCCGGTCGACCCACTGCGCCAGGTCGCGGTCCGAGCCGTCGTCGGACATCGTGGCGTCCTCGGTCAGAGCGGCGAAGAAGGCGTCCCGGTCACCGGAGTTGACCGCCCCGAGCAGGCGGCGGACGGCCGGATCGGAGAGCTTGTCGATGGCGATGGTCATGGCTGGTGGTGCTCCCTGTCGTCGGAACGGGTGTGACTCCAGTGAGACCCGTCCGGCCGCCGTCCGCCAGCGGCCTTGGTCCACCCGGATTTCACCCGTTCGCCGGTGCCGGAGTGTGCCGATCCGTCAGGGGCGGGTCACCAGAGCTGGTCCCACCACCAGGAGATCTCCGGGTAGGGCGGCGGGGTGAGCCGGCCGTCGGCGGGCCGGTCGGCGCGTTCGGCGACCGGGATCGTCCCGGGCTGCCGGGGGGCGTAGCGGGCCGAGGTGAAGCCCCACTCCAGGTTGCCGCTCACCAGGTTGGACAACTGGCGGACGTAGCGCCGCAGTTCGGGCCCGGCGCGGCGCGAGGTGCGGTCGGCGAGCCGGAGGAAGAGGCACATGGTGCGGTCGTGCAGCGCGGCGGTCTCGTGCAGCGCCCGCTCCCGGTCGCAGGCCAGGTGGCGCTGGACGGCGTCGACCATGTTGCTCTGCAGCGCGCCCTGGCTGTCCTCGCGGCGGTAGGAGTAGAGGTCGGCGGCGATCAGCACCAGGAACTTGGCGGCCTGGGTGAGCGCGTGCACCCGGGGGGAGTCCAGCTGGGACTGCGGCAGGCAGGTGCGCTCGCAGACCTCGATGATGTCGATGCAGGAGCGGCTGCCGCGGTCCAGCGGCCCGACCGTGAGGTACTCGGCGAGGGACATCGTCTTGCCCTCGGCGCGGAAGGCGACCACCGTCGCCGCGCCCATGAAGGACTCCAGCTGGCTGTCCGCCCAGCGCCGCACGGTCGGCGCGGGGGCCCACTCGCGGGCCCGCCGGAAGACGTCGCGGACCGACTCGCCGTAGCGGTCGGTCTGGTGCAGGTGAGAATTCGGCGAGTTGATAACGGCCAGTAGCGTGGCTGCTATGGTGAGTACACGCGAAGGGTCGCGGTTCAACTCGCCGGTGTCCCACTCGTCGTCGAGTGTGAGCATGCTGCACAGCCATTGTGAGACCAGTTCGAGTCCCGTGGTGCCCTCGGCGTCCCTGGCGATTCGGCAGACGAATTCGTGTGCCCCGATCGCCAGCAGTCGTCGGCGCTGTTCCGGGTCCGTGCTGAAGCCCATCGTCTCCAGCCACAGCTCCGTGCTCTTCCCGACCGATTCGTGGTCCGGGTGCAAGGCGGACGGGATCGGGCAGAACAGCGGGGGGATGGCAGCCAACGTGTCTCCAGAGCGCCTCTTGCCGGTGCGTCAAAACTGTTGAGGGTGGGCGCCGGCGGTGGCCTCTCCCACTAAGATCAACTACACCCCTGAGGCCCGAACATTATCCGATCGGATCATCAGATGTCAGGGGTAGTAAGGCATTTGCCCCAGGCCAGGTCGTCTAACCCTCCGTCAGGTCGCCCGCCTGCGCGAACGTCGCCCGCGCCGGGCGCGACGGCGCTAAGGTCGGAAACGGAGTGCCGGGACGGCGAGGCGGAGGGACGGGCGTGGCCGAAGAGCAGAGCGGGCCGCAGGAGCGGGAGTCGGCCCCGAGACGGTCGACGTGCGGCTGTGGGAGCGGGACATCGAACTGCGCTCCGCCGAACAGGCCGTGGACCGGTTGTGCCGGGAGTTCGCCGCGGGTGGTACCAAGATCGGCGAACTGCTGGTCTTCTCCGGACCGCCCGGGATGGGCAAGACCTCGGTGCTCGAACAGGTCCGGCGGATCGCCGGGCAGCGCAAGGACAGCACCGTCCTGTTCGCCCGCGGCGGCGAGCGCCAGAAGAAGGAACCCTTCCGCGTCCTCCGGCAGTTGCTGCTCCCGGTGCTCGGCGGTCTGAGCGAGGAGGAGCGGTCCGAGGTCTTCGGCAACTGGTACAACATCGTCGCGCCGGCCGTCGGCCTGGCCCCGCCGTCCGACGAGATCGAGCGGATCGACCCGCAGGGCATCCGCGACGGCCTGGACTTCGTGATCACCCAACTCGCGCCCCGCCGCGCCCCGTTGGTGGTCGCCGTGGACGACCTGCACTGGGCCGACATGGAGTCGCTGACCTGGCTGCACGCCTTCGCCGCGCGGGCCCGCGAACTGCCGGTGCTGCTGGCCTTCGCCTACCGGCACGAGTTCGAGGACGAGGCCCGCCCGCTGGCCGCGCAGATCGAGCGGATGGCCGTGCGCCGCCACGAGCTGATGCCGCTCAACCCGGTCTCGGTCGCCGAGCTCGTCCACACCGAGTTCGCCGACGCCGACGACGCGTTCTGCCGGCAGGTCTGGGCGGTCACCGCCGGCGCCCCGTTCGACACCGTGGCCCTGCTGCGCGAGATCCGCGAGCAGAGCCTCGAACCGGTCGAGGAGAACTCGCCCCGGCTGCGCGACCTCGCGGCGGCCGCCCGCGGCCAGGGCCGCGACTACTGGCTGGACAAGCTCGGGCCGACCACCATCCGGTTCGCCTGGGCCGCCGCCCTGCTCGGCACCGACATCAAGGAGGAGCTGGCCTCCGCGATCTGCGCCCAGGGTCCCGCCCAGGCCGCCGACTCGGTCCGCGAGCTGCGCCGCCACCGGGTGCTCACCAGCCAGCCCAACGGCCGACTGGAGTTCGTCCACCCGCTGATCGGCACCTCCATCTACCAGTCGATGTCGCCCAGCACCCGCACCGCCATGCACGGCATCGCCGCCACCGTCATCGAGAACACCGGCGGCTCGCTGATCGCCGCCTCCCGGCACCTGCTGGAGACCCACCCCGGCGAGGGCGACGACGCCATCGTCCGCAAGCTCCGCCGGGCCGCCGCCGAGAACCTCGCCATCGGCGCGCCCGAAGCCGCCCGCCGCTGTCTGGAGCGCGCCCTCAACGAGCCGCCGGACGAGGACGACCGGGCCGAGGTGCTGTACGAACTCGGCTGCGCCGCGCTGCTCACCGACCCGGAGGCCACCGCCAACCAGCTGCGCCTGGCGCTCGCCATCGAAGGCGGCCTCAGCTCCGACCTGCGGGTCGACGCGGTGTTCCGGCTCTCCGAGGTGATCGCCCACGGCGGTGACCTGAACGGCGCGGCCGCACTCTGTCGCGACGAGGCCGAGCACACCCCGGAGGGCCTCGGCAAGCTCCGCCTGACGGTCGCCCACCTGCTGTACACCACCCTGCAGCGCGACGAGGAGGACGGCCCGGCCCGCTCCCGCCAGCTCGCCGAACTCGCCACCCAGGTCGACCCGGACAGCGAGGCCGCCCGCCCGGTGCACGCGCTGCGCGCCTGGGACCTCACGCTGCAGGGCGCACCCGCCCCGGAGACCCTGCGCGAGGCCGAACTCGCCCTGGCCGACGGCCGGTTGCCGCGCAGCCTCGGGTGGACCAACACCACCTGGAACTTCGAGCTGCCCGCGCTGCTCGGCCTCTGCTACGCCTACCACGACGAACTCGCCCGCGCCGAGAAGCTGTTCTCCTCCGCGATCCTGGAGTTCGAGATCGCCGGGTGGAGCGGCGCGCACCGCGGCTTCGCCTACTTCCTGATGGGCTTCGCCCGGCTGCGCCGCGGCTTCCTGCCGGAGGCCGAGGACTTCCTGCGCCGCGGCCTGCGGATCGCCGACCGGATGGGCGGCGGGCTGCCGCTGCAGTGGAACCTGGTCGGCGCGCTGATCGACACCCTGCTCGCCCGCGGCCGCGACGAGGAGGCCTGGGAGGTCGCCGAGCAGTACCGCTTCACGCCGCCGTACCACCAGACCGCGCTGCTGCTGCCGGACGTCGCCACCATCTACGGCAAGCTGCTGATCTCCCGCGGCGAGTACGACATGGCGGTCGAGGTGCTCGCCGAGACCGGCCTGCGGCTGGACCGGCGCGGCTGGCGCTCCACCGTGCACGCCCCGTGGGCGGGCCACCTGGCCGTCGCGATGGCGCACCGTGACGTGCCGTCGGCCCGCAAGAACGGTGACGAGGCGATCAGCCGGGCCCGGCTGTCCGGCTCGCCGTCGGCGATCGGCACCTCGCTGCGGCTGGCCGCCAGCGTGTGGGAGGGCCCGCGCGCCGTCGAGCTGCTGTCGGAGGCGGTCGCCTGGCTCGGCCGCTCCCCGGCGTCCTACGAGCACGCGCACGCGCTGGTCGACCTCGGTGCCGCCCTGGTGCAGGTCGGCCGTTCCGTGGACGCCGCCGAACTGCTGTACCAGGGAATGGAGTTGGCGCAGCACTGCGGTGCCGACGGCCTGGTGGTGCGGGCCCGCAACGTGCTGGCGCGCTCCGGGCTGCAGCCCAACCGGGTGCTGCTGCCGGCCAAAGAGGCACTCAATCCGCAGGAGCGGGCGGTGGCCGAGCTCGCGGTGCTCCAGGTGCCGCCGCAGCGGATCGCCGAGCAGCTGGGCGTCCCGGTGTCGCTGGTGAAGCAGCGGCTCGCGGCCGTCCACCGCAAGCTCGGCACCGGCCCCGAGGGCCTGGCCGCGGCGCTCGGATTGCCCACCACCGGCCCCGGGCAGGCTGACTGACACCTTGCCGGTCGCCCCGGCGCGCGGGGGCGGGTCACCGCCGCCCGGGCCGGGGCGGGCTACCCTGGCCGGGCAGGGTGATCAAGAGTGAGGAGCAGGTCATGACCGCATCGGTCGAACCCACCGAGGTGCATCGGGCGCCGTTCGACTCCTCCGGGCCCGGCATGGGGTTGGAGCGGTGGACGCTGCGCTCGGGCCCGATCGAGGCCACCGTGATCACCCTCGGCGCGGCCCTGCACACCCTGACCGCCCCCGACCGCACCGGCACCCCGGCCCAACTGCTGCTCACCACGCGGGACGTGGGCGCGCTGCTCGGCCCGGCCAAGCACTACGGGGTGTCCGTCGGCCGGTACGCCAACCGGATCGCCGACAGCCGGATCACCCTGGACGGCGAGGACCACCCGCTGATGCCGACCGGCGGCGGCGTGACCCTGCACGGCGGCCCGGACTCCTTCTCGCACCGGGTCTGGGAGGCCGAGCAGATCCCCGGCGGGGTGCGGATGCACCTGCACTCCCCGGACGGCGACCAGGGCTTCCCCGGGGCGATGGACGTGTGGGTCGAGTTCGTGCTGGCCGGCGCCGACCTGTCGATCTCCTACCGGGCCGTCACCAACAAGCCCACCGTGGTCAACCTGACCAACCACGCCTACTTCAACCTGGCGGGCGAGGGCAGCGGCGACGTGCTCGGCCACCTGCTGACGCTGGACGCGGACGCCTACACCCCGGTCGACGAGCGGCAGATCCCGTACGGCCCGTACGCGCCGGTGGCGGGCACCCCGTTCGACTTCACCACCGCCCGGCCGATCGGCAAGGACATCGCCGACGGCCACCCGCAGCTGAAGCCCTCCCGCGGTTACGACCACAACTGGGTGCTGCGGGAGCGCCCGGCGGACGGTCCGCCGGTGCGGGCGGCGCTGCTGGAGGACCCGGGCAGCGGGCGCACCCTGGAGGTGCTGACCACCGAGCCGGGCCTGCAGGTGTACACCGCGAACGGCTTCGCGGGCGCGGTCACCGGCCCGTCCGGGGTGGCCTACGGCCCGTACGCGGGCGTCGCCCTGGAGACCCAGCACCACCCCGACTCCCCGCACCAGCCGTCCTACCCGTCGACCGAGCTGCGGCCGGGGCAGGAGTTCCGCTCCACCACGGTGCTGCGCCTGGGCACCACCGGCTGACGTCCGCTCCACGAAGGCCCCGGGGAAGCGCCCCCGGGGCCTTTCGCGTGCCCGGGCGCTGCAAGGCCTTTCCGCAAGCGGCAGATCGTCAAGACGCGTGACGGCAACTCTCAGGACACGTAGACGTAACGATCCCCGTCATCTTGCAGAAACTTGCTGCAAGGACTTTCAGCTGTGCTCGCCCCGCTGTTACGTTCCTGGTCAAGCCCGACGGCCGCAACGGCGCAGTCGGCTCGGGACAGCCATTATGCGCCGTCCTCCACCATCTCGGGCACCCCCACTTTTCCTAGGAGTTTCCATGCGGCGTGGCATCGCGGCCTCCGCTCTCGTTGCGGCTCTTGCGGTCACTCTTGCGGCCTGCGGCAGCAGCGGCTCCGGCTCGGACGCCAAGGGCGACGGCGGACCGGTCACCATCACTTACTGGGACACTTCCAACGCCACCAACGAGGCTCCCAACTACCAGGAGCTGGTCAAGAAGTTCGAGGCCGCGAACCCGAACATCAAGGTCAACTTCGTCAACGTGCCGTTCGACCAGGCGCAGAACAAGCTCCAGACCGCGATGGGCGCCAAGGGCGCGCCGGACGCCTTCCGCTCCGAGGTCGGCTGGACCTCCGCCTTCGCCAAGGCCGGCTACCTGGAGGCACTGGACGGCACCCCCGCGCTGACCGACGCCTCCGTCTTCCAGCCCTCGCTGATCCAGCAGGCCAAGTACTCGGGCAAGACCTACGGCGTGCCGCTGGTCACCGACACCCTGGCCCTGATGTACAACAAGGACCTCTTCACCAAGGCCGGCATCACCGCCGCGCCGACCAGCTGGGACGAGCTCAAGGCCGACGCCGCGCTGCTGAAGGACAAGGCCGGCGTCGACGGCTTCTGGATGCGCGCCGGCGACGGCTACTACGCCATGCCGTTCCTGTACGGCGAGGGCACCAACATGGTGGACGCGGCCGGCAAGAAGGTCACGGTCAACTCGCCGGAGGCCGTCAAGGCCATCGAGACCTACAAGTCGATGTTCACCGCGCCGGGCACCGTCAAGGCCGACGTCACGACCGACTCCTACGCCCACATGATGGACGCCTTCAACAGCGGCAAGGTCGCGGCGATCATCCAGGGCCCGTGGGAGGTCACCAACGTCTACAAGGGCACCGCCTTCGCCGACAAGAAGAACCTCGGCATCGCGGCCGTCCCGAAGGGCTCCACCGGCAAGGGCGGCGCGCCCACCGGCGGCCACAACGTCTCGGTGTACGCCGGCTCCGACGCCGCCCACAAGGCCGCCGCCGAGAAGCTCGCCGCGTTCCTCACCTCGGCGGAGAGCCAGACCTTCCTCGCGCTGAAGAACGGCACCCTGCCCACCCGCACCGACGCGTACACCGCCGAGGTCAAGGCCAACCCGGGCATCGCCGA
The DNA here is from genome assembly GCF_040678815.1 of Kitasatospora sp. NPDC049285. NCBI lineage: Bacteria > Bacillati > Actinomycetota > Actinomycetes > Kitasatosporales > Streptomycetaceae > Kitasatospora > Kitasatospora sp. NPDC049285. The sequence goes on along the minus strand of NZ_JBFAQR010000021.1, from coordinate 24,785 downwards.
CTTCCAGGCGATCCTCACCTCCGCCCAGCCGCGCCCCGAACTGCCCGAGTACGCCTCGCTGTTCGGCTCCTTCGGCACCAACCTCGGCAAGATCGTCCAGGGCCAGTCGGACACCAAGGCCGGCCTGGACGCCACCGCCACCGACTACGCGAAGCTCCTGCCGGACTTCACCAAGTAGCAGACCTGCCGCCCGGCCCACACCTGACAGTGGGCCGGGCGGCGCCCGTCACACCAAGCAGCAGTCGCCGAGGCAGGCGGCGGACCTCCCGGAGAAGGTGTCAACCCATGGCAGTTGCGGTCGCACAGCGCATCAGGCTGTCGTACTCGAAGTACTGGTACGCGTACGCGATGATCGCGCCGGTCGCGATCGTCCTCGGGGTGCTGGTCGGCTACCCGCTGGTCCGCGGGGTGTACCTGACCCTCACCGATGCCAACAGCCTCAACGTCGGACGGCAGATCGGCGTCAACCACATCCCCGACAGCTTCAAGTTCGTCGGACTCGACAACTACGCGGACGTGCTGTGGGGCCCGACCGCCTACGACCGGTTCTGGTCGCACTTCGTGTGGACCGTCGCGTGGACCGTGATCTGCGTCGTCCTGCACTACACCATCGGCCTGGGCCTGGCCATGCTGCTCAACCGCAAGCTGCGCGGCCGCGGCCTGTACCGGCTGGTGCTGATCCTGCCGTGGGCGGTGCCGACCTTCGTCACCGTCTTCTCCTGGCGCCTGATGCTCGCCGACGGCGGTGCGCTCAACGGCCTGCTCGGCGCCGTCGGCCTGCCCGAACCCAGCTGGCTGGCCGACCCGTGGGCGCAGAAGGCGGCCGCGATCCTGGTCAACACCTGGGTCGGCGTGCCGTTCATGATGATCTCGCTGCTCGGCGGCCTGCAGTCGATCCCCGCCGAGCTGTACGAGGCCGCCGAGATGGACGGCGCCAGCGCGTGGCAGCGGTTCCGCTACGTCACCCTGCCCGGCCTGCGCACCGTCTCCTCCACCGTCGTGCTGCTCGGCGTGATCTGGACCTTCAACCAGTTCGCCGTCATCTTCCTGCTGTTCGGCTCCGGCGCCCCCGACGCGCAGATCCTGGTCACCTGGGCCTACCGCCTCGGCTTCGGCCAGCAGCCCGCGGACTACGCGCAGTCCGCCACCTACGGCATCCTGCTGCTCTCCATCCTGATCGTGTTCACCAGCTTCTACCGCCGCTGGCTGGCCCGGAACGAGAAGGCCAACGGATGAGCACCGAGGCCCGCACCGGAACGACCCCGCAGCCGACCAAGGACCACGACCAGGCAGGTACCGCCATGACCCTCACCGCCGACCGCCCCGCCGCGACCCCGGCCTCCGCCGAACGGCCCGTCAAGGTCCGCGCGCGCGGCGAGTCCTCGCCGCTCGGCGCCGTCCTCTCGCACGGCGCGCTGCTGATCGCCAGCCTGATCGCGCTCTTCCCGGTGCTGTACATCGGGTACATCTCGCTCGGTCCGGACGACATGGACTACCTGCACCCGGCGAAGATCATGGACAAGGCCACCTTCGCCAACTACGGCAAGGTGCTGGGCGACACCGACTTCCTCACCTGGTTCGGCAACTCGGCGATCGTGGCCGGCGGCACCACCGTGGTCGGCGTGCTGATCGCCGCCTCCACCGGCTACGCGGTCTCCCGGATGCGCTTCCCCGGCCACCGCCAGCTGATGTGGACCCTGCTGGTCACCCAGATGTTCCCGATCGCGGTGCTGATCGTGCCGATGTACTACATCCTGTCCAACCTGCAGATGCTGGACAGCTACACCGGCCTGGTCCTGGTCTACTCCGCCACCACGGTGCCGTACTGCGCCTGGCTGCTGAAGGGCTACTTCGACACCATCCCGGTGGAGATCGACGAGGCCGGCCGGGTCGACGGACTGTCCCCGTTCGGCACCTTCTGGCGGCTCATCCTGCCGCTCGCCCGGCCCGGCCTGGCGGTCGCCGCGTTCTACTCCTTCCTCACCGCCTGGGGCGAGGTCGCGTACGCCTCGACCTTCATGCTCTCGTCCTCCAAGTACACCCTGGCCGTCGGTCTGTCCTCGTTCGTCAGCGAGCACGACCACCAGTGGCAGCTGATGGCCGCCACCTCGGTGCTGATCGCGATCCCCGCCGCGGTCGTCTTCTACCTGGTGCAGCGCCACCTGGTCACCGGCCTCACCGCCGGCGCCGCGAAGTCCTGAACCACCGTCACCTTCCACACAGCTTCCAAGGGATGACTGTCCAATGACCCAGAACCTGGCCGACGCCTCCCGGCCCGCCGCCGTTCCCGCCGCTCGGACTGCTGCGAACACCGGGGCCTCCAGAGGCTGGTGGCGGGACGCGGTCATCTACCAGGTGTACCCGCGCAGCTTCGCCGACGGCAACGGGGACGGCATGGGCGACCTGCCCGGCATCCGCAGCCGCCTGCCCTACCTGCGCGACCTGGGTGTGGACGCGGTCTGGCTGTCCCCGTTCTACGCCTCCCCGCAGGCCGACGCCGGCTACGACGTCGCCGACTACCGCGCCGTCGACCCGATGTTCGGCACCCTGCTGGACGCCGACGCGCTGATCCGCGACGCCCACGAGCTGGGCCTGCGGATCATCGTCGACCTGGTCCCCAACCACTCCTCGGACCAGCACGAGTGGTTCCAGCGCGCGCTGCGCGAGGGCCCCGGCTCCCCGCTGCGCGAGCGCTACCACTTCCGCCCCGGCAAGGGCGAGAACGGCGAACTCCCGCCCAACGACTGGGAGTCCATCTTCGGCGGCCCCGCCTGGACCCGCACCGAGAACCCGGACGGCACCCCGGGCGACTGGTACCTGCACCTGTTCGCCCCGGAGCAGCCCGACTTCAACTGGGACAGCCCGGCGGTCGCCGACGAGTTCCGCTCCATCCTGCGGTTCTGGCTCGACATGGGCGTCGACGGCTTCCGGATCGACGTCGCGCACGGCATGGTCAAGGCCCCCGGCCTGCCCGACCTCGGCAGCCACGACCAGCTCAAGCTGCTCGGCAACGACGTGATGCCGTTCTTCGACCAGGACGGCGTGCACGCCATCTACCGCAGCTGGCGCGCCATCCTCGACGAGTACCCCGGCCAGCGGATCGGCGTCGCCGAGGCCTGGACCCCCACCGTCCAGCGCACCGCCAACTACGTCCGCCCCGACGAGCTGCACCAGGCCTTCAACTTCCAGTACCTGGGCACCGGTTGGGACGCCGCCGCGCTGCGCGAGGTGATCGACGTGTCGCTCGACTCGATGCGCCCGGTCGACGCCCCCACCACCTGGGTGCTCTCCAACCACGACGTCACCCGGCACGCCACCCGGTTCGCCAACCCGCCCGGCCTCGGCACCCAGATCCGCACCCCCGGCGACCGCGAACTCGGCCTGCGCCGGGCCCGCGCCGCCTCCCTGCTGATGCTGGCCCTGCCCGGCTCCGCCTACGTCTACCAGGGCGAGGAGCTCGGCCTGCCCGACGTCACCGACCTGCCCGACGAGGTCCGCCAGGACCCGTCGTTCTTCCGGCAGGCCGGCCAGGACGGCTACCGCGACGGCTGCCGGGTGCCGATCCCGTGGTCCGGCACCGAGGCCCCGTACGGCTTCGGCCCGAACCCCGGCGGCCCCAGCTGGCTGCCGCAGCCCGCCGAGTGGGCCAAGCTCTCGGTGGAGGTCCAGACCGGCGACCCCACCTCCACCCTGGAGCTGTACCGCTCCGCGCTCGCGGTGCGCCGCGCCCAGCCCGCGCTCGGCGCCGGCACCGAGGTCGAGTGGCTGCCCGCCCCCGAGGGTGTGCTGGCCTTCCGCCGCACCGCCGCCGAAGGCTCCTTCGTCTGCACCGTGAACACCACCTCCGAGGCGGTCCGGATCGCCGCCCCCGGCCGTATGCTGCTGTCCTCCGCCGAGGCTGTCGCAGTGGAGGACGGCGTCGAACTCGCGGCCGACAGCACCGCATGGTGGGCGGTCTGACGTGGTTGCAATAGGCTCTGGGATCGTGACTACGGCGCGACTCTCCGACATCGCGGCGCAGGCGGGGGTCAGCGAAGCCACCGTCAGCCGCGTACTCAACGGCAAGGCGGGTGTCTCCGCGACCACCCGGCAGACCGTGCTGGCCGCCCTCGACGTGCTCGGCTACGAGCGCCCGACCCGGCTGCGCCAGCGCAGCGCCGGGCTGATCGGTCTGATCACCCCCGAGCTCAGCAACCCGATCTTCCCGGCGCTGGCCCAGGTCATCGAACAGGTGCTCAGCCGGCACGGCTACACGCCGGTGCTGTGCACCCAGACCCCGGGCGGCTCCACCGAGGACGAACTCGTCGAGATGCTGGTCGAACGCGGCGTGGCCGGCATCGTGTTCGTCTCCGGCCTGCACGCCGACACCACCGCCGACCACGACCGGTACGCCAAACTGGCGGGCCGTCAGGTCCCGTTCGTGCTGATCAACGGCTACAGCGAGAAGATCGCCGCGCCGTTCATCTCCCCGGACGACCGGGCCGCGATGTGGATGGCCGTCCAGCACCTGGTCGAACTCGGCCACGAGACGATCGGGTTGGCGGTCGGCCAGAAGCGCTACGTGCCGGTGCTGCGCAAGATCGAGGGCTTCACGGCCGCCGTGCAGCAGCTCACCGCGCGCACCCCCGAGCAGGCCGCCGAGCTCGTCCACCACACCCTGTTCAGCGTGGAGGGCGGCCACGCCGCCGCGCAGGCGCTGCTCGACAAGGGCTGCACCGCGATCGTCTGCGGCTCCGACATGATGGCGCTCGGCGCGATCCGCGCGGTGCGCCAGCGCGGACTGTCGGTGCCGCAGGACGTCTCGGTGGTCGGCTTCGACGACTCCCCGCTGATAGCGTTCACCGAGCCGCCGCTGACCACCGTGCGCCAGCCGGTGGAGGCGATGGCCACCGCCGCGGTCGACGCCCTCCTCGAAGAGGTCGGCGGAAACCCGGCCCAGCGCTCGGAGTTCATGTTCCAGCCGGAGCTCGTGATGCGCGGCTCCACCGGCTCCGGACCGCGCCGGCCCTGATCGGGCGACCCCTCAGCCGCACTAAGCCGCCAGCGGCCTCCGGGAGCCAACTCCCGGAGGCCGCTTCGGCGTTCACGCGTACAGCTGCTCGATGTCGCGGCGGTACGCGGTGGCGACGGCCAGCCGGCGGACCTTCAACGAGGGTGTGAGCAGGCCGCGTTCCTCGGTGAAGTCGCCCGCCACCACGCGCACCCGGCGGATCGACTCGGCGCGCGAGACCGTCGAGTTGACCGCCCGCACCGCCGCCGCCAGCTCGGTCAGCACCGCGTGGTGCACCGGGATCGCACTGGCGATGTCGACGGCCTCCGTCCCGGTCGGCGGGCTCTGCGGCCGCAGTTCCAGGAAGTGCTCGACCGCCTCGGCGTCCAGGGTGACCAGCGCGCCCACGTACGGGCGGCCGTTGCCGACCACCAGGCACTGGCCGACCAGCGGATGGGCGCGCAGCCGGTCCTCCAGCGGGCCGGGGGAGACGTTCTTGCCGCCGGAGGTCACCAGGATCTCCTTCTTGCGGCCGGTGATGCTGAGGTAGCCGTCCTCGTCCAGCCGGCCCAGGTCACCGGTGGCGAACCACCGCGGCCGGGAGGGCCGCGGCGCGCCCAACTCGTAGTAGCCGTCGAAGATCTGATCACCGCTCAGGTGCACCTCGCCGTCCTCGGCGATCCGCACCGCGGTGCCCGGCACCGGCGGGCCGACCGTGCCGGGGCGGGGCCGCAGCGGCGGGTTCACGGTGGACGGGCCGGTGGTCTCGGTCAGCCCGTAGCCCTCGTGCACCAGCACCCCGGCGCCGGCGAAGAACAGCAGCAGCTCCGGGTCGATCGAGGAGCCGCCGCTGATCGCGTACCGGATTTTCCCGCCCATCGCCTGCCGGACCCTGCGGTACACCAGCACGTCGTACACGCCGTGGGCCATCCGCAGCGACAGCGGCGCGGGCCCTCCCTCGCCCGCCAGGGCGGCGAGTTCGGCCCGGGCGTAGCGCACCGCGACCCGCGCCGCCCGGTCGAACAGCTTCACCGCGCCCCTGGCCTGCGCCTGGGCCCGCCCCACCTGGTGGATCTTCTCGAACAGGTAGGGCACCCCGACCACGAAGGTGGGCCCGAACTCGGCCAGGTCCGGCCGCAGTTGATCGGGCTTCAGGGACGGGCTGTGGCCGACCCGGATCCGCCCGTGCACGCAGGTCACCTGGATCATCCGGCCCAGCACGTGGGCGAGCGGCAGGAACAGCAGGGTGGACGGAGCCTCGCCGGTGACCTCCTCGAAGACCGGTTCCAGCAGCGCCCGGCAGTTCGCCGCCCCGGTCAGGAAGTTGCCGTGCGTGAGCAGGCAGCCCTTGGGTCGCCCAGTGGTCCCCGAGGTGTAGATCAGGGTGGCCTCGCTGCGCGGGCCGAGCGCCGCCCGCCGCCGCTCCAACTCGGCGTTCGGCACCGCCTGTCCGAGCTCGGCGAGGGCGCCGACGGCGTCCTCGTCGAGCCGCCACAGCGGGACCGTCCCGCCGGTGCGGGCGATCGCGACGGTCAGCACCTCCGCGGTCTCGGCGTCCTCCGCGACCGCCAGCACCGCGCCGGAGTCCCGGACGATCCACTCCGCCTGCTCGACCGAGGAGGTCGGGTACACCGGCACCACCGAGGCGCCGGCCGACCAGGCCGCGAAGTCCAGCAGCATCCACTCGTACCGGGTGCGCGACATCAGTGCGACCCGGTCGCCGGGCCGCACCCCGGCCGCGACCAGTCCGCGCGCGGTGGTCGCCACCTGGTCGGCGAACTGACGGGCCGTCAGGTGCTCCCAACCGCCGTCGGCCCGGCGCCTGCTGGCGACCCGGGCCGCCGGGTCCTCCTGCGCGTTGCGGAAGGGCAGGTCGGCGAGGCTGCCGGTCTCCGGCGGCGCGACCAGGTGGGGGCTGTGCGCCTCGACCACCCGCCCGCCGGAGCGGACGGTCCGGACCGGCACGCGGTCGATCAGGTGTTCAGTGCGCCCGGCACGGGCGAGGGGATGTGCCATGAGCGGACTCCCTTGGGTGGTGGGGGTCCGCCAAGGGTAGGTACTCGGCAGTAAACTTACTAGACGGTAAGTTCCTTGACGGTGCCGGAGATTGTGTAAAAGGTGCGTGTTCCCTGACGGAGCGTCAGCCCTGGTCGGCCTGCGGCGCGGGACCGGTGAACCGCTCGTTCTCCCGGTCGTTGCCGGTGATCGCCTCGGTGCGCCTGCCGGTCGAGAGGTAGTCGCGCACCACCAGCTCCACCGCGTCCTGCGGACTGGTCGTGCCGACCCGCATCATCACCTCGAGCGCGAGGTCCGCGTCGAGCGAGATCGTCACCTTGGCCATCGGGTCGCTCCTGAACGCTCGGGACAGGTCCGTCCGGCCGAGCATAGGCCGCTGCCCCCGGAGCCGACCAGGGTCCCCGAGGGCAGCGGTGCATCAGGCGCGGGCCGGGCCCGCGTCAGGCACTGGGTGGGCGGACGGGTCAGACCCGGCCGGCGAAGTCCGGCGCCCAGTTGGCGATGGTCTCCGTGCGCACACCGGCGCTCGGGTTGGCCGCCTCGACGTACTTGCCGCCGCCGACGTACATCGCCACGTGGTACACGCCCGAGTTGGCGCCGTTGCTGGACCAGAACAGCAGGTCGCCCGGCTGCAGGTTGTCCAGCGACACCCGGGTCGAGTAGTCCGCCTGGTCGGCGGCCACCCGCGGCAGGCTGATGCCGGCCTGGCGGAAGGCCGCCTGGGTCAGGCCCGAGCAGTCCCAACCGCCGTTGCCGGTACCGCCGTAGACGTACGCCTGGCCGACCTTGGACAGCGCGAAGTTCACCGCGGCGGCCTTGGAACCGGTCACCGCGGAGGCGGTGGTGGTGGCGGACTTGGTGGTGCTCGCCGCGATGGTCGAGGTGCTCGCCTTGGCGGTGCTGCTCTTGGCGGCGGCGGTGGAGCCGGTGCTCTGGGTGGTGTTCTTGCCGGTGCCCTGGTGCGAGGAGCCGTTGTTCCAGGAGTCGTGCGAGCCGTTCCACGACGACTTGGTGGACTGCTCGGCCGGGGCGGAGGCGGTCGCGACGTTGCCCAGCGAGAGCTGCTGACCCGGGTAGATCATGTCCGGACCCTCGGTCAGGAGGGAGCGGTTCAGGTCGTACAGCTTCTGCCAGCCGCCGTCCACGTGGTGGCTCTGCGCGATGGTGGACAGCCAGTCGCCCGCGACCACGGTGTAGGTCTCGGCGGCCTGGGTGCTCTGCTGCGGCTGGGCGGCCGGCTGCTGCGGCTGCTGGGCCGGCTTGGTCTCGGCCTTCGCCTGCGGGGCGGCGGCCGGGGCCTGCTGCTGGGCCTTGGGCTGCTGGGTCTTGGCCGCGCTCTGGCCGGCCGAGGTGTCGACCTGCGGGGCGGAGCCGCCCTTGGTCAGACCCGCCTGGATCGAGCAGACCGGCCAGGCGCCGGGGCCCTGCACGGCCAGCACCTTCTCGGCGGTGGCGATCTGCTGGTCCTTGGTGGCCAGGTCGGCGCGCGAGGCGTACGCCGTGCCGCCGAAGGCGGCCCAGGTGCTGTTGGTGAACTGGAGGCCGCCGTAGAAGCCGTTACCGGTGTTGATCGACCAGTCGCCGCTGGACTCGCACTGCGCGACCTTGTCCCAGGTCGACACCGAGGCGGCCGAGGCGGAGCCGGAGGCCAGGCAGGGAACGGTGAGGCCGATGCCGACGACGCCGGTGGTCGCGATCAGGCGGCGGGCGCGCTTGGCGCTGATGGGCAGCATGAAGAAGCGTTCCTCTCCCACGCCTGCGAGGTGAGCTGTCGGATTCGGGCTGGAGTTGCCCGGCCGCGCACACCTGACGGCGTGCACGGCTTCACCCCAAGCCCCGGAGCGGCCTTCGACCACTCCCGGGCGACTTACCTGGTTCCCCCGCCCCTGCCGTGGTGCGTATCGCAATGCCAGCGCACCCGGCGGCAGGACTCGGCGTTCCGGGCGAACTGGGTCCGTGTGACCACGAACGTGGGCAGGAGATTAAGCGGAGTCAAGAGCAATTCGCAAATGGCTGTGAGGGGGGTCACTTTCTTTCGGAATGGCGATCAAGGAATTTCCGGCGAACTCCGATGGGTGGTCCGGAATCTGTTTTCGCGTCAGGGGTCGGCCGATCTTGTGTCCCGTTTGTCACCTTACGTTCTGATCCATGCCTTATGGTGGCTTTGGTGAGTGTTCGGTGCGAGTGGATCGGCGGACGTTTTGGATGGTTTTGCCGATGTTTGGTGGATAATCTCCCTCTGATCGCAAGGCCTTTCCGGAATTCCGGCTCGCTCCCGATGCGTTCTCGAACGCACGTGCCTGACGCTACGTCAGGATGCTTACTCGGATGCCGAGATGCGTGGCTTCGACACCTCCTCTGCCTATGCTGCCCTCGAGTTGAGTCGGGGTAGCGGGCCCCGGAAGGGCGGCGGCGGTGGAGCGGCAGCAGGACGGCGGGCGGCATCGGCGGCCGGTGGTGGGGCGGCGGCGGTTACTGGGGTGGCTGGCGGCGGGGACGGTGGCCGCGGTCGGCGGGGGAGTGGCGCTGCGCGGGTCGCTGGCCGGAGGTGTGGTCCAGACGCCCGTCGCGCTGCCGAGCATGAGCGACCATCAGCACGGTGCCATGAGCAACAGCAGCCCGGCCGCGCCGCCGCCGTCCAGCCCGGCGCCGCTGCCGCCGGCGCCGCCGGTGGACGAGGGCGGCCGCAAGTGGTCGGACGCCAAGGGCTGGGGCGGGCAGCTGCCGGGCCCGAAGAGCGCGGTGCGGATCACCGACCGGGTGCTGCTCGACACCGACGTGCAGGTCGGCTCGCTGCTGGTGGACACCGGCGGTTCGCTGGTCTTCGCCAAGGACCGCTCGGTGACCCTGGCCAGCGCCGGCAACGTGGAGGTCCGCGGCTCGCTCGCGCTCGCCCCGAGCGGCGCGGCCGTGCACACCCTGCGCTTCCCGTCCGTGGACGAACACCGCTTCCAGGGCGGCGGGATGACCGTGGTCGACACCGACACCGGCCTGTGGGTCACCGGGCAGGGGTACCTGCGGCTGGACGGTGCGCCGCGCACCGCCTGGGTCCGGGCCGCCGCCGACCTCAAGCCGGGCGACGCCACCCTCCGGCTGGCCGCCGCGCCGGAGGGCTGGCAGGTCGGCGACGAACTCGCCGTCACCCCGACCGCCCCGCCCGACACCGCCGACTTCTCCACCGCCTACGACCTGTGCACCGTCAAGGCGATCGACGGCGCCGCCGTCACCCTGGACGCGCCGCTGCAGCACGCCCACCCGCGGGTCGCGCTCGGTGGCGGGCTCACGCTCGGCGCGGAGGTGCTCAACCTGACCCGCAACGTCCGGATCGAGGGCACCGAGCAGGGCCGGGCGCACGTCCACGTCACGTCGAGCCGCCCGGCGGACGTCCGGCACGCGGCGATCCGCTGGATGGGCCCGCGCTCGGCCGGCAAGGACAGTTGGAACGGACAGCCCGTCACCGAGCCGGTGCTGGGCCGGTACGGGCTGCACTTCCACATGCTGCTGAACGCCTCGCGCGGCACCGTGGTGGAGGGCGTGGTGGTCCGCGACACCGGCAGCCACGCGTTCGTGCCGCACGCCAGCCACGGCATCACCTTCCGCGGCTGCATCTCCCACCAGACCTGGGAGGACGCCTACTGGTGGGACGGCCCGATCGACACCCGCACGCCGCAGGGCCCGTCCGACGACATCGGCTACGAGGGCTGCGTCGCCTCCCGCACCGTCTTCGAACCCAACCCGCGCGGCTACCGGCTGACCGGCTTCAGCCTCGGCGCGGGCACCGGCTCGTTCGCCCGGGACTGCGTGGCGGTGGGCGTGCAGGGCGCGACCGGGGCGTCCGGGTACGAGTGGCCGGAGACCAGCGAGGGCGTGTGGACCTTCGAACGGTGCCTGGCGCACAACAACCTGGAGAACGGCATCTTCGTCTGGCTGAACGCCGAACACCACCACACCGTCAGCCAGTTCGCGGCGTACCACAACGGCGGCTGGGGCATCGAGCACGGCGCGTACCTGAACGACTTCGACTACGGCGCCTCGGTGCTGTACGGCAACGCGGCCGGCGGCATCGCGGTGCACGCGCTCGGCCGGGACAAGGGCACGGTCTTCGACGGCCTGCTGATCGACGCGGCCGGGCAGTCCGACTACGCGGTCGCCACCCTCAAGCACCAGCTGGCGGGCGAGACGGTGACCCTCAGCCGCAGCCGGCTGATCGGGTACCGCAAGGCGGGCGTGGCGTTCCGGGCCACCGACGACGGCAAGCCGGACGACATCGCGGTGCTGGACTGCGAGTTCAGCGGCACCGAACTGTGGCTGGACCCGGAGGCGCCCGCGCCGAAGCGGATCCTGTTCCGCAAGGCGGGCCAGTCGCAGACCCTGTCGGTGACCAAGCCGGGCCCGGGCCTCGCGCCCAACCCGTGGAACGCCGCCACCAGCCCGACCACCGCGCCCGACGCACCGCGCCAGGTCGCGCCGCCGACGCTGAAGTTCACCGACTCCGCCCCGAGAACCGGCCGCGTCGCCGGCTGACCCCGCCGCCGCCTGGCGCGGGAGGTAGAGGGGAAAGCGCGACGGGCGGGAGCGCGCTGTTTCGCTACTCCTGCCCGTCGCGGCTGAAGGGCGGCGTCACGGCGCCGCGTGTGCTCCCGGGGTGGCGCGCGGCTCGGCGGCGGCGGCCTCGGCCGCGTCGAGCTGCTCCTGGGTCGGCTCGGGGAGCGCGGCCAGGTAGGTGGCGGCGATCAGCTGACCGACCGTCGGGTAGGCGCCGATCGGGGCGGCGCTCGGGCAGCCGGTCTCCTCGGCGGCGGTGGCCAGCAGCTCCGGGTCGGCCTCGGGGCCGATCACCAGCGGGGCCAGCGCCGGGCGCTCGGAGCCGGTCGCCCGCAGGTGGGCGACGGCCGCGGCGACCGAGCCGGGGACGTCCAGGGCGGCGGGCACCACGGGCACGGCGAGCCGGGCGGCCAGCAGCACACCGGTGATCCCGGCCGCGGCGGCGGCCTCCTCGCCGCCGGTGGTGGTGAGCACCACGCCGTCGGCCGCGGTGGCGATCGCGAACAGCCGCGCCCGGTCGGCCCGGGCCAGCCCGGCCTCGGACAGCCGGACGTGCACGGCCTCGGCGAGCAGCGGGTGCGGGCCCAGCGGGTCCAGCACCACGGCGCCGGTCTCGGCGGCGAGCTTGTGCAGCTCCGTCAGGAACTCGTGCGGGCCCGGGACCAGCGGCAGCACGATCGGCGCGGGCATCCCGGCCTCGGCGGCCTCGGCCAGCAGCCCGGCCACCGTCGGGGCGTCCTCGCCGTCCAGGTACCCCGCCGCCGCCGTGATGCCCGGCTGCTCGCCGCGCACGATGGACAGCAACTCCTCCACGACCGGGCGGGAGTCCGGCCCGGCGACGGCCGGTACGGCCAGGACCAGGGCAGGCGAACCGGCCACGATCTCGGGGCGCTCGGGACGGCGGTGGCGCCCCCGCGCACGGGAGCCTGGCGTACGGACGGGCAGTGGCGCGCCCGGGATGGCTGCGGTGCTCATGCGCCAGATCGTAGGACATCGACCAGGGAGGACTGCAGCCGGATACCGGCAGTGGGCGGCTTTCCGCCAGAAAGTGACGGTCATCACAGTGGGCGCTGTGACTGCCTGTAAGGCGTGTGGCGCTCACTCGATGATCAACTCCGCGCAGACGGCTGTGTGCGGACCGTCATGTGGGCGACGAGGTTTCGTGCCGCTATGTCCGCTTACGCGCCGTCAATTGCCCTGCTGTGAAGGGATGGTGATGGCATCGGCACGTTCGTATGCACGGGCACAATCCCATGCTGATGCACGTGCAGCCGAGCTATCATCACGTCAAGTGAGGCATTCGCCGGATTCAGGGGAGAAATCGATGCGTGAGGCGTTCAACGGCATGGCGGCCGCGGATCTTGATGGCGTGGTCTGGCAGAAGAGCCGGTACAGCAACTCGAAGGGGAACTGCGTGGAGTTCGCCGCGCTGCCGGGTGGCGGTGTCGCGATGCGCAACTCGCGCTTCCCGGAGGGGCCGGCGCTGGTCTACACCCGCGGCGAGATCGAGGCGATGCTGCTCGGCGTGAAGGACGGCGAATTCGACCACCTGGGAGAAGTGCCGCTCTGACGATCCGTCAAGTCCGTTTGTGCCAGGCCGTCGTGGGGATTCCACGGCGGCCTTTCGCTGTGTGGGGTGGGCCTCCGGCGGAGGGCTGGGTTCAGGCGGAGCGGCGGTGGCGGCCGAGGCTGGGAAGGATCTGCTCCATCGCGGGCTGCTGCGGGCGGGCGTCGAAGAGCGCCCAGACCACCTTGCCGGCGCCGGCCAGCGGGTGCCAGCCCCAGGAGCGGGAGAAGGAGTCCACCAGGTGCAGGCCGCGGCCGGACTCGGCGACGAAGTCGGCCTCCCGGGCGATCGGCCCGGAGCTGGAGGGGTCGCTGACCGCGCAGACCACCTGCGGGGCGCGGTGCACCAGGCTGATCCGGATCGGCAGGGCCTCGACGGCCAGCTGCGGTGAGACCTGCGCCGGGACGCGTGACGGCTCGCTCTGGCCGAGCGCGTGCCGCAGTGCGTTGGTGACGAGTTCGGAGGCGACCAGGGCGACGTCGTCGAAGAGTTCGCCCAGGCCCCAGCCGTCCAGCGTGGTCCTGGCGAACTCCCGTGCGGTGCGCACGGCTTCGAAGCGGGGAGCGAGGGTACAGCTGACCACGTGAGGGTCGGTCGCCACTGCCGTACCGGTGCTCATGAAGAGCTCCTCCCATAAGGGGGCGGACACGGCGGGACCCACCGGGGTCATGCCGGTCACCTCCGACTCACTCGGCCGCGCGGCCGACCGGTCGAAGCCCTGGCGCGCGCACACAAGTACCCAGCGACGCGCGGGCGTTGCCGGGAGAGTGTGCGGTATCGCGCGTGGGGTCGACGCGGAGCCCGCGGGATTGCCAAGGGCGTGCAAGTGCACGTGCACCATGGTCCTCTGCGCTCACGGCAGATGCAAGAGTCGATTCACGTGCAGTCGTGCGATTGGCATATGCATGCACCAGATGCACGTGCAAGATGGTGTCGTTGGTGCGGAAGCGGGGGACGACCGCACCACTACCTGCACCGTGCGCGCTCAACTGATGGCAGACTGTGCAACTGTCTGTCCGAGTGGAGGTTTGGTCCGCATGACCACAGTTCAGCCCGGCGGGGGCTCGATGGTGCGCCGCATCCTCCTCGGCTCCCAGCTCCGCCGGCTCCGCGAGGGCTGTGCGATCAGCCGCGAGGACGCGGGATACGCGATCCGCGCCTCCGAGTCCAAGATCAGCCGGATGGAACTGGGACGGGTCTCCTTCAAGGAGCGCGACGTCGCCGACCTGCTGAGCCTCTACGGCCTGCAGGACGGGCAGGAGCGCGAGGCCCTGCTCGCCCTGGTCCGCGAGGCCAACAAGTCCGGCTGGTGGCACAGTTACAACGACGTGCTGCCGGGCTGGTTCCAGACCTACATCGGACTGGAGGAGGCCGCCGCCCTGATCCGCACCTACGAGGTGCAGTTCATCCCCGGCCTGCTGCAGTGCGAGGAGTACGCGCGGGCGATCTTCGCGCAGAACCGCCCGGTGCTGGCCGAGGAGGAGATCGAGCGCCGGGTCGCGCTGCGCTCCCGCCGCCAGAAGCTGCTCACCGCCGGCCACGGCCCCAGGCTGTGGGCGGTGATCGACGAGGCGGCGCTGCGCCGCCCGGTCGGCGGCCCCGAGGTGATGCGCGCCCAGCTGCAGCACCTCGTCGAGCTGGCCCAACTGCCCAGCGTGGTCGTGCAGGTGATGCCGTTCCGGTTCGGCGCGCACGCCGGCGAGAGCGGGGCCTTCTCGGTGCTGCGCTTCCCCGAGCAGGACCTGCCGGACGTGGTCTACCTGGAGCAGCTCACCAGTGCGCTGTACCTGGACAAGCGCGACGACGTCGACGAGTACGTGCAGGTGATGGAGCGGCTCTGCGTGGACAGCCTGACCCCGCAGCAGACCCTGGAACTGCTCCACACCATCCTCAAGAACCAGTAGCCGAGCGGCAGTTCGGCAACGGCGGAGCCGGGTGCATTGACCGTCGCGCAGCGAGCTGTCATGGTGACTGCTCCGAACGGCCGCGCCGCCGTCCGGCCTGGTCGTCGAGACCCACGGCCTGAGGCGGAAACGCTCCGGCTCCACCAAGACGGGGGTTTGGTGGAGCCGGGTCCGGCGGAGCTCGGGCGGCGAGGGGTCGACCGCCCGAGTCCGGTTCCGGAATGCCTGTCCGTCGCGGGAGTTCAGCGCTCCGACAGCACCTCCACCGCGGGGTAGCTGTAGTCCGGCACCGCGGCGGGCTCGGCCGCGCGGCGGCCGGAGCGCAGCGCGCCGGTCAGCGCGATCAGCAGGCCGACCGTGGCCGCGCCGGTGACCAGCAGCAACGCGGGCCGGTAGCCGGCGAGTTGGGCGTGCGCGTCGGTGCCGCCAGCGGTGCCAGCGGTGAGTACCGCGGTGGTGGCGGCCAGCACGATCGCGCCGCCGACCTGCAGCCCGGTGTTCACCAGCCCGGAGGCGAGCCCCTGTTCCTCGTCCGCCACCCCCGCGGTGGCGGTGACGTTGATGGCCGGGAAGGCCAGCGCGAAGCCCGCGCCGATCAGCAGCATGCTGGGCAGCACCAGGCCGAGGAACCCGCTGTGCTCGTCCAGCCGCAGGAACAGCGCGTAGCCGACGGTCATCGACGCCACCCCGACCGGCAGCACCCGGGCCGGGCCGAACCGGTCCAGCAGCCGGCCGACGGCGCCCGCCGACAGGGCCACCACCGCGCCGCCGGGCAGCAGTCCGAGCGCGGTCTCCAGCGCCGACCAGCCGAGCAGCCGCTGCAGGTAGAGGGTCGCGATGAACTGGAAGCCCGCGTACGAGCCCATCAGGGTCAGCGCGGTGAGGTTGGCCCGGCGCACCCCGGTGGAGCGGAAGATCCCGAGCCGGACCAGCGGGTGCGCGGTGCGGGTCTCGATCAGCAGGAAGGCCGCCGCCAGCGCGAGCACCAGGGCCAGCGAGCCGAGGGTGCGGACGGAGAGCCAGCCCGCGCCCTGTGCCTCGGTGACGGTGAAGACCAGCAGCAGCACCGCCGCGGTGCCGGTGATCGCGCCCGCCACGTCGTACCCGCCGGTGCGGCGCTCGGTGTGCTGACGGGGCAGCAGCTTCACGCCCGCGGCCAGTGCGAGCAGGGCGACCGGGACGGGCATCAGGAAGGTCCAGCGCCAGCCCGCCGAGGTGAGCAGTCCGCTGATCACCAGGCCGAGCGAGAAGCCGGCGGCGGAGCAGGTGGTGTAGATGGACAGCGCCCGGTTGCGGGCCGGGCCCTCGGCGAAGGTGGTGGTGATGATGGAGAGTCCGGCCGGGGCGGTGAAGGCCGCGGCGACTCCCTTCAGGAAGCGGGCGCCGATCAGCAGCGGGCCGCTGTCCACCACGCCGCCGAGCAGCGAGGCGGCGGCGAAGACGGCGAGCGCCACCAGGAAGACCCGGCGGCGGCCGAGCAGGTCGGCGGCGCGGCCGCCGAGCAGCAGCAGTCCGCCGTAGCCGAGGACGTAGCCGCTGACCACCCATTGCAGGGCGGAGTCGGACAGGTGCAGGTCGGAGCCGATCGAGGGCAGGGCGACGCCCACCATCGAGACGTCTAGGGCGTCCAGGAACATCGCGGCGCACAGCACCACGAGGGTGCCCCAGAGGCGAGGGGTCAATCGCGTGTCGGTCATGGCACGGGACACTACATGCATGTGCATCGAATGCAAGCGCATTTAATCCTCATGCAACAAATGCACATGCATGTGCTACCGTGGCGGTGTGACCGACCTCGACCCCACCGCGGAGACGGCTCTCAGCGAGCAGTGGCGCAGCCTGCTGGCGCGCCACGCGGCGACCTCCTGCGCCATCGACCGGGAGCTCGGCGAGGCGTACGGACTGGGCGTCAGCGAGTTCGAACTGCTGGAGCGTCTCTGGGAGTTCGAGCAGCAGGAGAACGACGGCGGGCGGCGCGCACAGGTGCTGGCGGGCACCGTCCACCTCAGCCAGAGCGCCTTCTCCCGGCTGATCGCCCGGATGGAGAAGGCCGGACTGGTCGAGCGCTCGCTCTGCCCGGACGACCGGCGCGGCATCAACGTGACGCTCACCGGCGAGGGCCGCGAACGCTTCCTGAAGGCCCGTCCGGTGCACCGGCGGATCCTGAAGGAGATGCTGGGCTGACGCCGCCGCTCCTGGCGGACCGTCAGCCCGCCCGCCGGCCAGGCGGGCTCAGCCGAGCGAGGCCAGCCCCGGGGCGACCGCCAGCAGTGCGGCGCCCAGCGGAGCGGCCAGTGCGGCCAGGGTCAACGCCAGCCGGCCCAGTACGGGCAGCCGCGGCGCGCCCAGCAGCAGCCGGTCCACCCGGCCCGGCGACTGTGCCAACTGCCGTGGCGGGCAGGACGCGAAGACCGCGCTGTTCAGCTCCGCCAGGGCCAGCGCCGTGGTCACCCGCCCGTGCCGGCGCGCCGCCCGGTCGTCGGCGGCCAACTCCACCAGCACCGCCACCTGGTCGCGGAAGGCACTGAACACCTCCACCCCGGGGAAGCCGGTCGCCAGCGCCTGCGCGCACTGCGCCAGCCAGTGGTGCCGGGCCCGCACGTGGCCGCGCTCATGGCTCAGCACCGCCGCCAACTCTCGGTCGCTGAGCTGCTGCAGGGCGCCCGTGGTGACCACCAGCCGGGCGCGCGGACCAGGCAGCGACCAGGCCTGCGGGCGGACGTTCTCCAGCACCACCAGCGGCTCCCTGACCCGCCGACGCGGCGCCAGCCCTCGGGGCAACTCCGGTGCCCGGCTCACCAGTTCGGCGTGCTGGTGGCCGCGTAGCGCGCGCGCCGCCCGGATCTCCCGGGCCAGCGACACCGCCGTCCACACCCCGCCCGCCGCCAGCACCGCCGCCGCCAGCCGCCCCCAGCCCTCGCGGCCGGTCAGCCCGTACGCCGCCTCCACCCCGTCCGGCGCGGTCGCGAACACCAGCGTCCGCCACTCCGGAAGCGCCGCCGCACTCGCCAGGAGCAGGCTCAGCACGCAGCACAGCAGCACCGCGACCACCAGCATCTGCCACACCAGCAGCGCCAGCACCGGTTCGCGCTCGACCCAGCGGGCCCGGGCCAGGCGGCTCGGAGCCACGGTGGCGAGCAGCAGTCCGAGCAGCAGCAGGCTCAGCAGTGCCGACATGGCGGGGCTCCCCGAGGAGGGATCGAGGCGCGGCGATGCGCTTCCCCCCAACCTATGCCGCCTTAGGCCCGTGCGGAACGGCGGGGCGGAGCCAGTGACCAAGGCCACGCCGCCCGCCGGTCCGCACCTGCGCTGACGGGCCGTCAGCCGGACGCGCGCCCGGCGGCGGCGCGGGTGACCGGGCGTCGGCTCACGTCGTCAGCAGCATCGCGAACATGCCGATCCCCATCGCCGCCCGGCAGGCCCGCGGAACCGGCGCCACCACCGCCTGGCCCGTCGCCAGCACCCGGGTGCCCTCCCACAGCGCGTAGCCGCCGAAGTAGAGGAGCAGCAGCCCGGTCACCGGCGGCAGCCCGCCCGCCTGGGCGTGGTGCCCGGCGTGCCCGCCCGACGGGCCGGCCATCGCGAGCGCCATGTACGCCATCGCCAGCGCCCCGATCCCGTGGTGCAGCCGGTGCACCCGCAGGCCCGCCCCCCGTCCGCCCACCGCACCCGCCAGCAGCAGCACGGCCAGCAACGCGTACGGCCAGCCCCAGGCGACCCCCGGCAGCAGCGCCATGCCGGCCATGCCGAGGCCCATCGCCGCCTCCACCGCGTCGGACTCGCGGGTGGCCGGGTGGCCGCCGCCGCAGGACGGGTCGGCCCGCAGGTGGCGGAAGCGGTGGAGGCAGTAGCCGCCGCTGCCGGCCGCCAAGCCCGCCAGCAGCCAGTTCACCAGAGCCGGACCGTGCATCGGCTCGCCCCCTCCAGGCCGGATCGCTCCTCCTCCACGATCACCGACCGTGGCCGGGCGTAGCAGGGCGCGAGAGGGGGCGCACCGAGGCGCGATCCCGGCCGGCCACGCAGCCGGCGCCCCCGGTGGCGGGGTGTGAGGGGCCGGGGCATGGTCTGCCGTACCGGGCACCGCCGGACCAGTCCGCTTTTCATCCAATGCGTTGGAACCGCAGATCGAGAGCGCTCCGAACTGGAGTGTTTGCCGTCAAACTGGCCTTGAGCCGGAGAACCTTTCGCACGTAACGTGGTCTTGTCGAAATAACTCCTGTCGAAGTGAGCCTGTGATGCAGAATCTTTCGCCGACGCTCGCGGTCGCGGGCGACGCCCCCACTGCGGAGCCGGCCGGCCACCCGGCCTGGCTGCGCCTCAAGGACGCCGTCGAGGCCCTCCGGCCCCTGCAGTCCAAGGACGGCTCCATCGACCTCGCCGCCGTGCCGCGGCACACCGTCGACCCGCTGGTCGAGACCGTGCTGACCGCCGTCGCCGAACTCGCTCCGCTCTTCCCGCACGACGCCGCGTACCTCACCGCCGTCCAGAGCGACCTGCGCAAGTGGGCCGACACCGGCTACCGCGAGCCGGACTTCCTCGACTCCCTGCTCGCCTTCCACCCCGACGAGCACCGCACCGACGGCATCGGCCACCTGGTCGTCTTCCCGATGTACACCCAGAACGGCAACCCGAACCGCAACCTCGAGGCCGTCCTGCTGAAGGTCGTCTGGCCCGAGTGGATCGCCGAACTGGAGCGCACCCGCTTCGACAACCCCGGCTACCTCGGCATCGCCTTCGACGACTTCACCGCCGGGTACGACACCAACTCCGCCGTCCTCTTCCCGGAGACCGTGGCCGTCCGCGAGGCGCCGGAACGTTTCACCTGGGGCGGCATCTTCTGCGACCGCGAGGCCGCCCGCTTCCGCGCCGTCTCCACCAGCGCCGTCCGCCAGCTCGGCCTCGACATCCCCGCCGACGCCGAGGGCCTGCTCACCGACCAGGACCGCGCCCAGCAGACCTTCGTGCTCTGGGACCTGGTCCACGACCGCACCCACAGCCACGGCGACCTGCCCTTCGACCCGTTCATGATCAAGCAGCGCAGCCCGTTCTGGATGTACGGCCTCGAAGAGCTCCGCTGCGACCTGACCACCTTCAAGGAGTCGGTCAAACTCGAGGCCGAGGGCTACGCCCAGGGCCGCGACGTCCAGTACGCGATCCTCTTCGACCGGATGTTCCGCTTCACCGTCACCGGCGACCGGGTCCGCAACTACGACGGCATGGGCGGCCAGCTGCTCTTCGCCTACCTGCACAAGCACGACGCCCTGCGCTGGCGCGACAACCGCCTGACCATCGACTGGTCGCGGGTCGCCGAGGTCACCAACGGACTCTGCGCCGAGATCGAGACCCTCTACCGCGAGGGCATCGACCGCCCCAAGACGGCCCACTGGATCGCCGCCTACGAGCTGGTCTCCAAGTACCTCACCCCGCACCCCGCCTCCACCTGGGCCAAGGGCACCGCCGCCCTCCCGCTCGACATCACCGACGAGAAGGCCCTCAAGAAGGCCCTGTGCGACGCCGTCCTCCCGGACGAGTTCCCGCTCAGCATGTTCTTCGAAGCGCTGGCCAAGAAGCTCGGCCGCGTCATCGCCGGCACCAAGGGCATCACCGGCGCCGCCACCCAGGAGGTCGCCGCGTGAGCACCACCCCCGTCACCCCCCTCGACGGCAAGGTCATCGCCGTCGCCGGAGCCAGCGGCCCCGCCGGCCAGGCCACCCTGCGCCGCCTCGCCGCCGCCGGCGCCACCGTCATCGGCGCCGACATCGACCAGCGCCGCCTCGACGCGGCCCTCGCCGCCGTCCGCACCGCCGTCCCCGACGCCCAGGTCAGCGGCCAGGTCATCGACCTGCTCGACCCGCAGGAAGTCCACGACTGGGCCGACCACCTGGAAGCCGAGTACGGCCACGTCGACGGCCTGCTCCACCTGGTCGGCGGCTGGCGCGGC
Organism: Kitasatospora sp. NPDC049285; assembly: GCF_040678815.1. Taxonomy (NCBI): domain Bacteria; kingdom Bacillati; phylum Actinomycetota; class Actinomycetes; order Kitasatosporales; family Streptomycetaceae; genus Kitasatospora; species Kitasatospora sp. NPDC049285. The sequence continues at coordinate 3,822 of NZ_JBFAQR010000021.1, read as the reverse complement.
AGCAAGACCTTCTTCGACACCCGCATCGACGACTGGGACTTCCTGCACGACACCGTCGTCCGCACCCTCCAGCACACCTCGCTGGCGTTCCAGCCCGCCCTGGTCCGCAGCCCCGCCGGCCGCTACGCCATGGTCTCCGCCGCCGCCGCGCACAAGCCCACCGCGGGCGGCGCCGCGTACGCCGCCGCCAAGGCCGCCACCGAGGCCTGGACCCTCGCGATGGCCGACTCCTTCGTCAAGGAGACCACCGCCCCCGACGGAGCCCCCACCGCCGCGGCTGCGATCCTGGTCATCAAGGCCCTGGTCAGCCCCGAGATGCGGGCCGAGAAGCCGGACGCCAAGTTCGCCGGCTTCACCGACACCGCCGACCTGGCCGACACCCTCGCGGGCCTCTGGGACCGCCCCGCAGCAGAACTGAACGGACAGCACCTGTGGCTGACAGCCCGATGACCCCCTCGCCCGGCACCACGGACGCGGTGCGGCACCACGACCCCGCCGTCCGCGGCTTCGCCAGCGACAACTACGCCGGCGTCCACCCCGAGGTCCTCGCCGCGATCGCCCTCGCCAACGACGGCCACCAGGTCGCCTACGGCGAGGACCAGTACACCGAGCACCTGCAGACCGTCTTCCGCCGCCACTTCGGCGAGCGCGCCGAGGCCTACCCCGTCTTCAACGGCACCGGCGCAAACGTGGTCGCCCTGCAGGCCCTGCTCCCGCGCTGGGGCGCGGTGATCGCCGCCGAGTCCGCCCACATCAACGTGGACGAGGGCGGCGCCCCCGAGAAGCTCGCCGGCATCAAGATCCACACCGTCCCCACCCCCGACGGCAAACTCACCCCCGCCCTGATCGACCAGCAGGCCTGGGGCTGGGGCGACGAGCACCGCGCCCAGCCGCTCGCCGTCTCGATCACCCAGAGCACCGAACTCGGCACCCTCTACACCGCCGACGAGATCCGGGCGATCTGCGACCACGCCCACGAACGCGGCATGCTCGTCCACGTCGACGGCTCCCGACTCGCCAACGCCGCCGCCTCCCTCGGCGTCCCGTTCCGCGAGTTCACCACCGACGCCGGAGTCGACGTCCTCTCCTTCGGCGGCACCAAGAACGGCCTGCTGCTCGGCGAGGTCGTGGTCGTCCTCAACCCCGACCGCGTCAAGAACCTCAAGTACCTGCGCAAGATGTCGATGCAGCTCGCCTCGAAGATGCGCTTCGTCTCGGTCCAGTTCGAAGCCCTGCTGGCCGGCGACCTCTGGCTGCGCAACGCCGGCCACGCCAACGCGATGGCCCGCCGCCTGGAAGCCGCCGTCCGCGAGATCCCCGGCATCACGGTGGTCCGCCCCGTCCAGGCCAACGCCGTCTTCGCGCTGCTCCCGCGCGAGGTCAGCGAGCGCCTGCAGAAGCGCTACCGCTTCTACTTCTGGGACGAGCACACCGGCGAGGTCCGCTGGATGGCCGCCTTCGACACCACCGAAGCCGACATCGACGCCTTCGCCGCCGCCATCGCCGAGGAGATGGGCCGGGGCCAGGCCGACTGAGCCCGCTGCCGTCCGCCTGCCCACCACCGGGCGTGCCACCGACCGACCCCGGTCCGGAAGATTCCGGACCGGGGTCGGTCGCCTTCGGCCACGGTGGTCGGGTCAGCCGGTCGGCACGCGCAGCTGCGCCCAGCTCGTCGGGCCGGGGATGCCGTCCGCATCCGCGCCGGAGAATCCCAGCTTCTGCTGGAAGGCCGCGTACGAAGCCTGGTCCGCCGGGCCGAAGTCGGGCCCCGGTCCGACCTTGTAGCGGGAACACCCCTCCTCGACGAGCCGCACGCCCATCCGCGTGACGATGTCGGAGTGCTGCCCGATGTGGAAGAACGCCGCGCCGGGGAACGGTTCGAGCCCGCCGGCCTGCCCGATGACAGGCGTCCCGCCGTTGGGGCGGGGCGCGCCGGCGCGCACCCAGGTCTCCAACGGTTCGCCGGGACAGTCGGTGGCGAAGCCGTCCTGGTGCCCCTTGATGTCGGGCCCGGCCCCGTTCTGCTGCAGCAGCTCGACACCGTCCCGCAGGGCGTTCAGCATCTCCTTGGTCGGGTCGGTGAGCCCCTGGTCGCCGACCAGCCCGACGATCGCGTAGTGCGCCCGGTTCAGCGGCTGATTGCCGTTCGCGCCGGTCCGGTGGCCGATCCCGCGACCCTCCATGAGGAAGCCGTGCGGGCAGGCCGCGTAGTTGTAGGCGACGTCGGAGAAGTTCTCCTTCTTGTTGGCGAGGTGCGAGGCCCGGATCGCCTGCCACTCGCGGAGGCAGGCGTCGTGATCGGTGAGCAGGTCCGTCGAGACCGGGGTGCCCTCGTAGTGGATCTTGACGCCATCGGTGGTGGCCTGGAGCGGCGACTCGGTCGGGGGCCAACCCAGCTGTTCACGGGTGATGAGCTTCATGGTTCCTCCAGGCGCGGTGGCGCCGTATTCGGAGGCTGGTGGAGGGTTGTCGAGTTGTCCGATTGTCGTTGGGGGTCTGTCAGTACCAGTGGGGCGGGCGGTTCTTGTCCGCCTGCTGGACCCTGGACGTCAGGTTCCCGCCGTCCCGCGAGACGCCGTACCGGTCCATGACGTAGTTCATCGACGCGGCGATGTTCGCCACCCCGTCGTAGATGTGGGCCGAGGTGCCGGACTGGTGGTAGGTCGCGAAGACCGGCGGAATGCACTGCGACACCCCGCGCGAGCAGTACAGCGGGTGGCCGTCCGACTGGATCGGCCCGTGCGCGTTCATGTCGGTGGTGTTGACGGCGTTGAAGAACCAGCTGGACTCCCGGCTCGTGAGGGTCTTGTAGCCCTCGAACCACCCGTCCACGGGAAGCCCCATCAGATTGCAGGCCTCGCGGATCGCTTCGCTGGTGCTTCCGTCCACGACCTGGTCGAAGACCACGTCCGCCATCCGGAAGTCGCCGCTGCTGCTCTGCGTGCCGCCACCCTCCACGACCGAGAACAGCCCGCTCTCCTGACCGAGCCGGCTCAGCGACGTCATCCCGGGGATACCGTCCGCATCACGCCCGCTGAACCCGAACTGCTCCTGCAGGTGGCTGTACGCCTCGACGGTCAGCGTGCCGAACGAGCCGTCGACGAAACTCGAATCCAGCAACCCACGGCCGGCCAGCGCTTCCTCCACAGGTCTCACGTCGTCCGGGAACGAGGTGGCCCCCTGGGGCGCCGGCGGGTCGGATCGCGAGGCTTGGATCACGTGCGAGAGATCAATCGTGGTCATGTCGCTACCTCCTCATGGACCTCTTGTTTCGACCGTACGGCCAGGTGGCGGATCGGTCGTCCCGGGGCAGACCGGTGGCCGGGGCAGTGGTGTGCGCGGGTGCACACAGGGCGCACAAAGGGCGGATAACAGGGCGCGCATCGAGGGTGTTCACCCGGCCGACGTAGCGGGCGGGGGCGGATTTGCTTCGCGGCCGCCGGTACCCGTACAGTTCCGGAGTCGCGCCGAGAGGGGCGAACGAAGGCGAGTTCGAGGAAACACCGGTGAAAAACACGGTGAAAACCTCTGATAAGCTGGGAACACGAAAGAACGAAGCGCCCGGAGGGTCGGTCGGAAGGCCGCCTGAAGGAAGTGTCCGTTCCTTGAGAACTCAACAGCGTGCCAAAAGTCAACGCCAGATATGTTGACATCCCCGGCCTCGAAGTCTTTCGGGGTTGGAGATTCCTTTTGAAGTAAAACACTAGCGAGGACGCAGTGCGCAGGGCCGCCTTATTCCGGTGGTTGCTGTGCCGCTCTTTCGTGGAAGCATTCACGGAGAGTTTGATCCTGGCTCAGGACGAACGCTGGCGGCGTGCTTAA
>NZ_JBFAQR010000020.1:0-112291 GCF_040678815.1 Kitasatospora sp. NPDC049285 | reverse complement strand
CTCCTTCTGTTTATTTACCGTGGCGCGTGTGAGTGTGGGTCTCGCGTCTGTTCACCCGTGCGCGCGTGGGGGGGCGGGGGCCCGGCGGGCGCGGCACCGCGGGCGGGGTCAGCGCGAGGCCGCCGCGGGCGGGCGGTGGTCGGGGTCGTGGACCTCGCCGACCAGTTCCTCCAGCACGTCCTCCAGGGCGACCAGGCCGAGCTGGCGGCCGTCGGCGTCGACCACCGCCGCCAGGTGGGCGGCGGCCCGGCGCATCACCGCGACGGCGTCGTCCAGCGGCAGGGTGGCGCGCAGCACGGTGATCGGCCGCCACAGCCGGGCCGGGACGGGCACGGTGAGGTCGTCGGCCTCCAGGGTGTCCTTGACGTGCAGGTAGCCCAGGACGGTGCCGGTGTCGTCGAGCACCGGGAAGCGCGAGAAGCCGGTGCGCACGGCGAGCTGCTGGACCTGCTCGCCGGTCACCTCGCCGGTCACCGTGACCAGTTCGGCGGCGGGCAGCATCACCTCGGTGACCGGCCGCTCGCCCATCTCCAGGGCGTCCTCCAGGCGTTCGCGGCGGCTGTCGTCGAGCAGCCCGGCCTCGCCGGAGTCGGCCAGCAGGAGCAGCAGCTGGCCGCTGGTGAAGACCGAGTCCACCTCGTCCTTCGGTTCGACCCGGAACAGCCGCAGCACCGAGTTGGCGAAGGCGTTCAGGAACGCGATCACCGGGGTCAGCCAGCGGGCCAGCCGGTCGAGCGGCGGGCCGAGCCACAGCGCGGCCTTCTCCGGTCCGGCCAGCGCCAGGTTCTTCGGCACCATCTCGCCGATCACCATGTGCAGGAAGACCACGAGGCTCAGCGCGATGGCGTAGCTGAGCACGTGCATCGCCGAGTCGGGCACGCCGAGCGCGTGGAAGACCGGCTCCAGCAGGTGCGCGATGGTCGGTTCGGCCAGCGCGCCGAGCAGCAGCGAGCAGACGGTGATGCCGAGTTGGGCGGCGGCCAGCATCGCGGAGACGTTGGACAGCGCGTGCAGCACGGTGCGGGCGCGCTTGTCGCCGGCCTCGGCGAGCGGTTCGATCTGGCTGCGGCGAACCGTGATGACGGCGAACTCGGCGCCGACGAAGAAGGCGTTGCCGAGCAGCAGGAGCAGCGAGAAGGCGAGTTGCAGGGCGCTCATCGGTGGCCGTCCTCGTCGTCCCGGTCGTGCTCGGAGCGGGTGCGGCGCACCTCGACCCGGCTGGTGCGGTGCCGGTCGACCGCGGTGACGGTGAACTCCCAGCCGGGGAGTTCGGCCGTCTCGCCGACCGCGGGCAGCTTGCCGAGCCGGTCGGCGAGCAGGCCGCCGAGGGTCTCGTACGGGCCGTCGGGCGCCTGCAGGCCGATCTTGGCGAGCTGGTCGAGCCGGGCCCGGCCGTCGGCGTCCCACACCGGCAGGCCGTCGCGCGGGCTGAGCGCGCGCAGTTCGGGGGTGTCGGCGGGGTCGTGCTCGTCCTGCACCTCGCCGACCACCTCCTCGACGATGTCCTCGATGGTGGCGACGCCGGCGGTGCCGCCGTACTCGTCGATCACCACGGCCATCGGCTCGCGGCGGCGCAGCAGGTCCAGCAGCCGCTCGGCGGGCATGGTCTCGGGGACCAGCAGCGGCGGGGCGGCGAGGTGCCGGATCCGGGTGTGGTCGCGGCGCTCGGCGGGCACCGCGAGGGCGTCCTTGAGGGTGACGGTGCCGGTGACCTCGTCCAGGCTCTCGGCGTAGACCGGGAAGCGGCTCAGGCCGGTGGCCCGGGTCAGGTTGAGCACGTCGGTGGCGGTGGCGTCCTGCTGGAGCGCGGCGACGTCGATCCGCGGGGTCATCACCGACTCGGCGGTGAGTTCGCGCAGGCCCAGGGTGCGGACGAACAGCGTCGCCGACTCCTCGTCCATCGCGCCGGCCTGGTACGAGTGCCGGGCGAGGGCGACCAGTTCGTCGGGGGTGCGGGCGTGGCCGAGCTCCTCCTGCGGTTCGACGCCGAGGGCCCGGACGATCCGGTCGGCGGAGCCGTTGAGGAAGGCGATCAGCGGGCGGCAGACGGCGGAGAACACCCGCTGCGGGCCGACCACGGCGTAGGCGACCTGCATCGGGCGGGAGATCGCCCAGTTCTTGGGCACCAGTTCGCCGATCACCATCTGGATCACGGTGGCCAGCACCAGGCCGACGATCAGCGCGGTGCCGCGCGCCGCCGAGGACGGCAGGCCGAGGGCGGTGAAGACCGGCTGCAGCAGGGTGGAGAGCGCCGGTTCGGCGAGCATGCCGACCACCAGCGAGGTGATGGTGATGCCGAGCTGGGCGCCGGAGAGCTGGAACGACAACTTGTGCAGGGCCCGCAGGAGGCTCTTGGCGCGCCGGTCGCCGGCGGACGCGGCGCGCTCCACGGCGCCCCGGTCGGCGGTCACGAACGCGAACTCGGCGGCCACGAACAGGCCGTTGGCGAGGATCAGCAGGAAGGCCGCGAGCAGCAGGAGCCAGGCGGTGGTCACTGGGCCGCCCGCCTTCCCTGGCGTGGAAGCTGCATGGCGGCGCGGGTACTACCGGACGGATCGTCCATCGAGGGGAGGTGTCACTCCTCTGGTCGCGGGTGATCGCGGCGGGGCGGATTCGGGTGCCTTTGCCGCGGTTTTACCAGCGTAGACCATACCCGAACGGCTCCGGGATCTTGTTCGACCCGCCCGTCCGGGGGCGTGCCGCGCCGCGGTCAGCGCGCCGCGGCGGCGTGCTGCTCGACCAGGTCGCGCAGCGTCCGGGCGGCCCGGATCGCCTGCTCGCGGCCGCCCGCGGGCTGGATGCCGACCGCGGCGAGCGCGGTGCCGTCGGCGAGGTCGAGCACCACCCAGGGGTCGCCGGCCCGGAAGTTGACCCGGACCACCTCGGCCCAGGCCAGCCGGCGGCTGCGGACGAAGTTGACCACGGTCAGGCCGTCCGCGTCGGCGACCACCTTGGGGCGGGCCAGCATCAGGGCGACCGCGGCGAACAGCAGCCCGCTGCAGACCATCATCACCCGGTCGTTGAACTGCCAGTTCTCCGGCAGCGCGACGGCGAGCGCGGAGAACAGCAGCACCATCACCGCGCACAGCGTCAGCAGCACGGCACGGTTGCGGCGGGGGGCCCAGGTGACGGGCAGGGTGTCGGCGGCGGGGGCGGTCACGGGTGGCTCCAAGGACAGGCGGGGCCGGCGGGCGGCCCCGCCTGATGGCGGATCAGATCGGGTCGGCGATCGGCGGGTCAGAGCCGGCAGGCGTGGATGTTGGTGACCAGGATGGCACGGGCGCCGATCGCCCACAGGTCGTCCATGATCCGCTGGGCCTCCTTGCGGAGCACCATCGAGCGGACCGCCACCCAGCCCTCGGTGTGCAGCGGGGAGACGGTCGGCGACTCCAGGCCCGGGGTGAGCGCGACCGCCTCGCTGACCTTCTCGGCGCGGATGTCGTAGTCCATCAGCACGTAGCGGCGGGCCACCAGCACGCCCTGCAGCCGGCGCAGGAACTGCTCGACCCGGGCGTCCTCGCCGGCGCCCTTGGGCCGGATGATCACCGCGTCGGAGATCAGGATCGGGTCGCCGAACACCTCCAGGCCCGCGTTGCGCAGGCTGGTGCCGGTCTCCACCACGTCGGCGATCACGTCGGCGACGCCCAGGTGCACGGCGGTCTCCACCGCGCCGTCCAGCTTGGTGACGGTGGCCTTCACGCCGTGCTCGGCGAGGTGCTGCTCGACCAGCCCGGTGTACGAGGTGGCGATCCGCAGCCCGTCGAGCTGCTGCACGTCGGCGAAGTCGGTGCCGACCGGCTTGGCGAACCGGAAGGTCGACCCGGCGAAGCCGAGCGCCAGCACCTCCTCGGCGTCCGAGGCGGAGTCCAGCAGCAGGTCGCGCCCGGTCAGGCCGACGTCGAGCCGGCCGGAGCCGACGTAGACGGCGATGTCGCGGGGGCGCAGGAAGAAGAACTCGACCTGGTTGTCCGGGTCGACCAGGACGAGTTCCTTGGCGTCCTTGCGCTGCCGGTAGCCGGCCTCATGGAGCATCTCCGCCGCGGGACCCGAGAGCGAACCCTTGTTGGGGACGGCGATGCGGAGCATGAGAGCGGACCCTTCGCGTTGACTGAAATGGGGTGGATCTAGAGGTACTTGTACACGTCTTCGAGCGTCAGCCCGCGGGCGATCATCATCACCTGAAGGTGGTACAGCAGCTGGGAGATCTCCTCCGCCGCCGCCTCGTCGCCCTGGTACTCGGCGGCCATCCAGACCTCGGCGGCCTCCTCCACGACCTTCTTGCCGATCGTGTGGACGCCCGCCCGCACCAGCTCGGCGGTACGGGAGGTCGCGGGGTCGCCGGTGGCGGCCTTCTGCTGGAGCTCGGTGAAGAGCTCCTCGAATGTCTTCGAAGCCATGATGAGCTCACCTTACGGGTTCAGGGCTGACGGACGGTAAACGGTCCCGCACCGTGGACAGTCCGGTGGACAGCGGGCGGACGTCGGCTCAGCGCCAGGGCTCGGAGACCGAGCGCAGCGCGGCGGCGGTGGCGACCGCGGCGGTGACCGCCTCGTGGCCCTTGTCCTCGGCGGAGTCCGGCAGCCCGGCCCGGTCCAGCGCCTGCTGCTCGGTGTCGCAGGTGAGCACCCCGAAGCCGACCGGGACGCCGGTGTCCACCGAGACCTGGGTCAGGCCGAGGGTGGCGCCCTGGCAGACGTAGTCGAAGTGCGGGGTGCCGCCGCGGATCACCACGCCGAGCGCCACCACGGCGTCGTACCCGCGCTCGGCCAACTGCTTCGCGGCGACCGGGAGTTCGAAGGTGCCGGGGACGCGGACCACGGTCGGCTCGTCGATCCCGAGCTCCTTCAGGGCGCGGTGCGCGCCGTCCAGCAGTCCGTTCATCACCTGCTCGTGCCACTGCGCGGCGATCACCGCGACCCGCAGGTCGGCGCAGTTCTTCGGGGACAGGACGGGGGCTCCGTGGCCGGCCATGGGGTGTTCCTCTGCTTTCCGATGGTGCGTCAGGTGGTGGTGCGGGGTTGCTCAGGTGGTGGTGCGGGGTTGCTCTGGTGGTCTTACTTCTGGTCGTCGTCGAGCCACGGCAGGTCGTGGCCCATCCGGTCGCGCTTGGTGCGCAGGTAGCGCAGGTTGTGCTCGCCGGTCGCGGTGGGCAGCGCGCGGCGGGCGGCGACCTTGAGGCCGTACTCGGTGAGCGCGGTCTGCTTGGCCGGGTTGTTGCTGAGCAGGGTGAGCGAGCGGACCCCGAGGTCGGCGAGCATCTGCGCGCCGATCGAGTAGTCGCGGGCGTCGGCGGGCAGGCCCTGGTCGAGGTTGGCGTCGACGGTGTCGCGGCCCTCCTCCTGGAGCTGGTAGGCGCGCAGCTTGTGGGCCAGGCCGATGCCGCGGCCCTCGTGGCCGCGCAGGTAGAGCACCACGCCGCGGCCGGCCTCGGCGACGGCGGCCAGCGAGGCCTCCAGCTGCGGGCCGCAGTCGCAGCGCAGCGAGCCGAACACGTCGCCGGTGAGGCACTCGGAGTGCAGCCGGACCAGCACGTCCTCGCCGTCGGGGAGGCGTCCGTCGGCGTCCAGGCCGCCGGCGACCAGCGCCAGGTGCTCGACCCCGTCGATCGTCCCGCGGTAGCCGACGGCGGTGAACTCGCCGTGCTCGGTGGGCAGTGCGGTGACGGCGGCGCGGTCGACGTGCAGTTCGGTGCGGCGCCGGTAGGCGATCAGGTCCTCGATCGAGATGATCGCCAGGCCGTGCTCGCGGGCGAAGGCGTGCAGTTCGGGCAGCCGGGACATGGTGCCGTCGTCGTTGACCACCTCGGCGATGGCGCCGGCCGCGGGCAGGCCGGCGAGCCGGGCCAGGTCGACTGCGGCCTCGGTGTGGCCGGGGCGGACCAGCACGCCGCCCTCGACCGCGCGCAGCGGGAAGACGTGGCCGGGCCGGGTGAGGTCGGCGGGCTCGGTGCCGGCCGAGGCGAGCAGCTTGACGGTGCGGGCCCGGTCGGCGGCCGAGATGCCGGTGGAGACGCCGTCGCGGGCGTCCACCGACACGGCGTACGCGGTGCCCTTGCGGTCCTCGTTGACCTGGGTCATCGGCGGCAGCTTGAGCCGGTCGAGCTCGTCGCCCGTCATCGGCACGCAGATCACGCCGGAGCTGTAGCGGATGGTGAAGGCCATCAGCTCGGGGGTGGCGGCGGAGGCGGCGAAGACGATGTCGCCCTCGTTCTCGCGGTCCTCGTCGTCCACCACGATCACCGGGCGGCCGAGGGCGATGTCGGCGACGGCGCGCTCGACCGGGTCGAGGGCGAGCTGTTCGCTGTGCTGGGCGCTCATGCGGCGACTCCCTTGGCGATCGAGGCGGTGGGGGCGGTGCGGGCCTTCGTCCACCAGCTGACCAGGCCGGCCAGCACCAGGACGAAGTAGATGCTGAAGGTGAGGGCGGTGAAGGTGTAGCCGTGGTTGTAGGCGTACGGCACGCCGATCAGGTCGACGGCGAGCCAGGCGAACCAGAACTCGACCCAGCCGCGGGCCTGGGCGTACATCGCGGCGAGCGTGCCGACGAAGATGTAGGCGTCGAACAGCGGGGCCCAGGACAGCTTCGGGACGGCGTGGAACAGCGCGGTGACGGCGGCGGTGCCGGCCGCGGTGGCGACGACCAGCAGGGCCCGCTCGCGCCAGGTGGCGAAGCGCACCGCGATGTCACCGGCGTCGCCGCGGCCGCGGTTCCACTGCGTCCAGCCCCAGACGGCGGTGACCACGACGATCACCTGCTTGCCTATCAGGCCGGGCACCTGCCCGCCGAGGAAGGCGGTGATCAGGACGGCGCCGGCCAGCAGCTGCGCCGGCCAGGTGAGCACCGAGCGGCGCCAGCCGAGGGCGAGCGCGCCGAGGCCGATCAGGTTGCCGATCATGTCGGCCCACTTCACCTGCTCGCCGAAGGCGGTGAAGGTGAGTTCTCCGAGGCCGCTCACTTGGCGTCCTCCCGCACACCCGCGGCGAGGCCGGCCGGCAGGGCGCCCGCGGTGAGCAGCCGCTCGACGTACTTGGCGAGCACGTCCACCTCGAGGTTGACCGGGTCGCCGACGGCCTTGGCGCCGAGCGTGGTCATCTCCAGCGTGGCGGGGATCAGCGAGACGGTGAAGGAGTCCTGCGCCGCCTCGACGACGGTGAGGCTCACTCCGTCCACGGTGATCGACCCCTTCTCGACCAGGTACCGCGCGATCGGCTGCGGCAGGGAGAAGCGCAGCACCTCCCAGCGGGGGGTGCCGTCCGCGTCGAGGTCGCCGGGGCTGCGGGAGATCAGGGCGCCGGTGGCGTCGACGTGGCCCTGCACCAGGTGGCCGCCGAGCCGGGCGCCGAGCGACATCGCCCGCTCCAGGTTGACCCGGGAGCCGGGGCGGAGCGCGCCGAGGCTGGAGCGGTGCAGCGTCTCGGCCATCACGTCGGCGCTGAACTCGCCGGGCTGCGCGGCCAGTTGCTCGTTGTTCTCGAGGACGGTCAGGCAGACGCCGTTGACCGCGATGGAGTCGCCGTGCCGGGCGTCGGCCGTGACGACCGGACCGCGCAGGCGGATTCGCGAGGATTCGCCGATCTCCTCGATGGAGACGACCTCGCCGAGCTCTTCGATGATGCCGGTGAACACCCGGGTTCTCCTCGCGCTTGGGGCGCGGACTCCGGGGCGGCTCGAGGGAGTTGACTGCGGACGGGGATGCCGGAACGCACCCGGTTGCCAGGGCGTCGTCGCCATGGCACGGGTTCGACTCCGTGCACCTGCACACCCCGGCCCTCGGGTGGGCCGTGGTCACTGCAAATCGTCCGCCGCGCACGCCTCCCATCCGGACTTTAACCGTCGGTCCAGGAGTTTCACCTGGTCAACCGGCCGCTGGCTGCGGACGGGTCGCGGACTGTAACCGCCGGTTCGGATTTTCACCGACCCCGGAGTGCGCTGAACGTCACTGCTACTGCACTGAGTATTCTGCCACGCCCCCTTGCCCGGTCCGCAAGGATGCGCCGTGTGGCCTGGTTCACGTCGCCGCAGGAGTCTTGGAGGGAATAGTCCTCCGCGGTGGAGGACTCGGCCGCTCGAGGAGTTGAGCGCGATGGCGATGTTCATGGACGTCCACCACGGAATGGCGGGCATCACCGCCGAGCAGTTGAAGGCCGCGCACGAGGCGGACCTGGCGGTCCAGGGCGAGGAGGGCGTCAGCTTCGAACAGGCGTGGGCCGACCCGGAGTCCGGCACCGTGTACTGCCTGTCGTCGGCACCCGACGCCGAAGCGGTGCAGCGCGTCCACGAGCGCACCGGGCACCGCGCGGACGAGGTGCACCCCGTCCCGCTGCACGTCTGAGGCACCGACGGGGTGTCGGAGCACGATCGGGCGGCGTAGCGTCGCCCGACGTGATCTTCGATGCCCTCGCCGCGGACGCGATCCGCGACCCCGCCCGACTCCGGGCCGTCTACGAGCAGCCGAGCGAACTGGTGCGCCGCAAGCAGGTGGACCACCTGCACGACGCGGCCCGCCGGTTCATCGGCTGCTCGTCGCTGCTCTTCCTCGCCACCCACGACGCCGACGGCAACTGCGACGCCACCCCGCGCGGCGGCCCGCCCGGCTTCGTCTCGGTCCTCGACGACCGCACCCTGGCCATCCCCGACGCCACCGGCAACCGGCGGCTGGACAGCCTGCACAACATCATCGCCACCGGGAAGGCCGGCCTGGTGTTCACGGTGCCCGGCCGGGAGTCCACGCTGCGGGTCAACGGCCGGGCCTGCGTCAGCACCGACCCGCGACTGCTGGAGCAGCTCACCGCCGTGGGCAAGCCGCCGCGCACGGCGATCGTGGTGGCCGCCGACGAGGTGTACCAGCACTGCCCGAAGGCGCTGCTGCGCGGTTCCGCCTGGCGCCCCGAGCAGTGGCTCGCCCCCGACGCGGTGCCGAGCTCGGCGGAGATCACCCTCTCCCACCTGAACGACCCGGCCCTGACGCTGGATCACATCCTGGCGGCCGAGGAGGAGTCGCTGCGGCTGCGCTACGAGTGACCCCGGGCGGTGTGGCCGGTGAACCCGCTCCGGCCGGCTTCCGTGCACTCTGGTGCATCCTTGAAGGACCGCCGCATAGGCGGATCTTTGGGGGGCCATAGGTCCGGCTTATGACCACATAAGCCGGACCTCCGTACCGGGACGGCCCGCCGGCCGGAAGGCTGGCGGCACGCGCCCCGAAGCGAACCCGAAGCGAATTGGAGAACCCGCCCATGACCCGCCCCGTCCGGGTGGCCATCGTCGGTGCCGGCCCCGCCGGGATCTACGCCGCCGACGCGCTGCTGAAGTCCGAGCTGGCCACCGCCCCCGGCGTCTCCATCGACCTGATCGAGCGGCTGCCCGCCCCCTTCGGCCTGATCCGCTACGGCGTCGCCCCGGACCATCCGCGGATCAAGGGCATCATCACCGCGCTGCACCAGGTGCTCGACAAGCCGCAGGTCCGCCTGCTCGGCAACGTGGACTACCCGGGCGACCTGTCGCTGGACGAGCTCCACCGCTTCTACGACGCCCTGGTCTTCGCGACCGGCGCGGAGGCCGACCGCGACCTCACCATCCCCGGCATAGAGCTGGACGGCTCGTACGGCGCCGCCGAGTTCGTCTCCTGGTACGACGGCCACCCCGAGGTCCCGCGCGAGTGGCCGCTGGAGGCCGAGCAGGTCGCCGTGCTCGGCGTCGGCAACGTCGCCCTCGACGTGGCCCGGATCCTCGCCAAGACCGCCGACGAGCTGCTGCCCACCGAGATCCCGCCGAACGTGCACGCCGGCCTGGCCGCCAACCGCGCCGTCGAGGTGCACGTCTTCGGCCGCCGCGGCCCGGCGCAGGCCAAGTTCTCGCCGATGGAGCTGCGCGAGCTCGACCACTCCCCCACCATCGAGGTCGTCGTCGACCCCGAGGACATCGACTACGACGACGGCTCGATCGCCACCCGGCGCGGCAACAAGCAGGCCGACATGGTCGCCGCCACCCTGGAGAACTGGGCGATCCGCGACATCGGCGACCGCCCGCACCGCCTCCACCTGCACTTCTTCGAGAACCCGGTCGAGGTGCTCGGCGCCGACGGCCGGGTGGTCGCGCTGCGCACCGAGCGCACCCGCCTCGACGGCACCGGCAACACGGTGGGCACCGGCGAGTTCCGCGAGTGGCCGGTCCAGGCGGTCTACCGCGCGGTCGGCTACCGCTCCGACGAGCTGCCCAAGCTGCCCTTCGACGCGCTCTCCGCGACCGTCCCGCACGAGGCCGGCCGGGTCCAGGAGAACGGCTCCCCGCTCCCGTCGGTGTACGTCACCGGCTGGATCAAGCGCGGCCCGATCGGCCTGATCGGCCACACCAAGGGCGACGCCAACGAGACCGTCGCCTGCCTGGTCGAGGACCACTCCGCGGGCCGCCTGCGCCCCGCCGCCGACCCCGCCGAGGAGGCCGTCACCGACTTCCTGCGCTCGCGCGGCGTCGACTTCACCACCTGGGAGGGCTGGCACCGCCTCGACGCCCACGAGCGGCAGCTGGGCGCCGCCGAGGGCCGCGAACGCGTCAAGGTGGTCGACCGGGTCGCCATGCTCGACGCCTCCGCGAGCGACCGCGCCGCGGACCGGCGCCCGACCGCCGAGTAGCCGTCGACGGGGCGCCCCGCGGCGCCCCGTCACCTGACGGTCGGTCAGCCCGCCGCGTCCAGGCGGGCGAGGTCCTCCGGGGTGAGCCGGACCGCGGCCGCGGCGAGGTTCTCGCGCAGGTGGGCGGGGTTGCCGGTGCCGGGTATGGCGAGGACGTGCGGGCCCTGGTGCAGGGTCCAGGCGAGGCGCAGCTGGGCGGGGGTGATGCCGTGCGCCGCGGCGACGGCCTCGACCTCGGGGTGCTCGCCGGCCGCCTGCTCGGCCAGGGCGCCCTCCCGCCGGTCGCCCGCGATGGCGAAGAACGGCACGAAGGCGATGCCCGACTCGCCGCAGCGGCGCAGCAGTTCGTCCGAGTCGCGGCTGCCCAGCCCGTAGCGGTTCTGCACGCAGACCACCGGGGCGACGGTGAGCGCCGCGTCGAGCTGCTCGATCGAGGCGTTCGACAGGCCGAGCTGGCGGATCAGTCCGGCGGTGCGCAACTCGGCGAGGGCGCCGAAGTGTTCGGCGACGTCGACGGGCCGGTTGGGCAGCCGCAGGTTGACCACGTCGAGGTGGTCGCGGCCGAGCTGGCGCAGGTTCTCCTCGACCTGGCCGCGCAGCTGGGCCGGCTCCGCCCAGTGCCACTCGCCCCAACTGTCCCGGCCGGGACCGACCTTGGTGGTGATCACCAGCTCCTCGGAGTACGGTGCGAGCGCGCTGTTGATCAGCTCGTTGGCGGAGCGCAGCGCCGAGAAGTAGAAGGCGGCGGTGTCGATGTGGTTCACCCCGCGCTCGACCGCCTCCCGCAGCACCGCGATCGACTGCTCCCGGGGCCGCACCGTGCCGCGGTCGAAACCGCCGCTGCCGGTGGTCCGCATCGCCCCGTACCCCATCCGGTGGACCGTCAGGTCGCCCAGCTTCCACTGCCCGGCGGCCGCCGCGTCGATCGTCGTCTGCTCACTCATGGGCGGAGTCTCGCATGCGAACGGCCGTGCGGGTCAAGCCGCGTGGGCGTCGTCGGGGTCACGCCGGGCGGGCGTCCGCCCGAGCGCGGCCGGCGGCGTCGGAGAGCTTGATCAGGACGGCGGTGAGCAGCCAGTTGGCGGTCAGCGAGGAGCCGCCCGCGGCGAGGAACGGCAGCGCCTTGCCGGTCAGCGGGATCAGTCCGGTGACGCCGCCGACGACCACGAACACCTGCAGGGCGACGGCGGCGGAGAGCCCGGTGGCCAGCAGCTTGCCGAACGGGTCGGAGAGCCCGACGGCGGTGCGCAGGCCGCGCTGCACGAACAGCGTGTAGACCAGCAGCACGGCCATCGCCCCGGCCAGGCCGAGTTCCTCCCCGATGGTGGTGAAGATGAAGTCGCTGCGCCCGGCGAACCCGATCAGGAACGGCCGGCCCTGGCCGAGTCCGGTGCCCAGCACGCCCCCGCTGCCGAGGCTGAACAGCGCCTGCGCGGGCTGGTCGGAGATCAGCGACTTGTCGTGCACCGGCAGGTAGTAGTCGAGCGGGTGCAGCCAGGCCTCCACCCGGCCGTGCACGTGCGGCTCCAGCGAGCCGACCACGGCCGCCCCGCCGACGGCCATCAGCAGGCCGAGCAGGATCCAGCTGGTGCGCTCGGTGGCGACGTACAGCAGCACCACGAAGACGCCGAAGAAGATCAGCGAGGTGCCGAGGTCGCGTTCGAAGATCAGCACCAGCAGGCTGACCACCCAGATCGCCAGCACCGGCCCGAGGTTGCGGCCGCGCGGCAGGCTCAGGCCCCACACCTTGCGGCCGACCAGGGAGAGCGCGTCCCGATTGGCCGTCAGGTAGCCCGCGAAGAACACGGTGATGGCGACCTTGACGAACTCGCCGGGCTCGAAGGAGAGTCCGCCGAGGTCGATCCAGCGCTTGGCGCCGAAGTTGTCGCCGGGGAAGAAGGCGGGTGCGGCCAGCAGCACCAGCGCGCCCGTCATGAGCAGGTAGACGTACTTCTGGAACACCCGGTGGTGGCGCACCACCACCAGCACCCCGACCGCCACCACGGCGCCGAGCACCGTCCACTGCACCTGGGAGGGCGCGGCGGGCAGCTTCTGCCAGTCGCCCTTCTGCGCGTGCCACAGCGCGTACGACTGGTCGAGCCGGTCCAGCAGCACCAGGCCGAAGCCGGTGAGGAAGACCGCCAGCGGCAGGATCAGCGGGTCCGCGTGGCCGGCGAACCGCCGCACCGCCAGGTGCAGGGCGAGGGCGAGCGCGGTCAGGCCGAGCCCGTACGGGAGCAGGCCCGCGGGCAGGGCGTCGTTCAGCGCCAGGTTGGCGCTGGTGTAGCCGGCCAGGCAGACCGCCACGGCCACCAGGAGCAGCCCCAGTTCGAGATTGCGCCGCCGCACGTCCGTCCCGCCGCCGCTCCTGCGCGCGCTGGCTGCCACCGGGCTCCCCCACTCGGTCGTCGGTGCCCGGCCCGGTCGGGCCCGACCCTGCGACGACGCCGACGCGCCGGTGCCGGGTTCCCTCGCGTGCGATCCAACTCACCCCGGCGCACGGCGCGCCGGGGAATGACGGTGGTCGTCCACCCGGTTGAACCCGACGTACGATATACCCATGGGGGTATCGGCGGGTGAGGTTGGGCCCCCTCCCTCACCGCCCGACCCCCGCGCCCCGCTTCGAGAGGAACCCCACCCATGTGCCGACGCGTCACCTGCAAGTCCTGCGGCAAGGCCACCTACGCCGGCTGCGGCATGCACGTCGACCAGGTCCTGTCCGGCGTCCCGAAGGCCCAGCGCTGCAGCTGCGCCGCCGACACCGCCGCGACCGGCTCGGGCTCCGGCTCCGGCTCCTGGCTGTCCCGGCTGTTCGGTCGCCGGGGCGTGGCGGGCGGTGGCACGAGCAGCACGAGGTGAGGTCGGGCCAGGAGAGCAAGCCGGGAGTGGGCATCCGGTCGGCCGGGGCCTCAGCATGGACCGTCCGTTCCGTCCGGCCGACCCTGCGGAGACCACAGCCATGCCCCACATCAGCATCACCAACGACCTCCCGGGCATCAGCGGCCTGATGGCCCAGCGCCCCGACACCGCCGCCCCGTTGAACCAGCTCGCCGAGACGCTGCTGCGCAGCCCGCAGTCCCTGGCGCTGAGCCGAGGCGAGCGCGAGCTGATCGCGGCGTACACCTCGGAACTCAACGAGACGGAGTTCTGCTCGGGATCGCACAGCGCTTTCGCCGCGGCGCAACTCGACGGCGGCCCGGAGCTGGTGAAGGCGGTGCTGCACGGGCTCGACGAGGCGCCCATCTCCCCCAAGCTGCGGGCCCTGCTGCGCATCGCCGCCGCCGTCCGCGGGCCGGTCCGGGCACTGCCGCCGGAGCTGGTGGCCGAGGCGAGGGCGGCCGGCGCCGACGACGAGCAGATCCACGACACCGTGCTGATCGCGGCGGCGTTCTGCCTCTACAACCGCTACGTCACCTGCCTCGACACCGAACTGCCCGCCGACCCCGGCTACTACGAGGAGGGCGCCAAGCGCATCGTCGCCCGCGGCTACTCCCCGGCCGCCGGCTGACCCACGCCGTCAGGCCCGCCCAAGCCGACGAGCAGTCAGGCTCACCCCGACGAGCCGTCAGGCCGCACGCCGCCGCTCCGACGGATCGTCAGGTGAGCAGGCCCGCGACCTCGGTCAGGTCCCGGACTCGCGGCACCTGGCGGTCGGTGCCCAGGTCGTGGCGGTCCAGCCAGATGCCGAGCAGGCCGGCGTCGGTCGCGCCCAGGGCGTCGGTTTCCAGTCGGTCGCCGACGTACGCGGTGCGCTCGGGGGCGGCGCCGAGCCGCTCGCAGGCCAGTCGGAAGATGGCCGGATCCGGCTTGGCGATGCCCTCCTCCGACGACGCGACGGTCCGCTCGGCGAGCTCGCCCAGGCCCATCGCGTGCAGCTTGCGACGCTGGCGCGGGCCGTCGCCGTTGGTGACCACGCCCAGCTGCCGGCCGGCCGCCAGTGCCCGCACCGCCCTGGGCACCTCCGGGTACGCGCGCCAGGACCGCTCGTAGCGCCGCAGGTACCCCGCGAACCAGGCGTCGGCCCGCTCGTCGGTCCACTCGCCGAGCCCGAGCCGCGCCGCCAGCCCCACGGCCCGCGCGCGGCGCTGCTCCTGCTGCGTCAACTCCCGCGCCACGTAGCGCTCGTAGAAGGTCTCCTGCAGCTCGCGCCAGTGCTCCAGCACCTCGGACCGCTCGAACGACCGCCCGGGGAACTCGGCGGCGACGGCCGCCAGCAGGGCCGCCGAGGAAGCGCCGTCGTGATCCAGCAGCGTCCCGTCGAGGTCCAGCAGCACCGCCTCGATGACCATCCCGCACCCCTCCCACGACCCGACCCGGCTCCGGCCGGAACTCCCCACCCTACCCGCCCCTGACGGAGCGCCACCGCGCCGTCGGCAATCCGGCCGACGTCCACCACCCCGCCCGACCCGACCTGCGATCATCGAACCGCACGGTACACACACCACCACGAAAACGGGGATCCCATGATCGGCACCCTCCTGATCGGCGTCCTGCTGCTCACCCTGGGCGGCTGCGCCTGCGTGATCTGGGCCGAGCGCGGCGGCCCGACCTGGACCCGCCCCGTCGCCCGCGCCACCCTGGCGGCCGGCGCCCTGGTCCGCCACGCCCAGCGCCGCCGCCGCGGGCTGGGCTCCGACCGCAGCTCGGGCGACACCGACTGACGGATCGTCAGGAACGCCGAAGGCGCTGAGCCGCGCGGGTGCCCGGCAGGTCGACCTGGTAGTAGCTGCTGTTGGCGCCGCGCAGCCGCTTCGCCAACTCGGCCGCCTCCAGCGCCTGTTCCGCGGACAGCCGGCGCGCCGCCCAGAGCAGCGCGGCGCCGTCCGCCGCCTCCGGCTCGCGGGCGGGCGGCGGTTCGGGAAGGACGACGCCGACCAGGGCGGCCAACGCGCCCGGGTCGATGCCCAGCACCGTCGCGATGTCGGTGACCAGACGCGAAGTCAGTTCCACCGCGCCGCGGGCGATCCCGACCCAGGTGGTCGCCGACAGGTAACTGGGCGTCAGCACGGCCATGACGTACGCCGTGCCCGCCCGCGCCAGGTTCCGGCAGGCGACCATCCGCATCAGCCGATGGCCCGGCCCCGACCGGTCGCCGGCGGTCCAGTCCCACTCCCCGCCGCCGGTGTGCGGCGCCGCAGGGAAGGCGCGGACGAAGCGCAGCACCTCGCCGCGCCGCTCCGGCGTCAGGTGCACGGCGTCCTGCACCAGCCTCGCCACCGAGCTCGCCGCCCCCGGATCACCCGGCGCCAGCTCGTCCGGGACGGGCCGGCCCGCGAGGATCAGCAGATCCGCCTCGTGCAGCCCCAGCAGCGGGGCGAGGTGTCGCAGCCATGCCTCCGTCGGCTCCGCGCCCGCCAGGACCCCGTCGAACTCCGGACCCGCCGCCCACTCCCCCGCGCCCGGCCCCCGGTACTCCAGCAGTCGGGCCAGCATCGCCCCGAATCCCCCGTGCTCGTCCATGTCCGGGAGCGTAGCCGCCCGCAGGCGACGGGGCGTCAGTCGGCCAGGCCCAGCGGGTCCGGGGCGTCGGCGAGCAGGTCGGGGCCGTTGTTGGCGACGCGGTTGACGGTGGTGGGGACGGCGCGGACGCGGAGGTTGCCGTCGGCGGGGCGGTGCAGCAGGTGGTGCAGGTCGGCGCGGTCGGTGTTGGCGGGGTCGAGCCAGTCCCCGAGGTCGTCCCGGGTGACGGTCAGCGGCATCCGGTCGTGGACCCGGCCCGCGCTGTCGGTGGCGTCCTGGGTGATGATCGTCGCGGTGGTCAGCCAGGCGGCCGGGTTGTCGTCGGGGAGCGTGGCGTCCCGCCAGAACTCGTACAGCCCGGCCATCAGCATCACCTCGCCCGTGCTGAGGTAGTACGGCTGCTTGAACGCTTTGCGGCCGTCCCCGGCCGGGACCTGCTTCCACTCGTAGTACCCGTCCGCCGGGATCACGCAGCGCCGGGCGGTGAACGCCTTGCGGAAGGACGGCTTCTGGTCGACGGTCTCCGACCGGGCGTTGATCATCCGAGCCCCGCCGGACGGGTCCTTCGCCCAGGACGGGACCAACCCCCAGCGCAGCGCCCGCAGTTGGCGCACCACCTCGCCGCTCTCGGGGTCCACCCGCTCCAGCACCGCGGGCACCGGATCGGTGGGCGCCACGTTCCAGCTCGGCGCCAGCGCCTCGGTGGGATTCCACCGCGCCACGGACAGCAGCGCGACGAGGTCGTTGGGATCAGTGGTGGAGACGAACCGACCGCACATGGTCCCCACCTTGCCACCGAACCCCGCCCGCCGCACGCACCTCGGCGGTCCCGCCCGTCAGGAGTAGTAGTTGCGCACCCAGCGGTGCCCGGCCAGCACGGCGAGCTGCTCGGCACCGAGCGGGACGCCGTCGCCGACGGGCACGTTGCGCTCGACGTTGCGGACCGAGCGCATCCCGGGGATCACCGTGGAGACGGCCGGTGCGCTGAGCACGAAGCGCAGCGCGGTCTCGGCTAGTTGGGAGCGGTCGATGCCGAGGTCGGCGGTGATCGCCTTCACCCGGCGATCGACCTCGGCGAGGCGGTCGTCGCGGAAGTAGCGGCGGCGGAAGTCACCCTCGGGGAAGACCGTGCCGGGGGCGAGCTGCCCGGTCAGGCCGCCCTCGTCGAGGGCGACCCGGACGATGACGCCGACGCCGTGCTCCTGGCAGGCGGGGAGGAGTTCGTCCAGCGGGGACTGGTCGAAGACGTTGAAGATCACCTGGACCGCGTCGACCACGCCGCTGCGCACCAACTCCAGGGCGTTGTGCGGCTCGTGGTCGTTGATGGAGACGCCGAACAGCCCGATGGCGCCGGACGCCTTGAGGTCGGTGACGGTCTCCAGCCAGTCGCCGCGGCCGGTCCACTCGTCGCTCCACACGTGGAACTGCACCAGGTCGAACCGCTCCAGGCCGCTGGCCCGCAGGCTGGTCTCGACGCTCTGCCGGATGTGCGCGCCGGGGAAGGTCTCCGCCGGGTCGACGCCGCGGCCGGCGGGCCACTGGCGGTTCAGCGGCGGCACCTTGGTGGCCACCACCACCCGCTCGCCGTTGGCGGCGCGCTCCCGCACCACCCGGCCGACCAGCCGTTCGCTCTCACCGTAACCACGGGCGGTGTCGATGAAATTGACGCCGAGGTCGACGGCGCGGTGCAGCGCCCGCAGCGACTCGTCCTCCTCGGCCCCGATCCAGCCCGAGGCGCCGATGCCCCACGCGCCGTAGCCGACCTCCGACACCGAAACCCCGCTGCGTCCCAACTCCCGGTACCGCACCCGGCATCCTCCTCGCGTCACGACCGACCGGCAGACTGCGCCGCCCGTGACGATAGATCGTCAGGCCGCCGGCCGCCAGGGCACATTGCCCGGCGCCGGCGCTACCGGCCGGTACGGCGGCTCGGGCACCGGGCAGCCGTGCGGCTAGCATCGACGGCGCAGGCAGCACCCGCACCGGAGAGACGGCCATGACCCCCGACCCGCACCACCTGA
Organism: Kitasatospora sp. NPDC049285; assembly: GCF_040678815.1. Lineage (NCBI taxonomy): Bacteria > Bacillati > Actinomycetota > Actinomycetes > Kitasatosporales > Streptomycetaceae > Kitasatospora > Kitasatospora sp. NPDC049285. Next base: position 94,182 of record NZ_JBFAQR010000020.1, on the reverse strand, counting down.
CGGCCGCCCGACTCACCGCGCTCGGTCCGTACTTCGCCGTCCGCACGGACCCACCACCGGCCGCCGCCCGCCCGTTGCGCGAGCTCTCCGCCGCGGACGGCCCGCTCGCCGCGCGGATCGCCGAGGTCGGCCGGATCCTGCGGACCCGCGAGCCCCGGGTCGCCGCCTCCACCGCCCACCTGGGGCTGGCCGCCCGGCTCTGGTCGGTCGGCCTCGGCGTCGCCGCGCTCACCGGCCGCACCCCCGCCCTGGACGCCGCGCGCTTCACCCTCCCGCCGCAGGGCCCGCTCGACCTCTGGCTGTCCGAGCCCGCCGGCCCCGAGCCCGCGACGGCCGACACCCTCGCCGCCGCCGTCCTGGACGCCCACCTCACCCCGCTCGCCGAGGCCGTCCGCACGGTCGCCCCCGTCGCCCCGGGCCTGCTCGCGGGCAACACCGCCTCCGCGCTGGTCGGCACCGCACGCCAGCTCACCGCCCTGCCGGTCGCCGCCGTCCTCGCCAGGCAGCTCCTCAGCCACCCGGCCCTCGCCCCCACCGGCACCCTCACCCCGCCCGGTCGTCCGCTCGCCTTCCGCCGCACCTCCTGCTGCCTCTACTACCGCACCCCCGCCGGCGGCCTCTGCGGCGACTGCGTCTTCACCCGCCCACCGGCCCGCCCGCGCTGACGGAGCGTCACGGGGCGTACCCGGAAGCGCCGCCGCCCGGCCGGACCGCCGCCGCTGCGCGGGGTGGTCCGGCCGGGCGGGCGGGGGGATCAGCCCTTGGTGATGCGGGTCCAGCTGAACGGACCGAAGGAGGTGGCGGTGGTCGGGTTGTGCGCGCCCGGGGTGACGGTCAGCTTCAGCCACTCCAGCGGCACGGTGCTGCCGTGGACCACGATGCGGTGGAAGTTCGGGACGTTGTAGCTCGGGTGACTCGTCCAGGCGTCCTCGGCGCAGACGCCGGCGTCGCCGGTGCAGGCCGAGCCCTGGGTCAGCGGGTCGTCCGAGCGGTAGACGTGCGAGTCGCCCATCAGCAGCAGCACCGGCTTGCCGAAGGCGGTGGTGTGCGAGGCCAGGCTGGAGATGATCGGCTCGTAGTTCGCCACGTGCGCGGCGGTCTTGCCGTCCAGGTCCCACATGTCGGCCTGGGTGGTGACCACGACGGAGGAGACGCCGCCGAGGTGGGCCAGGGTGAAGGCGGTGTTCAGCCAGCGCAGGTCGGCGGCGGTGCGCTTGGCGGCCTCGTCGAGCTGCTCCTGGGAGGCGGTCGGCGCGCCGTACCAGGGGTCGGCGTCGTTGTTGGAGCCGCCGGGCACGTTGATCGTGACGAACAGGGTGCCGTTCTTGACCCACAGCACGTTCTCGACGTACGTGGCGTCCTCGGGGTGCAGCCAGTTCGGCAGCTGCGCCTGGGAGAGGACGCGCAGCGAGTCGCTGCCGAGGGTGTGGCCGGGCCGGGCGAAGAACGTCTTGCGGATCAGGTCGAGGTTCTTGGCCGGGTTGCCGGCGGCGTAGTCGACGGGCTGGCCGGTGGCCGGGTCGAGGACCGGGTCGATCTGGCCGGTGGCCGCGTTGTACTTGCCGCCGCCCTCGCCGGCCTTGTGGCAGTCGGCCCACTCGTTGTCGCCGGGGGTGTAGACCAGCGGGTCGGCGAAGGTCTTCCACAGCGCGGCGATGGACTGGTCGTACGCCTCGGTGCAGTACTGCTTGCCGGAGTGGATGTCGCCCACGTGGATGACCGTGCTGACGTCCGGGTCGGCGTTGACCGAGGCGATGAACGCCGGGGTGGCCTGGAACTCGGCGGTGTCGGTCGGGCTGGTGCCGTACGGGGCGTCGCCGTAGACCGCGAGCGTGAACGGCGCGCGGGCGCCGCGGGCCGGACCGTCCTGGTCCGCCGAGGCGGCGGTGGCCGGTATCACGGTCATCGCGAGGGCCAGGCTGGCGGCTGCGTAGAGGCGTCTGTTCATGCTGTCTCCCGGTGTGTTCGCCGTGTGCTGGTGCATTGTGCTGGCGACGCGCACCGCCGCGGGCAACGGCCGGATGAACGCTGGTTCAAGACAGTGGCGGGAAACCGCTCCGCAGGCTCGCCGCGAGCAGCGTGGGCGCCTCGGCCAACGACGGTCCGTACCAGGTGAGATGACGCCCGCTCACCAGGGCGTGCGGCAGGCCGGGGAACGCCTCCGGGCCGTCGGTGGCGGTGAAGCGGTAGGGCTCGTCCGGCAGGATCACCAACTCGGCGCCGCAGGAGCGCAGTTCGTCGATGGGAACGCGCGGGTAGCGCTCGGGGTGGTCGGCGTGGACGAGGGTGACGCCGAGGCGCTGCAGCAGGTCGCCGGCGAAGGTGTCGCGGCCAAGCACCATCCAGGGGCGGCACCAGATCGGCACCACGGCCGGCACGCCGTCCAGTCGCGGCACCGACTGCCACGCCGCGTCCGCCGTCGCCAGCCAGTCGGGAGGCGGGGCCTGCAGGGCGTCGACGAGCAGGCGGCGGAGCGAGGCGAGCGCGGAGTCCAGGTCGCGGATCCGGGTGGTCCACACCGGTGCCCCGGCTGCGCGGAGTTCGGCCAGGTCCGGGGCCCGGTTCTCCTCCTCGTTGGCGATCACCAGGTCGGGCGCGAGCGCCAGCACCCGCGCCACGTCGGGGTTCTTGGTGCCGCCGATCCGGGCGGCGTCGAGCCCGGCGGGGTGGGTGCACCAGTCGGTGGCGCCGACCAGCAGTCCGGGCGCGGTCACCGTGACCGCCTCGGTGAGCGAGGGCACCAGCGAGACCACCCGGCGCACCGGTCCGAGCCGGACGGGCGTGCCCTCGTCGTCGGTCAACTCCCGTGCTGCGGCCACGGAACCACACGCTAGCAGGGGTCGGCGGGCCCGCCCCCTGAGCGCGCCCGCCGACCGCTGGAGAAGAAAAACTACTTCAGGTACGGACCTGCTGTCCCGATCTTCCCGGGCGCGGGGTTGCCCGGGAGATCGAGGACGTAGACCCGCAGGTTGCCCTTGCCGGGTGCGGCGATGGACAGCGTGCCGTCGGTGACCGTCCGCACGTCGCCCGAAACCGCGTCCCGGTAGGTGCCGTTGGGGATGCCGGTGAACGCGGCCGCGTCGGTGACGGTGACCAGCGCGAAGGAGTCGACGCCGCTCGCGGCGTCGGTGTAGCGGCGCTTGAAGGCCATGCCGCCGTTCACCCCCTCGGTGGAGTACTGGCCCATCTGGAGCGCCGGGATCGCCCGCCGGATCTGGTTGAGCCGCTGCACCTGCTGGACCAGCGGCTGCTGCAGCGTGGTGGCGACGGGGCCGCTCGCGCCGGAGACCACGGAGAAGTCGGAGGCGACGACGGTGCCTTCGACGTGGTCGCCGTAGTAGGCGCGACCGGTGGTGGCCAGCGGGCAGGACGGCCCGCAGTCGATGGTCTTCCCGGCCTGGAACTCGATCTCCGAGCCGTAGTACAGCGTCGGGATGCCGCGGAAGGTCCACATCAACGCCATGTTCTCGGCCCAGGCGTCGGTGCCCCCGGTGTAGCGGACGGACGACTTGTTCGGCCCGTAGTCGTGGCTGTCCACGTACACCACGTTGTAGGTGGCGTCGTTGGTGGAGTCGTCGGAGTCCTTGCCGTTGCTGAAGGCGTTGTGCGCGTCACCGAAGTTCATGTGCATCCGCATGTCGATGATGTTCATGCCGGAGAACTTCGAGTGGTCGGGCGCGTGGTAGGCGTTGCCGTTCAGGAACGCGTTGGTGGACGTCGGCTGGTTGCCGGTGCCGAGCTGCTCCTCGTAGGTGTACTGGTCGAGCGCGGCCTGCACGTCGTCGGCGGTGTAGTCCTTGCGCTCCTTCCAGGTGTAGAACTGCGCGGAGTGGTTGACCGAGCCGCGGTTCCACTTGTCGTTGACGAACGCGGCGACCTCGCCGAAGACGAAGAAGTTCTGACCCTTCGTCGGCCCCCAGTCCTGGGTGACGCGCTGCTGGATCGCGGGCAGGAACCGGCGGTTCCAGGTGACCCGCGGGATGTGCACGGCGGTGTCGACCCGGAAGCCGTCCACGCCCATGTCGATGTACTTGTCGTACGCGCCGATCAGGTAGTTCTGCACCTCGGCGTTCTCGGTGTTGAAGTCCGCCAGGTCGTCGGCCAGCCAGCAGGAGCGCGAGTCCTCGCCCTCCCAGTTCCCGATCCAGCAGCTATGAAAGTAGCGAGCCGGGAACATGCCCGACGTCGGGCTCGGCCACTGGCAGTTGTAGATGGTGTAGCCCTCGGGGCTCTTGTACTGGGTGGGGTTGCCCCAGCCGACGCAGGTCTGGCCGGACGGCTGGGTGGTCGACCACAGGTCGCCGTTGTAGTACGACTTGCCGCTCTTCGGCTCGACGGTCAGGCCGTCGTACTCGAAGCCGGGCTGCTTCTCGTCGTAGTACCAGGACCACTGCGCGTCCCGGACGCCGTACACGGTCGGCACGAACAGGCCCTTCGCGCCCCACCGGGAGCTGTGGTTGTAGACCACGTCCTGGTAGATCTTGATGCCCTTGGCGTGCGCGGCGTTGATCAGGTCCTGGTACGAGGCGCCAGCCGACTCAAGGCGCGGGTCGACCTGGTAGAAGTCCCAGCCGTGGTAGCCGTGGTAGTCGTAGTCGGAGCGGTTGAGCACCACCGGGGTGATCCAGACCGCCGAGAAGCCGAGGCCCTTGATGTAGTCGAGCTTCTGCACCAGGCCCTTGAAGTCGCTGCGGAACATCGGGTCGTTGTTGGCGGCGTTGCCGGACTTCACGTCCTGGTTGCCGCCGCGGTCGTTGGAGGTGTCGCCGTCGTAGAAGCGGGCGGTGAGCACGAAGTAGATCGGGTCCTTGCGCGGGTCGGTGCCGATCATCTCGCCGGGCTTGGCGGCCGGCGGGGCGTCACCGGTGGTGGCGACCGCGGCGGCGGAGGCGGCGGACACGTTGCCGGCCGCGTCCAGCGCCTTCACCGTGTACGTGTAGACGGTGCGCGCCTCCAGCCCGCTGTCCGAGTACACCGTCGAGCCGACGTTGATCACCGAGCTGCCCTTGGTGCCGCCGCTGCGGGTGACCTGATAGCCCGTCACCCCGGTGTCGTCGGTGGACGGCTCCCAGGTCAGCACGATCGAGGTGTCGGTGGCACTGGCGTTCACCGAGCCGGGCACGCTCGGCGCGGTGGTGTCCGGCACCACCGCGGCGCACGGGTCGGCCGCGTTGGCGGTGACCCTGCCGTTCTGCACGGTGCTCAAGCCCGCCGGGACGACGTAGTTGGCGCCGTTGTTGTTGTCCCAGGTGCCGTTGCCGTTGTTGAACGTGGCGGCCATCGTCGCGGCGCTGCCGAGCGGGACGGTCCGCTTGTACCAGCCCGGGCAGGCGAGCGTCATGCCGACGCCCGGCACCGCCGTCCACGCCCCGCCGGCCGGCGCGTAGTGCAGGTTGACGATGCTCCACCCCACCACGGCGGTCGAGTAGAAGACCGTGGCGCTGTTCCCGGACGGACTAGGGCTGGTGCTGGGGCTGGCCGACGCGGACGGGCTCGGGCTGGCGCTCGGGCTCACGCTGGCGGACGCGGACGGGCTCGGGCTCGGGCTGGCGGTGGTGCCGCAGGGGTCGGTGGCGTCGATCACCCCGTCCTTCACCGTCACCGTCCCGGTGCCGAGCGCGTAGTTCTTTCCGCCGTTGTTGTCCCAGGTGCCCGTGCCGTTGTTGAAGGTCGCCTGCAGGCCGGTGGCGGTGCCGAGGTCCACGGTCCTCTTCACCCAGTCCGTGCAGGCCGCGGCCATCGCCACGCCGGGCACCGTGGTCCACGTCCCGCCGTTGGGGGCGTAGTGCAGGTCGTAGGCCGACCAGTTGCGGGTCCTGGTGTAGTAGTAGACCGTCGTCCCGGCCGCACCAGTCGACGCGCTCGGGCTCGGACTCGGCGACGCGGTACCGCCGTTGTCGGTGCCGCACGGATCGCTGTGGGCGACCACACCGTCCTTGACCACCACGGTGCCGGTGCCCAGGGCGTAGTTCTTCCCGCCGTTGTTGTCCCAGGTGCCCGTGCCGTTGTTGAAGGTCGCCTGCAGACCGGTGGCGGTGCCGAGGTCCACGGTCCTCTTCACCCAGTCCGTGCAGGCGGGCTCCATCGCGGTGCCGGGGACGGTCGTCCAGCTGCCCCCATCGGGCGCCCAATGCAGGTTGTACGTCGACCAGTTGCGGGTCTTGGTGTAGTAGAAGACGGTGGCGGTGTTGCTGCTCGCCGCCGTGGTCGCGGTCACCGCGCCTGCGGAGAGGCCGAGTTGAGTGGTCGTCAGCAGTCCGGCGGTGAGCGCCGTGACGGCTGTCAGGACGGCGGCGATGGGGCGCCGCCGGTGCCGAGCTCTTCTGGTCAAGGGAGTGTCCCTCGGTCAGGCCGCGGGCGGTGGGGACTGCCTCGCGGCAGAAGTGGGTGGGGGAGTTTGCGCAAGAAGCTGCAAGAACTTCCAGGGAGATTACTGAGCCATGACCGGCCTGTAAAGACTTCATGACGCCGCCGGATAGCGCATTCATCGGGCGAAGTCCGGACACCGTACGCAAGAAATTTCCGCAACACGTCAACCCCCCCGCCTGACGGGTGACCTTCCCTGCGCGCCGCCCGGGCGTGTCTGAGGGACCGTCAGGGACCGGCCGATACTGCGGCCATGAGACCCTCTCGGCCGAACACCCTGCTGCGCCTCTGCGCCGTCGTCGCCCTCCTCACCGTCGGCGCCCCGGTCGGCACCGCCACCGGCGCGCCGGGCGACGACGCCCACGCCCACCGCCGACACTGCGTCAGCTCCCCGGTCCCCGGGAGCGGTCCGGCCGCCGAGATCCGCCGGATCGCCGAGCAGGCCAAGGAGGAGTTCGACCTCAAGTCCGTGATCCTGCGGGTCACCCGCGACGGCCAGGAGATCACCACCGCCGCCCTCGGCGAGTCGATGACCGCCGTCCCGGCCGAGCCCGACATGCACTTCCGCAACGGCAACATCGCGATCGCCTACATGGGCACCGCACTGCTGCGGCTGGCCGACGAGGGGGTGGTCGACCTCGACGACACCGTCGGCCGCTGGCTGCCCGACCTCCCGCACGGCTGGGGCGACCGGTTCACCCTGCGGATGCTCGGCAACTCCACCACCGGGCTGATCGACTACGTCAAGGACCCGAACTTCGGACCGTCCGTCTACGCGAACCCGTTCCGCCAGTGGACGGCCGACGAGCTGCTCGACATCTCGCTGCGCCAGGACCTGCTGTACGACCCGGGCACCAACTGGAGCTACTCGCACGCCAACTTCGTCCTGCTCGGCGCCGCCCTGGAGAAGATCACCCACACTCCGCTGGAGGTGCTGCTCCAGCAGAAGGTGCTGGGCCCGCTCGGCCTGACCGAGACCAGCAACAGCTTCACCCCGGACATCCCCACCCCCGTCCTGCACGCGTTCACCGCCGAACGCGGCACGTACGAGGAGTCCACCTTCTGGAACCCGTCCTGGACCACCGCCCCCGGCGCCGTCCAGACCACCGACATCTGCGACCTGGCCCGGTCCGCCTCCGGGATCGGCTCCGGCGAACTACTCTCCCCCGCCGGCTACCGGCAACTGCTCGACCCGGGCACGGTCGGCCTCGGCCACGCCACCGACCGCTGCCCGGCGGACATCTGCCTGCACAACAGCGAGGCCACCCACTACGGCATGGGCGTCGTCGTCCTCGGCGACTGGATCGCCCAACACCCGCTGTTCTTCGGCTACTCCGCCGCCCAGGCCTACCTCCCCTGCGACCACCTGGCCATCGCGGTCTCCACCACCAACGGCCCGAACGCCCCCGCCACCCACAACGCCCACGTGATCACCCAGCGGATCGCCGCCGCCCTCGAACCCGACCACCCCATCCCCGACTTCGGCTGACCCACAGGCCGCTCTCCACTCCCCACTCCCCGCCCCCGGCCGGCCGACCCACCCGCTACGCTCCGCCCGAGGCAGCCGCACACCCGGGGGGACACGTGATCGACTACGACCAGGAGGCCCGCGCCTACGACGCCACCCGCGGCGGCGAGCCACGCGCCGAAGCCGCCGCGGAGGCTCTCGAACGACTCCTCCCACCACGGGAGTTGACGCGGCGTCACTCCAGCGGGTCGCGCACCACGTCCGGCAGGTGCAGGACGGCCTGCAATGCGATGTACAACTCCGCGGAGTCCAGCCGGCGTTCGAACGAGCGGCCGGAGAGCTGCTCGATCCGGCGCAGCCGGTAGCGGATCGTGTTCGGGTGGCAGAACAGCAGCTTGGCGGCCTTGTCGGCGGAGCCGTCCACCGTGAAGAAGGTCGACATGGTGGTGAGCAGCTGGTCCCGCTGGTTGGCGGGCAGGTCCAGCAGCGGGCCGAGCACCTGGTTGCCGATCCGGGACGCGGTGGACGGCGCGCTCGCCACCAGCATCGGCAGCGGATTGGCGTCGAACAGGGTCACCGTCTCCTCCGGCCGGGCCGAACTCGCGAGCGCCACCTGGGCCAGGTGCAGCGCCTGCGGCGTCTGGTCCAGCCGGGTGTAGCAGGGGCTGACCCCGGCCCGGCGGACGGTCTGCCGGCGCAGCGTGTCCACCAGCAGGTCGATCGCCCCGGCGGCCCGCATCGAGACGATGCCGATGTGCGCGTCCGGGGTCAGCCGCCAGGCCGAGCCCATGTCCTGCTCCCGCAGCGTGGGTTCGATGTCCGGCAGCGCCTGCCGGGCGAGACCCGGCGCGTGGGCGACCACCACCGCGAAGGTGCCGTCGTACGGGAGGGTGAGCATGTCGGCGGCCTCCAGCACCGAGCCGGGGTTGCCCATGCCGCCGCGCAGCACCACGTCCACCAGGGCGGAGCGCTCCTGGTCGCGGCGGACCATCAGCTGCGCCGCGGTCGCGGTGAAGGAGTTCATCATGGCGGTGGTCGACTCCTCGTTGAACCGCCAGACGTCGGTGGCCATCTGCACCAACTCCGCGTCGGAGGCCAGCCCGTGGCGCAGCGCCTCGGCGGCCATGGTCTCCCACAGGTGGGCGAAGCCGACCCGGAACGCCGACTGCACGGTCGCCAGCGGCACGCCCTGCTCGGCGCGCAGCCGGCCGGTGCGGCGCGGCGCGTCCAGGCACGGCGCGTCCTCGCGGGCCAGCCGGCGCAGCGTGAACTCGATGTTGCTGCGCACCGACTCGGCGAGGTCCCCGGCGGGCAGCGGCCCGGCGGAGCGGTACACGCTCATGCTCTCGCGGATCCGCCGGACCGTTTCCTCGGTCAGCGACGCGAGGCGCGCCAGCAGGTGCGCGGCCAGCCGCCCGGCCGAGTCAGACCGCGGTGCCTCGTCCACTGGCCGGTCGGGGTGCGGTGCGGTCCGTGGGGTGCCCATGCGGCGAGCCTAGGCAGCACGTACCGGGTGGACGTGACCGCGCCGACCTGCCCGCCCGTCGGCTCCGCGCCGTGATCGCGCCCGCGCCCGCCTGCGCCGTACGGACGTTCCACGAGTGAGCGGTGCCGGTCCGGTTGACGCCGTGTCCGGCGGTCGGGGGACGCGTTTGTCCGGCCCGACAGGCCGGGGCGGTGCCCGGCTGTCCGTGGCGACAGCGTTGGTGGCATCGGTGGTCAACGGCGCCGCCGCGCACTCCGGGCGGCCCTACCCTCCTGCGCAGAGCCGCCCGGAACCGCCGCGGCGGACCGAGTGGAGAGACACCGCGATGGAGAGCCCCGCCGAGCTGCGCCTCGACCTGGTGATGGAACTGCTGCTGTCCCCCGAGGAGTTCTTCCCCCTCCCGGCCCGGCTGGTCTACTCCGCCGACGACCCCTACGCCCTGCACGTCTCCTTCCACGTCGACTCGGCCCAGCCGGTCGGCTGGTTCTTCGCCCGCGACCTCCTGGTCCAGGGCCTGCTCCGGCCGACCGGCTTCGGCGACGTCCGGATCTGGCCCACCACCTCGGCCGGCCGCCGTGTGGTCACCCTGATGCTCTGCTCCCCCGGCGGCGACGCCTTCCTCCAGGCCCCCGCCGCCGCCCTCGCACCGTGGCTGCACCGGACCCTGCGCCTGGTCCCGCCCGGCAGCGAGACCGTACGCGACCGGGTCGACCGCGCCCTGGACACCCTCTTCGCCGGTGACGGACCGTCAGGCCGCTGACCGGCGGCTCCCGTTGCGCTCCGGGAACCGCCGGTAGGCTCGTCCGCTGCCGTTAGCGCGTCCGCAGGACGATCGGGTTGGTGAGCGCGGCCATCGGGCCCCACGGCAGGTCTGGGCCCATCGCGTTGCCCTTGCCCGGCGCGCCGTCCGCCTTCGGGTGGCGCACCTCGGCCCGGACGTACGCGGCGAGCGAGGCGGTGGTGCGCCACACCACCGTCCCGGTGCCGTCGGCGGGCAGCGACTCCTGGTGCATCTGGCCCTCGTCGGTGATCAGCCGCACCGTGCCGCCCGGCACCCCGGAGACCGTCAGCCGCACGTCCACCGGCGCATCCGCCGGGACGCTCAGCTCCTCGCCGATCCCGACCTGCCGCCCGTGCCCGGTCGCGGTCAACTCCAGTTGCACGGAGGACGATTCGGCCAGCCAGCTGCGCCCGGCGCGCAGGCCGGCGAGCACCGCGTCCCGGGTCAGGTCCTCCGCGTACACGACGTTGTGCGGCGAGCCGATCACCTGCGGCACGCTGTGCGCGTCGCTGTTGCCCATTGCCGGCAGCCACCTGCGGTTCTCGCGCAGCGCGACCGCCAGCCGCCCGTCCCAGGTGTCGACGGTCGACTCGTCGTCGTACGTCCAGGGGCCGTTCCACACCTCGACGGCGTCGGCGTCGTCGTAGCCGAACTTCCACTGGCAGGCCACGTACGGGCAGTACGGGTGCGCGGGCACCACCAGGCCGCCGGCGCGGTGCACCTGGCGGGCGAAGCGCGGGAACTGGTCGTCCCGCGAGCGGTAGCGCCAGTCGACGAACTGCCCGGGCTCCAGGCCGAGCGCCAGCCAGTGTCCGTTGCGGGTGGTGATCTCCTCACCGGTGACGATCAGCAGGTCGGGTCCGGCCAGCGGGCCCCACACCCCGTGCGAGGAGCTGGTGTTGTGGTCCGTCGACACGATGAAGTCCAGCCCGGCGGCCCGGGCGCCCGCGGCCACCTCCTCCGGCAGGCGGCGGCCGTCGGAGTGCACGGTGTGCAGGTGGCAGTCGCCGCGGTACCAGGCCCGGCCGCGGCCCTTGGCCCGCTCCGCCGGGTAGCTCGGCGTGAATGCCGGGCCCGGCGCGCCGAACCGGAGGGTGACCTGCACGCTGTAGTCCAGGCCCTGCGGCGCGACCTGGTAGGGGCCGAGCACCACGTGCCACGTCCCGGCGTTGACCGGCCCGGGCAGGTACCCGGGCGTCGCCTGGTCCCGCGCGATGCTGAACGCCGTCCGGAACCCGCCCGACCAGCCGCGGAACCCCTCCCCGCCGAGTTCCGTCCCCCGTTCGTCGAAGATCCCGATGTCGCACGAGTTCCCCGGCGTACCCGCCGGCACCGCCGGCTTGTCGTAGCTGTACGAGACGGCGATCTCCCGCACGCCCTTCGGCACCTCCACCGGCAAGTACACGAAGTCCGCTGCGCCCGTGGGCAGATGACCGGTCAACGTGACCACCCGATCCGCCGGCACCCCCTCCGCCACCGCCTCTCCCCCACCGAGCCCCACCGCGGCGACCGCCCCGGTGGCGATCCCGCTCCGCAACACGACCCGACGGCTGGGCTGCTGATCACTGGTCACAATGGTCTCCCGATCGACAGGTCCACAAGAACACGTCCGCCCGGCCCCCTACCCCGCGCGATGAACCCCGGGTGCCCACGACCCCACCACCGTGCGCCGGATCGGTGAAGGCCCCGACGCCCCGCTGCGCTTGCACGCCACGGCCGGTCAGTCCTGGTGCAGGACCAGGTGCTGGCTCACGTAGCAGTTGATCAGCGTGGTGGCCCGGCGCTGCGGCGGGCCGAGCAGCTCGATCCGGGCCACCCGGGCCAGCAGCGCTTCGAAGACCAGCCGGATCTCCGTCCGGGCCAGGGGGGCGCCCAGGCAGAAGTGCTTGCCGCTGGTGAACGAGTAGTGCAGGTTGGGGCTGCGGTCGATCCGGAAGTCCTGGGGACGGTCGAACACCTCCTCGTCCCGGTTGGCCGAGGTGATCCACAGGCAGATCAGCTCGCCAGGCTCCAGCGCGGTGCCGCCGACCACCCGGGGCTCCAGCACGGTGCGCACGAAGTGCTGGGTCGGGGTCACCCAGCGCAGTACCTCCTCCACCGCGCTGTCCAGCAACTCCGGCCGCCGGCGCAGCAGGTCCCACTGGTCGGGGTGCTCGGCGAAGGCCACCAGGCCGCCGGTGACCGCGTTCTTGGTGGTCTCGTTGCCGGCCACCGCCAGGTTGAGGCAGTTCACCAGCACCTCCTCGCGGCTCAGCCGGTCCCCGTCCACCTCGGCGTCGAGCAGGCGGCGGATCAGTCCGTCCGGGGCCAGCTCGGCGTGGTCCAGCAGGCCGGCCAGGTGCATCAGCAGCTGGCCGTTGGCGGTGGCGGTGGCGGCGCGGCGGGCTGCCAGGTCGCCGGCCCGCGGGTCGTCGGCGGACAGCGAGCCGGTGATCGCCCGGCCGGCCCGGTCGGCGAGCTTGGCCCACTCCCGCTCCGGAAGCCCGAGCAGCAGCCCGGTGGCCGCGGCCGGCACCACCGCGCTGACGGTGGAGACGATCTCGCACTCGCCGTCCCGGACCGCCTGCCCGACCCGCTGGGCGACCAGCTCGCGCAGCTGCTCGGTCATCGCCCGGGCGATGGACTTGTTCAGGCCGCCGCTGAGCAGCCGACGCAGCCGGGTGTGCGCGGGCGGGTCGGAGATCTCGACCATCAGACCCGCCGCCGGGTCGCGTTCGCCCAGCGCCGAGTCCAGGGTCATCCCGGACTCGGCGCTGAACCCGGTGGCGTCACGGAAGACCGCGTCCAGGTCGCGGTAGCGGGTGACCGACCAGAAGCCGGGGGCGCCGGTGCGCGGCTGGAAGTGGAGTCCGTCGCGGCGGCGCAGTTCGGCCAGCGCGGCGTACGGCGCGGCCGGGTGGAAGGCGCGCGGGTCGGACAGGTCGGGAACGGCGGTCAGGAGCTCAGCCATCGAGGCCTCCGGCGGTGAGCGCGGGCTCGGTGAGGAAGCCGCTGGCGTGGAAGTAACGGATGTACCCGTCCAGCAACCGGGCGTCGGCCGGCGGGCAGTCGATGCCGCTGCCGGCCAGCCCGGCGAGCGCGTTGGAGCGGTCCAGCTCGGGGCTGATGCTCGCCCGGAACAGGTCCATCGCGGTGAACCCGCCCGGCCCGGTGCGGGTGAAGGAGGGCAGGATCGGGGCGAACGGGTGGCCCGGACGGTCCGTCAGGTGCGCGGCGACGGCCGCGGTCCACTCCTCGAACGGCACCGTGGCGATCCGGTGGCCGTGCGCGCGGAGCCGCTCCACCACCTCGCCCAGCAGCGCCTCCCGCGAGTTGCCCAGGTGGTAGCTCTGACCGGTGGCGGGCACCTGCCGGGCCAGCCTGACGATGGCGGCGGCGACGAAGTCGACCGGTACCAGGTTGAGGGCGAAGTCCAGATCGGGCGCCAGCTCCAGTTCGGCGATCACCCGGAACAGCTCGCAGACCGCGGCCCCGCTGTTCCACACGTGGTGCACGGTGTCGCCGGATATCTCGTGCGGGCGGTGCACCGCGACGGGCAGCCCGGCCCGTCCGGCGGCCCGCACCACCTCCTCGGCCACCCACTTGCTCTCCGGGTAGCCCATGCCGAGCAGTTCCACGTGATCCAGCGGGGTCCGCTCGGTCACCCGCCTCAGCCCGGCCGCGCCCATGCCGTGCACCACGGCCAGGGTGGAGACGTAGTGGACCGGCACCGACCGGCCGGCCGCCAGTCGCAGCACCTCCTGGGTGCCGTGCACGTTGGCGGCCCGCAGCTTCTCGTACGGGTAGAGGAAGTTGACCTCCGCGCCGCAGTGGTGGACCACGTCCACGGTGGCCGCCAGCTCGCCCCAGTCCCGGTCGGCCAGGCCCAGCCGGGGGCGGGCCAGGTCGCCGAGCACCGGGTGCACCCGGTCGGCGGGCAGCGCGGCCAGGCTGCCGTAGCGCTGCTGGGCGCCGGCCAGCCGCTCCCGGGCGTGCTCGACGTCGCGGGCCCGGACCAGGGTGTGCACCCGGGCGTCGGTGCGGGCCAGCAGTTCGCGCAGCAGCCAGGCGCCCAGGTAGCCGGTGGCGCCGGTGAGCAGCACGTGCCGCGGGTCGCGCCAGTTCGGCCGCGGCTGCGCGGTGCCGGCCGCCGGGACCTCCCAGGAGGTGTCCGGACGCCAGCGGTCGGCCGGGCCGGTGCCGGGACCGGCGGCCCGGGCCTGTTCGACGGCGGTGGTGAAGGCCGACCGGGTGGGCTGCTCGAGCAGGTGGGTGATCAGCTCGAAGTTGGCCTCGTCGTCCAGCTCCAGGCGCTGCTGCACCCGGGCCACCAGTTGCACGGCGAGCAGCGAGTTGCCGCCGGCCTCGAAGAAGTCCTCCTCCTGCCCGGCCGGCAGCAGCTCGGCCCAGGCCGCGCCGACCTCGGCGGCCGGGGAGCCGTCGGTCGGCGCGTCGCCGTCCGCCGGACCACCCGCCGGGCCGGCCGGCGACGGCTGCGGCAGCGCGGCCCGGTCCAGCTTCCCGGCGGTGGTCAGCGGCAGCCGGTCCAGCACCGTGACGGTGGCCGGGACCATGAAGGCCGGCAGCCGCTCGCGCAGGTGGGCCAGCAGCTCCTGGCCGGTGGGGACCCGCCCCGGCCGTCCGCCGGTGGCGGCGTAGGCGGTCAGGTAGCGGCTCACCCCGTCCTCGCGCGGCAGCACCGCGGCGTCGGTCACGCCCGGGTGGGCGACCAGCGCGAGCCGGATCTCGCCGGGCTCGATGCGGAACCCGCGCACCTTCACCTGGTCGTCCCGCCGACCGCGGAACTCCAGCCGCCCGTGGGCGTCCCGGGTGACGACGTCGCCGGTGCGGTAGACGCGTTCGGGGGCGCCGCCGGGGCCGAGCGGCAGTGTGGTGAAGCGTTCGGCGCTCTCCCGGGGCGCGTTGAGGTAGCCCTCGGCCAGTCCGCCGCCGGCGACGCAGAGTTCGCCCTCCTCGCCCGGCGGCACCGGCCGGTCGTCCGGGCCGAGCACGTGGCAGCGGGTGTCGGCGATCGGGTGTCCGATCGGCACCGAGGTGGCGTCCTCGGGCAGCTCGGTGAGCTCCTGGCAGGTCGCCATGCAGGTCACCTCGGTCGGCCCGTAGGCGTTCAACAGGTGCTGCGGCCGGCCGAGTTCGAGTACCCGGCGGACCGCGTCGGGTTGCAGCGCCTCGCCGCCGGTGGCCACCACCCGCAGCCCGGCGAACACCTGCGGCCGTTCCTGCGCCAGTTGGTGGAACACCCCGGTGGTCAGGAAGGCCGCGGTGATCCGGTGCCGGGCCAGGAACCCCTGCAGGGCGGGCGGCGAGAGCAGGACGGCGGAGTCCACGGGGACCAGGCAGGCGCCGTTCAGCAGCGCTCCCCAGATCTCCAGGATCGAGAAGTCGAAGGAGAGCGACCCCGCGTGCAGCACCCGGTCCTCGGGCCGGAAGGCGAGGAATCCGTTGTCGACGGTCAGCCGGGCCACCCCGCGCTGCGGCAGCGCCAGGCCCTTGGGTCGCCCGGTGGTGCCGGAGGTGAACATCACGTAGGCGGGGCGGTCCGGATCCGGTGTCGGCAGCGGCGCATCGCCCGCCGCCAGACCGGCCGCCAGCACCTCGGACAGCTCCAGCACCCGGACCCGCTCGCCCAGTTCGGCCGGCACCGGACCGCCGCCGGGCAGCGCCACCACGGCCGCGGCCGCACTGTCGGCCACCATCAGGGCCAGCCGCTCGGCGGGCAGCCGGGCGTCCAACGGCAGGTAGGCAACCCCGGCGTGGACGCTGCCGAGCATCGCCGCACAGGCGTCGGTGCCTCGCCTGCCGACCAGGCCGACCACCGCCCCCGGGGCGATTCCCAGCCTGCCCAGTCCGCGGGCGAACTGCTCGGCCAGGGCACCGAGTTCCGCATAACTGGTGGTCCCGTCGGGACCCGACACGGCCGGTCGGTCGGGTGCGCGGCGCAGCTGTGCCGCGAAGAGTTCGACCAGTGCCTGCCGGTGCGGATGTCGCCCGGCCGGCAATCTCCTCAGTTCGCCGTCCACGGTCATGGTGGCCCCCCACCTCTCGTCGGTCCCGGGCTGGATCGCGGCGGAAGGTGCAGGCCGCGCCATCGCAGGACGAGCACAACTAGCGTGACAGGACTGCCAACTGAGAGTCTCTGGACTCCGGCAGCCAACTGTCGGCACGCTAGCAGGTCGGGCCCGCCGCCACACCGCAGAAAGTGCCGTGTTCCCCCGGCGCCCTCCACCAACTCCACTGACACAGACGGTAACTGACGGATAATCTGAATCCGCGCGTCGGCTCCGTGGGCCCCTGCCGCTGCCCGGCCGGAACTGGGGTCGGGTGACGCTGTTCCGACGTAGGACTTCCGCTGTTCTTCCGGTGGCTGCCTGTGCGTTCGCCTGGACAACTTGGCTAGACAACATTGGTCGGGTCGGGGAAGGGCGCGGAGATGATCAGGCGGACGGTGTCGGCCGCGGCGGGCGTGCTGGTGCTGCTGGCGGTGGCCGGGTGCGGCGGGGCCGCTGCCGGGGCGGATGGGGACGGGTACACGGTGATGACGTGGAGTCCGTCGGGGACCGGGGGGACGGACCGGCCTGGGGTGACGGCGCTCGCGGCGGCGATCGCGCGGGAGACCAACGCCAAGGACACCCTCGCCGGGCACAAGCTCAAGGTCCTCACCTGCAACGACCACAACTCGGCGGACGGGGCGACGGCTTGCGCCCGGCAGGCGGTGGACGCGCACGTGGTCGCGGTGATCGGCTCGTACAGCCAGCACGCGGACGCGTTCATGCCGGTGCTGGAGAGCGCGGGGATCCCGTACCTGGGCGGGTACGGGCTGTCGGGGCCGGAGTTCAGCAGCCCGCTGTCGTACCCGGTGGCGGGCGGGACCCCGGCGCTGGTGGCCGGCAGCGGACGGCAGCTGGTGGAGGCCGGGTGCAAGTCGGTGGCGCTGATCCGCCCCGACACCCCCGCCGGGGACACCATGGCGCGCTACCTCTCGGCCGCGCTGAAGCCCGCCGGCATCACCGCCGTCGACGTCAAGGCACCCGAGAACAAGGCGGACTTCGCGGCGCTCTCCAAGCGTGCGCTCGGCGACGACGCCACCGGGAACTGCGTGATCGCCGCGCTCGGCCCCGACCAGACCAAGCCGCTGCTCACCGCCTACCGGGCGCTGAACCCCAAGCGCACCCGGCTGGCCTCGATCGCCGGCTCCGTGGAGCAGTCGGTGGTCGACGCGACGGGCGGCGCGAGCGGTCCGCTGGCCGACGCGTACGTCACCGGCTGGTACCCGCCGGAGTCCGCCGCGGCCTGGGACGACCTGCGCACCACCGTGAAGGACCAGGCGGCGTCCGATGCCGGCATCCAGCCGTCCGACCTCGCCGTGCAGACCACCTGGGTGGCCTACCAGGTGTTCTTCCAGGCCGAGTTGAGGCTGCGCTCGGCCGGGAAGCCAGTCACCGCGAAGACCCTGCGCGACCAGCTGGACGGCGAGGACACCATGGACGTCGGCGGCGTCACGCCCCCGCTCACCTGGGGCCTCACCGACATGCTGCCGAGCGCCGAGTCCCCGCGCCTGGTCAACACCTGGGTCACCTTCCAGCAGGTGAAGGGCGGTCGCCTGGCCGAGCAGCAGCGCGGCTTCGTCGACGTCCGCTGGGCACTGACGGGCCGTAAGCCGCCGCAGTAGCACCCCCGTTGGCCGACCGGACTGAGAACTCCCGGGCATGCCGGTGTGCCGCGGTCCGTCCCCATACCGGGCCGCGGCACGTTCCGTGCGGGTGGGTCAGATCTGTTGCCAGAGGGCGGGGACGATGGGCGGCTCCCAGCCGGTCTGGGCGGTGTGGCCCTGGATGCAGCGGTAGGTGACGCCGTTGTAGGTGACGAGGTCGCCGGCCTTGTAGGTGACGCCGGCGGCCCAGGTGGTGGTGCCGCCGCCTCCGCCGTTGACCACCAGGGTGTAGCCGGTGGTGTGGGTGGCGCTGCTTCCGGCGCCGGTGACGGTGATGGTGTAGGTGCCGGCCGGGGTGGTGCTGCCGGTGGCGATGGTCAGGGTGGCGGTGGCGCCGCTGGTGACGGTGGACGGGGAGACCGTGACGGTGGCGCCGGTGGGGGCGCCGGTCGTGGTGAGGGTGACGGACTGGGCGCTGCCGCTGGTGGTGGCGGTGCCGACCGTCGCGGTGGTGGTGGAGCCGGCCTGGACGGTGCCGGTGGCGGGGTTCAGCACGAGGCTGAAGTCGTTGCCGGGCGTGGTCGTGGTGACCGAGGTGGTCCAGATCGCGCTGGCCACGCCGTCCGCGCTGCGGTTCAGGGCGGTGGCGTTGATGTTGGCGCTGGTGTCGCAGGACTGGTGGTAGCAGGAGTCGTAGGCGCGGTTCGCGGTGCCGCCCCACTTGGTCGCCTGCGCGGACGTCTTGGTGGCGTCGGCGCCCGCGGCGTAGCCGGAGGTGGGGATGCCGGCCTGCTGGAAGGAGTAGTCGTCGGAGCGGCCCTGGCCCTCGACGTTCTCCTCGGGTTGCAGGTTGAGCGAGTCCCAGTACGCCTTCAGCGGCGCGGCGGCGGTGGAGGTGAGGTTGTTGATGAAGTAGCCGGCGTTCGGCGAGCCGACCATGTCGAAGTTGTAGTAGCCCTTGATCGCGCTGCGCTGGGCGGAGCCGAGCTGGCCGACGTAGAACTGCGAGCCCTGCAGGCCCTGTTCCTCGCCGGTCCACCAGGCGAAGCGGACGTGCCGGCTCATGGTCGGGTTCTGCTGGGCGAGCACCAGGGCGTTCTCCAGCAGGGTGGCCGAGCCGGAGCCGTTGTCGTTGATGCCCGGTCCGGCGGCGACGCTGTCGAGGTGCGCGCCGAACATGGTGACCTGGTCGGACGGTCCGCCGGGCCAGTCGGCGATCAGGTTGCTGGAGGCGTAGGTGCAGCTGGTGCAGGTCTGCTCGGTCACGGTGTAGCCGGCCGCCTGGAGCTTGCCCTTCACGTACGCCACCGACTGGGTGTACCCGGCGCTGCCGGCCCGGCGGGTGCCGCCGTTCTGGCTGGCGACGGTGTTGAGCTGGGTCAGGTGGGCCTGGACCTTGGCGACGTCGATGTCGGGCGCCGGGCCGCCGGGGTTGCCGCCGCCGCTCACGGTGAGCTGGTACTGGGCGGTGTGGGTGGCCGATCCGGTGCCGGTGACGGTCAGCGTGTAGGTGCCGGCGGGGGTGGCCGCGCCGACGGCGACGGTCAGGCTGGCGGAGCCGCCGGCCTGCACGCTCGACGGGCTGACCTGCGCGGTGGTGCCGGTCGGGGCGCCGCTGACGGTCAGTGAGATGGCCTGCGCGGTGCCGGAGGTGACGGCGGTGCCGACCGTCGCGGTGGTGGAGGCGCCCGGCTGGACGGTGCCGGCGGACGGGCTCAGCGCCAGCGAGTAGTCGTTGCTGCCGGACGGGGTGCAGGTCGGGTCGCCGCTCTGGGCGGGGACGCTGACGGCGTCCCAGGCGGCCTTGGCCCGGGTGAAGAAGGTGCAGCTCGGGTCGAGGTTCTTGGCCGCGGTCAGGGTGGCGGTGCGGTACTTCTTGTACGTCATGCCGCTGGTCTTGAGCAGCATGCCGCCGTAGAAGACCCGGCCGGCGTCGCGGATGCCGAGGCCGGTGACGCTGCTGCTGTTGCAGGTCGGGCTGGTGGGCTTGCCGCCGCCCGGGTTGGAGCCCTCGGCGAGCAGGTAGAACCAGTGGTTGAGCGGGCCGGCCGCCGCGTGCTCCTCGGTGTTGGGAATGGAGGAGGAGTAGCAGTTCGGGTTGCCGCTGATCTGCGAGGGGTTGTACATGATCCGGATCGGGCCCGACCCGACCAGGTTGATCATCTCGCCGACGGTGTAGTCCGGACTGTCGTACGGCGCGGGCTCGTTGGCGTACGCCTCGGTGAGCGCGCCCATGATGTCCCCGGTGCCCTCGCCCAGGCCCGCCTCGTTGTTGGCGCCGCCCGGGGTGTACTGGTCGATGCCGTGGCCGAACTCGTGGCCGACCACGTCGATCGAGGCGATCCACTCGTTGGCGTTGTTGTGGCCGATCGAGACCGACGAGCCGTCCCAGTACGCGTTGACATCGCTCAGGCCGACCTTGACCGGCCAGCTGCCGCCGTTGCCGTTTTGGCCGTTGCGGCCCAGCCAGTCGCGGAGCATGTCCCACTCCTTCTGCGCCGCGAACATCACGTCGGCGCAGCCGGTCTCCTTGGCGGTGGGGTTGCCGGTGCCCCAGGAGTCGGTGGACTTGCTGAACACCTGGCCGGTCGAGTAGTCGGCGCAGCTCAGACCGGGGCGGTTCGGGTCCCGCAGGGAGTACGAACTCCCGGACCCGGTGGTGGAGATGGTGACCGGGGCCGGCCCGTTCCACCTGCTGTTGGCGGTGCCGGCCCGGACGTCGTCGTAGCTGTCGGCGACCTCGCCGGTGGTGGCGTCGACGAAGACGTGCAGGTGGCTGGGGGCACGGTCGGTCCGGCCGGTCAGGACGGACTCCCAACTCAGCTTGGCCGCACCGTCCTTGACCCGGACCACCAGGCGGGCCGGGTCGGCGCCGTCCACGGTGGCCAGCCTGCTGCGGGCGGTGCGTTCGGCCGCCGCCGCGGTCACGGTGGGCGTGGTGGGGACGCCGACCGGACCGGACGCGGCGGACTGCACGGCGCGGACCTTGCCCTGGCCGTCGGCGAGCACCACGGCGTCGCCGCCGACCACCGGCAGGCCGCGGTAACTGCGCTCGTAGGACACCGAGTAGAGGCCGCCGAGCCACGGGGTGACGGTGCGTCGCTCGTAGCTCTCGTCGGGCCCCTTGGCCAGTGCGTCGAGTCCGGCCGCGGCGGCCAGGTCGGCAGCGGAGACGGCCGCGGCCAGCGGGTTGGGCGGGGTGGGGGTTACGGGGGCGGGCGCGGCGTACGCCTGGGCCGCGGTGCCGCCGAGCAGGCCGGCCAGCACGGCCAGGGTGGTGCCCGCGGTCAGCAGTCTGCGTTTCATCAGAGCTCCTCGGGGGTGTGGGGGTGCCCGGAACCCTCACACCCTCGCCATGGCCTGGTCAACGCTCCGAACGGGTGCCCGGGTCGGCTGACACGTTCCGTCAAGTTCCGCGATCAGGAATGGAGTTGGCAAAGCGCTGCGCCCGCCGTCGGCAAAGAATTGGTACAGACCACACCATGTACGGGTGAGCCCGCGTTCGGTACGGTCTCGATACGGCCGGGCGGGCCGGGCGACCACACGATGGCGGGCAGCGGGAGTTGGCAGGAGTTCGGGGCACTGCTGCGGCACTGGCGGCGGCGGGCCGGCTGGACCCAGGCGCAGCTCGCCACCGCCGTCGGCTACGACCACACTGCGGTCAGCCGACTGGAGCACGGAACCCGCCGGGCCACCCCCCGGCTCTCCCGACGGCTCGACGAACTGCTGGAGACCGGCGGAGAGTTGGAGCGCTCCTGCGGACGCGCCGAGCGCTCGGACGGCGGGCCGGCCGTGCCCGCGCAGCTGCTGCGTCCGCCGCTGGCGCGGTCCCCCGAGCCCGGCCCGGCCGGATTCGCCGCGGCACTGCCCGCCCCGGCGGCGGACGACGGCCCGTCACGGCTGCCCGAGTACGACCTGCTCTGCCCGCTGCACGGCGCGTCCGGCTGCGAACTGCCCACCCCCGCAACGGCGGTGGCCTTGCACGCGGTCTTCTGCGGCGAGCCGCGCGGACCCCTGGACACCGAGACGGTGCACGCCCTGGCGGCGGTGCTGGCGGCCCAACTGCGGGCCGCCGCCCGGCAGAACGCTTCGGCGGAGGTCACGTCGCCCGACGGTCCGTCACCGGGAGCGGTCGTCGAGGGAACGTTGCGGGCGATCGTGGCCCGGCTGGCGCGGGCGCCCGGGCGGCAGCGCCGCGTGCTGGCCCGCCTGGCCGCGGAGTACGCCCACGCGGCGGGCGCGCTGCGCCTGCACGGCGGGCGGGCGGCGACCGCGATGGCCTGCTTCGACCGGGCGCTGGGCTGGGCCGAGTTGGCCGACGACGCCATCACGCAGGTGGCCGCGCTCAGCGACATGGCGGTGCTCGGGCTGCTGGACGGCGACCCGGCCGCGTCCGCCGACTACGCGCGCGAGATGCGCCGCGCCGCCCCGGGCCGGCACTGGTCGGGCACGCTGTCGCAGCTCGGCGAGGCCCGGGCCGACGCCCTCGCGGGCGACGTCCGCGCGACCGTACGGCACGTCGGCCGGGCCCGCATGCACCTCGACCACCTCGACGCGGCCGACACCGGCATCGACTCGGACGTCCCCTGGCTGACCCCGGCCTCGCTCCGGCTGCGCGTCGAGTCCGGCGCGGCGGCGGCCCTGCGCGACGTCGCGGCGCGCTCCGGCGAGACCCGCTTCGCCCGGCTCGCCCTGGCCGCCGCCGAGTCCGCGCTGGACCTGCTGGGAGGCGGTCGACTCCCCTCCACCCGGGCGATGTTGACCGTCCGGATCGCCGACTGCCACCTGTGCGCGGGCGACCCCCGCACCGCGCTGGCCGTGCTCTCCCCGCTGCTGGCGACCGACGGCGGGACCCTCCCCGCACTCGTCCGGCACGAGCTGCGCGGCCTGCGCTCCCGCCTGCCGGCCGGCGCCCGCGGCTGGGGCGACGACCTGGCCGAGACCGCACTCCACCTCGGCGCGGCACCCTGACCCCCGGTGCCCACCAACCGGGCACCGGCCCCGGGGCACGCCCGCCGGCGGCTCGCGCTCACACCCGCCGCGGCCGCACCCGCGAGCCGCCCGGTCGAGTGTCAGTGCGGTTCGCCATGATGATGCACATGATCAACGACGCGCTGCTCTCCCCCGGCGACTACGCCGCTGCCGTTGCCGACGCCGTCCGGGCCGCCGCCACCTACTACGGCGACGGCACGACGCCGCTCGGCGACGACGAGTACGACGCGCTGGTCCGGGCGATCGCCGCGTACGAGGAGGCGCACCCGGACGAGGTGCTGCCCCAGTCGCCGACCGGGAAGGTCGCGGGCGGCGCCGTCACCGGCGACGTGCCGCACAGCGTGCCGATGCTGTCGTTGGACAACGTCTTCTCCGGCGAGGAGCTCGCCGACTGGGCGGACGGCCTGGCCCGGCGGCTCGGCCGGCCGGTCGACGGCTGGTGCGTCGAGCCCAAGCTCGACGGCCTCGCCGTCGCCGCCCGCTACCGGGCCGGGCGGCTCCAGCAACTGCTCACCCGCGGCGACGGCTTGGCCGGCGAGGACATCACCCACGCCGCAGAAGCCGTCCTCGGCCTGCCGAGCGTGCTCACCGAGCCGGTCGACGTCGAACTGCGCGGTGAAGTCCTGCTCACCCACGAGCAGTTCGAGGAGGCCAACCGGATCCGCATCGCCCACGAGGCGCCGCCGTTCGCCCACCCCCGCAGCGGCGCGGCCGGCACCCTGCGCGCCAAGGACCGCCCGTACCGCATCGAGCTGACCTTCTTCGCCTACGGCGCCGTCGGCGCGGACGACGCCCTCGCCCACAGCGAGCTGCTCGACCGCCTCGCGGTGCTCGGCGCGAACACCGCCGCCGGC
Source organism: Kitasatospora sp. NPDC049285 (assembly GCF_040678815.1). Taxonomy (NCBI): domain Bacteria; kingdom Bacillati; phylum Actinomycetota; class Actinomycetes; order Kitasatosporales; family Streptomycetaceae; genus Kitasatospora; species Kitasatospora sp. NPDC049285. The sequence continues at coordinate 70,584 of NZ_JBFAQR010000020.1, read as the reverse complement.
ACCGACGCCCGGCCGCTGCGCTGCGCCACCGTCGAGGAGGTGCAGCAGCGGGTCGAGGAGATCGCGGCGCTGCGCGCGGCGCTCCCGTTCGGGATCGACGGCGTGGTGGTGAAGGCCGACGCCGCCGCCGACCAGCGGGACTCCGGCTCCGGATCGCGGGCGCCGCGCTGGGCGGTGGCCCGCAAGCTCGCCGCCGAGCACAAGGTCACCCGCCTGCTGGCGATCGAGTGGAACGTCGGCCGGACCGGGATCATCGCCCCGCGCGCCGTCCTCGAACCGGTCGTCATCGACGGCGTCACCGTCACCTACGCCACGCTCCACAACCCGGCGGACATCGAACGGCGCGGCCTGATGCTCGGCGACCAGGTCTTCGTCCACCGGGCGGGCGACGTCATCCCGCGCGTCGAAGCGCCGCTGGTCGACCAGCGCACCGGCGCGGAACTCCCCATCGTCTTCCCGGAGTCGTGCCCGCGCTGCGGCGACGCGATCGACACCGGCGAGCAGCGCTGGCGCTGCGCGCGCGGCCGCAACTGCCAGGCCGTCGCCTCGGTGATCTACGCGGCGGGCCGCGACCAGCTCGACATCGAGGGCCTCGGCGGGACCCGCGCCGTGCAGCTCGTCGAGGCCGGACTGGTCCGCGACCTGGCCGACCTCTTCACCCTGACCCGCGATCAACTCCTCACCCTGGAGCGGATGGGCGACACCAGCGCCGACAACCTGCTCGCCGCCATCGAGACCGCCCGCAACCAGCCGCTGGGCCGGGTCTTCTGCGCCCTCGGCGTCCGCGGCACCGGCCGCACCATGTCGCGCCGCATCGCCGCGCACTTCGGCTCGATGGCGGCGATCCGCGCCGCGGACGCCGACACCCTCGCCGAGGTGGACGGCATCGGTGCCGAGAAGGCCCGCGTCGTCGTCGCCGAACTCGCCGAGCTGAGCGACCTGTTGGACCGCCTCGCCGCTCAACGCGTGGGCATCGCCGTCACCGCCCCCGAGGCCCCCGCCGCCGGCCCCGCCGAAGCCGCGGCGGCGACCGGCCCGCTGGCGGGCGAGTCGGTCGTCGTCACCGGCAGCATGACCGGCCCGCTGGCCGCCCTCTCCCGCAACGAGGTGAACGAGCTCATCGAGAGCGCCGGCGGCAAGGCCTCCTCCTCCGTCTCCAAGCGCACCACGCTCCTGGTCGCGGGTGAGAAGGCCGGCTCCAAGCGCGCCAAGGCCGAGGAGCTCGGCATCCGCATCCTCTCCCCCGACGACTTCGCCGCCCTGGTCGGCCTCACGGCGGACGCGGACTGACTGATCGTTTCAGAATGAGGGTCGGACGGTCATTCGTCATCAAGCCGCTGGAGAACCTGTGTGAAGTCGCCGTCGTCGAGGAAGCCGACCAGCACCTGGGTCATGCTGTCGATGCCGGGATCCCGAACGATGAGGCCATCGGAGCACCAGAAGTAGCGGCCGCCCAGTGCCTCCCCGGTGCGGGACCACCTCTCCATGAGGCGTTCGACCTCGGCAAGGGTGAACACGGTCGCGCTCCAGCGTGAGCCGTCCGCTGTCAGCCGGACCTCGACGTCGACGTTGCAGATGCCGTCCAGAGGCTCGCCGGCGCTGGGCAGGAACGACGCCTCGAACCGATCCGTTCGGACGCGGTACCAGGGTCCGTCCCACCCCTGCTGTGCGGCCTCGGTCCCAGTGTTGGTCATTCGGGGAGTATGTCGAGCCGGCCCGGAGGGCTCAACTCCTGGTCCGGCCGGTGAAGCGGCGGGAGTGGTGGTCGGATGGCGGCCTCACGTACGACTACGTCTTCGCGGACACCGGGACCGCGCTGGTGGTCGGCGGCGTCGCACGCCAGGAGAGGTTCCGCCGGCCGCCGGATCGCATCATCCACGCCCGCGGGCACGCCGCTCACCTGAGGGACTGAACGTCCGCGGCTCTCACGTGCTGCGGCCGTCCGCCCCAGCGCAGGCCCTTCGCGCTGCGGATGCGGGCGCGCTCCTCGCGCTGCGCTGCACTCCTACCTGCGCCGGCGCAACGCCAACGCCCGCCATCCCGACGTCCTCGCTGTGAAAACCCGCTCGACCGGGCCACCTCTTGCACGGATCATGTGTCAGTGCGGTCGACCCAATCAGCAGCCAGAAACCTGCAGGACCACGCCGTTCTCTGGAGCACCGGTGAGGTCCGAGCAAGCGACGTCGTCAGCGCCGCGTGCGATGCCCTCGTTGCCGGACTCGACAGTCCCGCCCTGCGGGCCCTGGCAGCGTGCACACGCGCCGAAGCGGACTACGACGTGCCCGAGATTCTCCCCTCTGCGCTCGACGAGCTGGGCCTCACCTTCTACCCGGTTGACAGCATCGCCGGCCAGGAAGCCGCCGCCCGGGCACTCGCAGGCCAGATGCTCGCCGGCGAGCTGACCCCTCGGGAGCTCGCTTTCCGTATCCATCAGCGCTTTGGGCATGAACTGCCCCTTGCAGAACGGCTCGCCGCGCTCGACGACGAGTACGGCATGCTCGACTACGGGGGCGGCAGGGCCCCATCGGAGATCGACGAAGAGGTCACGACCGAAGCACGCCGGCTGGCTCAGCGCCCTGGCGTTTCACTCGAACCCACGGATGCACTGATCTGAGGCAACGTTCCGCACCGTGCTCGTGCCGCCCCGACGCGCGATCCGATGTAGCTGCTGTCCCTCGTGGCCCGTGAACCTCCGGACCCTGACCGGCTCCGCCGTCGAGGCCCTCCGAGCTGAACGTCTCGCGACATCCAATCGGCGGACGGCCCGCCCGCCAACCCGGCGAACCTACACGGTCACAGCACCAGGCGAGCGGCTCACGACGTGCGGACAGCTACCGGCGCAGCACGGCGGGGTCGAGGTCGAACGGGAACGGTTCGGTGAGGGCGGTGCTCTCACCGGCGTGGATGAGGCGGTCGACGTAGTTTCCGCGCTCCAGGTGGCCGAGGTGGAGGCGGGGCGCGGGGTCGAGTTCGACGCGCCAGTAGTGCGGGATGCCCGCGGCGGCGTAGAGGCTCGGCTTCATCTTCTTGTCGGTGACCCGGGTCGAGGGGGACGCGATCTCGATCACGACGGCGATTGTCTCGGAGGACCCGTGTTCGCTTACCGTCGCTCGCCTGCCCGCGCCACCGTCGCCGCGCTCGCGGCGCTGCTCGCCGTTGCCGGGCGGGCGTTGCCGCTGCTCCCGCGAGTGCCGTCGTTCCGCGGGCGGCCCAGTCCGTGCGGGCGGCGGGCTTCTATGCCGGTGGGGTGTGGGACGTCTTCCAGACCAATGCGACCGTGCGGGTGGACATCACCCAGGACGGCAACGGCAACCTGTTCGGCACCGCCTCCTCCGGCAGCACGGTGGCGACGCCGAAGGACGGCGCGGTGGACGGGGACAGCATCCACTTCACCCTCTACTGGTCGCACGGCCCGGTCGGCCGCTACACCGGGAACCGCGGCACCGACGGCCGGCTCTCCGGCACCACGGTGGACCTGACCAACCCGGGCAGCCAGTCCACCTGGTTCACCGAGCGCACCTTCTGACCGGTCAGACCCTCGCCGTCCCCCGTCCCCGCCCCCGCCCCCCGTCCCCCCGGCCCGCGGTCGGGCCAGAGGGACAGGGAGACGGGGGGACGGCGAGGCCTGACCCACCGTCAGGTGCGGTAGCGGAAGCGGATCCGACCGCGGGTGAGGTCGTAGGGGCTGAGTTCCACGAGCACCCGGTCCTGCGGGAGGATCTTGATGCGGTTCTTGCGGATCTTCCCGCTGATGTGGGCGAGGACTTCGTGGCCGTTCGCCAGCTCCACCCGGAAGGTGGCGTTGCGCAGGCATTCGGTGACGGTGCCCTCGACGTCGATGCCGGTGGATGTCTTGGTCAAGTCGTCTCTTCTCTCGGGAGATGTCGTCGTGCGGTGGTGCTGACGGGGTGTCAGGCGCGGACCAGTTCCAGGTTCCCGCCGACGCGGGTCGCCCCGGCGCCGTCCAGGAGGGCCAACGCGGCGGCATTGGCCTCGTGCACCTCGGCGCGGGCGCTGGGGCGGCCGGCCTGGTGCAGTGCGGTCATTGCGTGGGACAGCAGGGCCCGGCCGATGCCTCGGCGCCGGTGGTCGGCGCGGACGGCGATCAGGCCGATCCGCGCCTGCCGGGTCCGGGTGGCCAGCCGGGCCAGGCCGACGTAGGCACCGCCGACGGTGGCCACCGTGTAGTTCGCCGGGTCGACCGGCAGTGGCGCACCGACCGGCCAGGGCAGTACCTCGGCGGGCATGGTGTGCCAGCCGACGGTGGCCTCGACCTCCTCGCGGATCGTGCGGTCGAGGGCCCGCAGCGGTTCTTCCTCAGCCTGCCCGGCGGACAGGATGGCCACACCGGGCGGGACGACCGAATCGAGTCCGGTGAGCTGCGGGTCGGTGGGCACCAGGTACTCCCACTCGCGGCGGCCGGGGACGAATCCCGCGCGCTCCCAGCCGGAGCGGAGTTCGGTGTCGTCCGCGTCCACGAGGGTGTGGAGGGTGTCCGGCAGGTCGGCCGCCATCGCGGCGGCGAGCCGGTCGAAGACCGGGCGGTGCCAGGCGTCGATGCTGAGGAAGATCCGCCCGTCGGGACGGCTCGTGCTGTCGCCACGGCCGACCACCTGGCCGTCCGCGAGGGCGTGCCACTGCGTCGGGGCGACGCGCACGACCTGATGGACCGCGGGTGCGGTGGCGGGGGAGGTGAAGTGTGAAGTATCCATCGGTGTCACCTTTCGGGAGTTCCCTGCTGGAGGGGCGCTCCCGACGACACCTTGGTCAGTCGGCCACCGTGGGGAGGAGAAGGAGCACCCACCTGCGTCCTGCGTACATGGGTCCCACCTCCTACGGTTCGTTCACGGCTCCGCAGACACTACCGCCCCTCCCCCGCCCGTCCAACCGATTAAATTCCACCGGCCGCCCGACACGGCGTCAGAATGCCTCGCGCCCACCGCCAGCACGCCTCGCCCTACCGTCAGCACGCCTCGCGCCACCGCCAGCACGCCTCGCCCTACCGGACGTCGGCCGCGTGGGCCGCCGCGAGCAGCTGGTAGCCCTCGCCGTTGGCCTTGATCCCGGCGCGCTCCTCCTCGGTCAGCTCCCGCTTGACCTTGGCCGGCACCCCGGCCACCAGCGAACCGGGCGGGACGACCATGCCCTGCGGCACCACCGCGCCGGCCGCCACCAGCGAACCGGCGCCGATCCTGGCCCCGTTGAGCACGGTGGCGCTCATCCCGACCAGGACGTCGTCCTCGATGACGCAGCCGTGCAGGACGGCGTTGTGGCCCACCGAGATGCGCGCGCCGAGCACCGCGGGGAACGACGGGTCGGCGTGCACCGTGCAGTTGTCCTGGATGTTGGTCTGCGCGCCGACGGTGATCCGCTCGGCGTCGGCCCGCAGCACCGCCCCGTACCAGATGCTGGCTCCGGCTCCGACGGTCACCGCGCCGACCACCACCGCCCCGGGCGCCACGAACGCCGACGGGTCGATCTCCGGTTCCAGTCCGCCGACGGCGGCGATCAAGGGCTCGGCCACGGGTTGCTCCTTCACTCGGGTACGCGGGTCGCAGGCCAGTCTCCCCCGAGCCCACGACCCGTCACCCGCACCCCCTCCCCCCTCCCACGCACCCCGCCCCTCCCCCTCGCCCTCCCTCTCGGGCAGACCGCTAGGCCGCCACCACCGACTGCGGGAAGGCGAAGACGCCGTCCGGGTCGTAGCGGCGGGCGGCCGCCTGCAGGCGGGGGAGGTTGGCGCCGTAGTAGGCGTGGCCCCAGTCGGGGAGGGTGTCGTCGATGTAGTTGACGTAGGCGCCGGGTGCGCCGAGGTCGGCGAGGCCGTCGCGGATGGCGTCCGCCGTGGCGCGGGCCTGCTGTTCGGTGGACGGGGTGGCGCCGACGTAGACCTGGGCGCTGGCGAGCGAGTCGCGGTGCGGGAAGGCGGTGGCGTCGGGGGCGAGGTCGCTGATCACGCCGCCCAGTGAGTCGAGCAGCAGGTCGACGCCGTCGCGGCCGGCCATCAGCGCGGTGACGCCCGCCGGGTCGAGCGGACCGGGACCGTACATCCGGGAGACCGCGACGAACCCGGCCCGGGTCAGGATGCCGCCCTCCCAGGTGGGGTGGCACTGGGCGATGGTGTCGTTGGCGCAGCCCGCCATGAACTTCATCGCGTCGAGGTAGTCCTTGGCGGCGACGGTGCGCGAGGTCGGGGCCGTCCCGGCGGCCTGCACCAGCTGGTCGATCAGTGCGTTCGCCCCGGCCGGGTCGCCGACGAAGCAGCCGACGATCCGACAACTCGGCGGCGTGCCACCGGAGATCTGGCAGCTCGCCCAGAGCTCCTCGGGTGCGTCGGCCACCCAGCCCTGCCACGCCCCGAGCACCTCGGTCACCGATCCGGCCGGGAAGCGCAGCACGAAGACGGTCAGGCCGGGCGCGGGCGCGGTGGCGAAGCGGAACCGGCTGACCACGCCGAAGTTGCCGCCACCGCCGCCGCGCAGCGCCCAGTACAGCTCGGACTCGGCGTCGGGCGCGGCGGTCAGCAGGCAGGAGTCGGCGGTCACCACCTCGGCGCCGGCCACCCGGTCGCAGGTCAGCCCGTACTTGCGGGCCAGTACGCCGATGCCGCCGCCGAGCGTCAGCCCGCCCACGCCGACGGTCGGGCAGCTTCCGCCCGGCAGCAGGCGGCCCGCGGCGGCCAGGCCGGCGTACACCTCGATCAGCCGGGCGCCCGCGCCGACCTCCGCCGTCCCGTCGGGGTGCACCCGGATGTCGCGCATCCGGCGCAGGTCGATCACCAGCCCCTGGTTCGGGATGCTGTAGCCGAGGTAGCCGTGGCCGCCGCTGCGCGCCGCGATCGGGATGCCGTGGCCGCGGGCCACGTCCAGGCAGGCGCGCACGTCGTCGGCGGACGCGCACTCGGCCACCGCCGACGGCAGCTGACCGTCGTTCAGCTCGTTGAAGCCGAGCCGCGCCGTCGGGTACCCGCTGTCGTCCGGCAGGACGAGCCGGGAGCCGAGCCGCTGCCGCAGGGCCTGCCAGTCGGGCGGCATGGCCCGGCGGCTGCGCGGCCGGGCCGGGAAGGTGGTGAGTGCGGCGGCGGGGCTGCCGCCGACGGCGACCGCGGTGGCGGCGGCGCCGAGGGTGGTGAGGAAGCGGCGGCGATCGATGGTGGTCATGGTGCGGTACGCCCTTCTCCCGGCGGGGCGGCCGAGGGTGACGGGTCGTCAGTTCGCCGCCGGTGACACCAGGGTGCCTGCGCATCCGCCCGCGCAGCGGTTGCCGCGCCGGGTCGCTCCGGACCCGAACCGTCGCCGCCCGAACGGGGGCCGCTACCGCGCCAGGTGCGGGTAGAGCACGGCGAGGTCCTGCGACAGGGCGGACTTGACCTGCCGGGTGACGTCGTCGGCCAGCACCTCGTACGCGTCGGCCTCGATCCCGTCCAGCGCCAGCGCCGCCACGGCCTCCGGGCTGGACTTGGGGGCGTCGATCGCGGCGGTCAGGTCGGTGTCCACGTAGGCGACGTGCAGGCCGGTGACGCCGATGCCGCGGGGCTGCAGCCGCAGGCGCAGCGAGTTGGTCTGGGACCAGATCGCGGCCTTGGAGGCGCTGTAGGAGTCGGCGGTGCCGAGCCAGGAGAGCACCGAGTGGACGTTGAGGAGGTGTCCGCCGCCGTTGCCCTCGATGACGGGCACCAGGGCGCGGGTGACGTACAGCGGCCCGTAGAAGTTGGTCTCGAAGTCCCGGCGGACGTCCTCGACGGGCGAGTCCAGGAAGTCGGCGCCGGAGGAGGACCCGGCGTTGTTGATCAGGATCGTCACGTCCTTCGCCTGCGCGGCGACGGCGGCGACGGAGTCGGGATCGGTGACCTCGAGCGCGAGCGGCACCGCGTCGGGGTGGGTGACGGTGCGCGGGTCGCGCGCCGTGGCGTAGACCTTCGCCGCGCCGCGGGCGTACAGCTCCTGCACCAGCGCCTTGCCGATACCGCGGCTGCCGCCGGTGACCAGCGCCACCGCGTTGTCGATCCGTGTCATGGCCGTCTCCCATTCGCTCCACGCGGAAACCGATCGGTTTCTCGCTGCGCCCGACCACTGTAAAACCGATCGGTTTCCGACCGCAAGGCGTCATGCCGCCGCACGCGAGACCGGGAAACCGTTCGGTTTTCAACGGGCCGCCCGCGGCGTACGCTGTGCACATGACGAATCCGGCCGCCGCCCCCGCCGCCTCGACCCGCGACCGCCTGCTGGACGCGGCGGTGGAGCTGTTCTACCGGGAGGGCGTCCACGTGGGCGTCGAGGCGCTGTGCCGGGCGGCCGGCGTCTCCAAGCGCTCGATGTACCAGCTGTTCGACAGCAAGGACGAGCTGGTCGCGGCGAGCCTGGAGCGCCGGGCCCCCGGCCACGCCGCCGCGCTGCTCCCGGCGGCCGACGACGGGCGGTCGGCCCGCGAGCGCATCCTGCACGTCTTCCGCAGCCTGGAGGGACTCGCCGCCGACCCGCAGTTCCGCGGCTGCCCGTACGTCGCGGCGGCGGTCGAGCTCAAGGCGCCCGACCACCCGGCCCACCTGGTGGCCCGTCACCACAAGGACGCGCTGACGTCCTTCTTCCGCCGCGAGGCCACCCGCGGCGGCGCGGCCGATCCCGCGCTGCTGGCCCGCCAACTGACCGTCGCCTTCGACGGGTCCAGCGCCTGGGGCGTCGTCCAGGCGCACCCGCTGGACGGCCTGGCGGTCTCCACCGCCGCGACGCTGCTCGACGCCGCGGGCGTGCGGGACGTCTGACGTCCCGTCAGGCTCCGGCTACGGGTCCGGCTACCGATCCGGCGCCGGCTCCGGGTTCGCTCCCCGCTACGGGTTCGCGGCGGCGCCGCCGCCCGCGGCCCGGACGGCGGTGCCGAGCGGCCACGCCTCGATGTCGCGGTAGTGGATCGGCCCGGGCCCGCGGCCGATGTTGCTGCCGACCAGGTGGAGGCGCTCGGTCCACCACGTCCGGCCGGCGAAGTCGGCGAGCCCGGCGGCAGCCGTCGGCACGCTGGTCGGATCGTCGCGGCGGGCGCGCGCCAGGGTCAGGTGCGGGTGCAGCGGGCGGTCCCGGAACCCGATCCCGCAGGACCTGACCAGGTCCCGGACGTCTGCGGCGAGCCCGCGCAGCCCGTCCAGGTCCCCGTCGATCCCGGCCCACAGCAGCCGCTCGTCGAAGTGGCCGCCCCCGCGCAGGCCGAGCTGCAGGGCGGGGTGCGAGGCTGCCGCGTCGGCGATCGCCGAGCGCAGCAACGGCACTGCCGTGGCGGGCAGTTCGCCGAGGAACGCGAGGGTGATGTGCCAGTCCTCGATCCGGTTCCACCGCAGCCGCGGATACGACGCGTAGGCGGGCTGCAGGGCGCGGGCCAGCTCGTCCTTGGCGTCGTCGGGCGGAGCCAGCGCCACGAAGACGCGCAGGGTCGGGGGCTCCGGGTGATCGTCCACGAGAGATTTCTAGCACCCGCGGCCACCGGGGCGTCGCCGGCCGGGTGCGGCCACCGGACCGGGCGGCCGCCCCCGCGTGCCCGCGCAGTCAGTGGAGATCCGTCCGGCTGGTGGGGGTCAGACCGTGGTCTGGGTGAACTGCTCCCAGGCGCCGATGCTCGCGCGGTTGGCGACCAGCGGGCTGGCTCCGCCGTTCTCGGCGGTCACGTACTTGCCGTTGACCTGCGCGAGCAGGCTGATCGTCCCGTTGGCGTTGGTGACCGGCTTGAAGGTCTCCCACGGGCCGAACGCGGTGCGGTTGGCGATCAGCGGGCTGGCGCCGGCGTTGTCCGCGCAGACGTACCGGCCGTTGGCCTTGGCGCGCAGCGCGATGTTGCCGCCGCCCGCGTCGACCACGTCGAACTGCTCCCACCCGCCCACGGCGGTGCGGTTGGCGATCAGCGGGCTGGCACCGGCGTTCTCGGCGGTCACGTAGTCGTTGTTCGCCACCGCGCGCAGCGAGACCGTCCGGACCACCCGCGGGGCGCTGACCACCGGCGGGGTCGGGCGGGTGGCGGTGAGCGCGATCTGGCCCTTGAGCATCCGGCCGCCGTCGCCGGTCAGGCGCAGGTAGTAGTCGGAGGAGCAGGCCGTGCCGTCCTCGTCCAGGCTCAGCAGGCCGGAGCCGGTCGGGACGGTGGCCTGGGTCGGGGTGGTCTTGGCGATCTGGTTGCCCTCGTTGTACTCGTCGAACATCGAGATGTAGATGCCCTGCGCGCCGAGCCGGACCATGTTGTAGAACTGCCGCCACATGAAGTCGCCGTGCGCGCGCTGACGGGCCGACAGGTCGCCGGGCAGGACGCAGGGCTGGTAGGCGATGCCGTGGGCGTTGCAGTCCGCCTGGTCGGGGACGTTGACGTTCTGGTACGTCGAGTCGGAGTCCGCCGCGTTGCCGATCGCGCCCACCATCCACGGGCTGAGCATGTCGAACGCGTGGTACACGTCGGAGAACCCGGCCCGGGAGCCGTTGACCCCGGTGCGCCACTCACGCGGCACCCCGCCGATGACGTAACAGCCCTGCCCCTTGAACCAGTTGACGACGTCCAGGCAGGCGGCGGCGTCGAAAGCGTGCTTGCTGTCGTTGAAGCCGAAGCCCCAGATGCAGACGACCGGCTTGCCGTTCTGGACGGCGTAGGCGGCCGACGCGGTGTGGGCCTTCATCTTGTTGGTCCAGTCCGCCTTGATCTCGGACTGCATGGTGGACCAGCCGCTGACGTCGTACATGATGTAGAACTTGCGGCCGTGCGCCTCGGCCGCGCTGCGGACCTTGGTGGCCATCGCGTCGCGGGTCGGCCCCTCGCCGCCGACGGGGTTGAACCGCTGCAGGGCCGCGGTGTCGATGCCGTTCTGCTGCATCCACAGGAAGTGGGTGTCCACGGTCTGCTGGTCGTAGGAGGAGAACAGCGCCGCCGGCGACCCGTTGCCCAGGGCGCCGTAGGCCGTGCGGTAGCTCTTGCCGTAGTCGGTCATGTCGGGCCAGGCCTTGATCGAGTTGTTGCTCGGCGACGGCGGCTGGCTCATGCTCGTGCTCCAGTGCCACCAGCCGTTGATCGGCGCACCGTCGCCGGAGCAGGCGAACCAGCCCTGGTAGCCGACGGTGACCTTCCCGACCACGTCCCCGACCTGGGCGGCAGCCGCGGCGGCCTGGGGTGCGGTGCTGGCGGTGGCCGCCTTGGTGACGGCGAACGCCCCGACGGCGGCGGCGGCCGCGCCGCCGATCGACGTGGTGAGGATCGTGCGGCGGGACATCTTCCTGCGGTGGCTCTGCGACATGGCGTGCTGCTCCATGGGGAGGTGGAGGGGGGACGGGCCGGCGGTGGAGCAGATTCAACGGGCGCGGGTGACGGCGGGTCAATCGGTTCGGCGCCGATGTGGGGATCAGCTCTTCCGGCCCGATTTCTGATATCGGCAGGGGCCCGTGCTCCCCGTCCCCTGGGCCCGCGGCGTCGCTCCGACCGGGACAAGAGCCCAGGTTGGACCGCTAAATCAACGCCTGCCATGATGCCGGGGAGTCGGCCCGCGGCCCTTGGCCGAGACCCATTTGCCTAGACCTCTGCCGAGCCCCGCCGCCGAGCCGCTCTGCCGAGACCTCCTGCCGACCTCCGCTGTCCCGACGACACCCGGGAACCTCCGCGAACCATGACCGAGACACCACCGAGCGGGTACGACGGCCCGCGGCTCCCCGAAGCCCGGACCGAGCTGGTGCGCGCCGCGCAACGCGGCGACGCCCGCGCCCTGGACGTGCTCGTGGCCGACCACCTGCCCCTGGTCTACAACCTGGTCGGACGGGCCCTGGGCACCCCCGCCGACGCGGACGACGTCGTGCAGGAGGTCATGCTGCAACTGGTACGCGACGTGCGGCAGCTGCGGGACCCGGGGGCGTTCCGGTCCTGGCTGGTCACCATCGCCCTGCGCGAGGTGGGCCGCCACTCGCAGGCGCGGCGCAGCGCCCCGGCGACCGGCGGGAGTGCGGCGCTCGACGCGGATGCGGTGCAACTCGCCGACCCGGCGGCCGACTTCGTCGACCTGACGATCACCGTGCTGAGCCTCTCCGGCCAGCGGCGGGAGGCGGTCGAGGCCACCCGGTGGCTGGACGCCGACGAGCAGCACCTGCTGTCGCTGTGGTGGATGGAGGTCGCGGGCCGGCTGACCCGGGCCGAGCTGGCCGGCGCGATGGAGCTGACGCTGCCGCAGACCGCGGTCCGGGTCCAGCGGTTGAAGGCCCGGCTGGAGGTCGCCCGGGCCGTCGTCCGCGCGCTCGCGGAGGACCCGCGGTGCCCCGGCCTGCGCGAGACGCTCCGGGGCTGGAACGGGAAGCCCGACGGCCTGTGGCGCAAGCGGATCGCCAAGCACCTGCGCACCTGCCCGGTCTGCGGCGACGAACCCGTCGGCCTGATCGCCTCCGAGCGGCTGCTGGCCGACCTGGCGCTGGTCGCCGTCCCACCCGTGCTGCTGGCCCTCCTGGCGCCGCACCCCGTGGACCTCGCCACCGCCGGGGCCTCGGCCACCGTCGACGGTGCGGCGAGTCACGCGGCGCGGGCCGGCAAGGTCTCCGCCGGGAAGGCCGTGCTCGCCGGCGCCGGTGCCGTCGCCCTGGTGGCGGTCCTCGTCCTCGGCTACGTCGTCGGCCTGCCCCAGCGGCACGGGGCGAGCCGCGCCGCAGCCGGCGCGCCGCCGCCCGCCACGGTGGCCACGGCCCTCGCCGCGCCGAGTTCCGCACCGTCGGACCTGCCCTCGGCGACGGCGGCGACACCCGACCCCACGGCGTCGACCGGCTCCCCGTCGCAGGCGCCGGGAAAGGAATCCGGCACCGGGCTGCCGGTCCGCGCCGCCTTCTACTACCCCTGGTACCCGGACAACTTCACCCCGGGCGGCAGCCACTACACGGCCTCCGCCGGCCGGTACTCCGTCGACGCCCCGGCGACCGTCAACCGCCAGATCGCGGACATGCAGTACGGCGGCCTCCAGGCCGGGATCGCCTCCTGGTGGGGCGTGGGCCGGCGCGAGGACACCAGGCTGCCGCTACTGATGGCCGAGGGAGCCAGGACGGGCTTCTCCTGGTCGGTCTACTACGAGCAGGAGGGCTACACCGACCCGTCGGTCGCCCAGATCCAGAGCGACCTGACCCACCTGCGCACCTTCGCGGACCAGAAGGCGTGGCTGCACGTCGACGGAAAGCCGGTGGTCTTCGTCTACGCGGAGGGCGACGACGGTTGCGACATGGCGACCCGCTGGGCGGAGGCCAACCGGACCGCCGGGTACTACGTCGTCCTCAAGGTGTTCTCCGGCTACCGGAGTTGCGCGAACCAGCCGCAGGGCTGGCACCAGTACTCCGACACCGTGGACGTCCAACCCGGATTCTCGGCGAGCCTGTCGCCCGGCTTCTGGAAGAACGACGAGGCGACGCCGCGAGTCCCGCGCGACCTCGCCCGCTTCCGGCGCGACGCCGAGACCGTCGCCGCCTCTGGCGCGCCGTTCCAGCTGGTGGTGACCTACAACGAGTGGGGCGAGGGAACCGCGACCGAATCGGCCACCGCCTGGGCCAGCCCCAGCGGCCACGGCGCCTACCTGGACATCCTCCACGACGCCTTCGCCGCGCATCCCCGATGAGTGACAGCGAGGCCGTCCGGCCCCACACCGGACGGCCTCACGCTGTCACCTCGGGAGGAGTCCCGCCGGTGTCAGCAGGTGCCGTCGTCCTGCCAGATGTTCCAGGCGATGGGGGTGCCGGGGGTGACGTTGGTGCTCCAGTACAGGGAGGTGTAGTTGTGGCCGCCGTAGGAGACCTTGTCGCCGGGGGCGTAGGACGCGGTGGCGCTCCACGCCGGGTTGCAGGTACCGCCGGACGCCGCCGTCACGGTGAGGCTGTAGGTCGCGCTGTGGCTACCGGTCGCGGCAGTCCCGGTGACGGTCACCGAGTACGTCCCCGCCGGAGTCGACGCGCCGGTCGCGATCGTCAGCGTGCTGCCACCACCGGAGGTCACCGACGCCGGACTGAACGACGCACTCGCCCCGGACGGCAGACCCGACGCCGACAGGGACACCGACTCCGCCGCACCCGACGTCACCGCGGTCGACACCGTGGTCGAGCCGGTCGTGCCGGCGGTGACCGTGCCGGAGGCCGGCGACAGCGAGACGGAGAAGTCGTTGGCCGTCGAGCCCGTGGTCACGGTGAGGCCGTAGGTCGCGCTGTGGCTGCCGGTCGCGGCAGTCCCGGTGACCGTGACCGTGTACGTCCCCGCCGGGGTCGACGCGCCGGTCGCGATCGTCAGCGTGCTACCACCGCCGGAGGTCACCGACGCCGGACTGAACGACGCACTCGCCCCCGACGGCAGACCCGACGCCGACAACGCCACCGACTCCGCCGCACCCGACGTCACCGCGGTGGAGACGCTCGCGGTCACGGAGGAGCCGGGCTTCACGCTGCCCGAGGCGGGTGCGACCGCCACGGAGAAGTCGTTGGCGGCGGTACCGCCGGTGATCTTCTGGAAGATCTTCGAGTAGGCGTAGTTCAGCGCCTTGTCGTAGCCGTCGACCTCCCAGAACGACAGTTCCTGCACGCCCTTGGACGCCGCGAACGTCTCCAGGGTCTGGGCGTTGGCCTGGCTGAAGACCTCGTTGTCGTCGTTCTTCCCGGCGATCGGGGTCAGGCCCATGCGGTTGAAGGCCTGCGCGCTGGTGATGCCGTACAGCGACGCCAGTTGGGGGGCGGTGCCGTTCGCGGCGGACTCGGCGTCGTTCAGGGCGTTCTCGCCGTCGCCGAAGTCCATCGTCATGATGTTGACCAGGTTCACCTTCACGCCCTTGGACTTGGCGTCCTTGAGCATGTTCATCGCGTTGCTCGGCAGGCCGCTCGGGTCCACCGGCAGGGTGAAGTCGATCTGGACGTTCGGGTTCTGCGCCTGCAGCGCGGCCAGGGCCTGGTCGCGGCGGGCGTTGGAGGCGGTGTCGTCCAGGACCGAGCCCTCGATGTCGAAGTCGAGGCGGGTCACGCCGTAGGTGTTGACCACGTTGGCGTACGCCGCGGTGAGGCTGGACACCGAGGTGCAGGTCTGCGCCAGTTCGCCTCCGGCGGCCCCGCCGAAGGAGATGATGACGTTGCCGCCGGCCGACTGCAGCGAGCCGATCTGGGACTTGAAGGCGCCGACCGGGTCGTTGCCCCGCTCCCACATGGGGGTACAGCCGGACTTCGGGGTCAGGAAGGCCAGCGTGTAGAACTTGTCGCCGCTGGCACTCAGGTCGGCGGCCAGGTCGCCCGCCGTGGTGCTGTCGATCTCCAGGTACGGCGCCGAGTAGTGCGCGGGGAAGGCACCACCGGCGGCGTGGGCGGGCGGTGCCGCGACCAGGGCGAGCGCGGCGGCCGGAAGCGCGGCGGCCACGGCCGCCGTGAGCGCCCTGCGGGCGGATCGGGACATGGGGGGATCGGTTCCTTCGCTGTGGAGGAGTGATGAGCGAGGTGCCCCGGCGCTACGGCACGAAGCAGGCCGGGGCCGGTACGCAGGCAACCCGGGCAAATAGTAAGGAAGCTTTCCTAACGGCCTGTAAGGTAGCGGCCGGGAAATGACGCGTCAATGGTCTGCACCAACTCAACGCCCCACGGAACGAAGCACCTTGACGAGACGTCGAGCGCCGTCAGTGGAGGGTGATCCGGTCGAGGTTGGGGCCGCCGTCGGCGGTGGTGGAGGTGACCCGGACGGTGTTGGCTCCGGCCTTGAGCGTGATCGGGAGCGAGGTGGTCGCCCAGGTGTCCCAGTTCGCGGTGGGCGCGAAGGGGCGCCCGGCGGCGATCCGGGTGCCGTTGACCGTGATGTCCATCGGCCGGCCGACCGTGGTGCCGTTGGCGTAGCGCAGGTCGAGGGTGGCCCCGGCAGCCGCGCCCGCCTGGATCGTCCACTCGGCGTAACTTCCCGCGGTGTTGGCGAGGTTGACGAACCCGGTGCCGCTGTAGCCGGTGTGGTTGGACTCGACGACGCCCTGGGAGATCCGGGCCTCCTCGGCCTGGTAGACGCCGGAGCTGCCGGAGACCAGCTGGTAGCCGCGCATCCCCGTGGTCAGCAGGTAGCAGTCCTGGAGCGAGCCCGAGGTGTCTCCGAGCGAGCGGTAGATTCCCCACTTGGGCCGCACCCGGTCGGCGAGGAAGGTGTCGACGCCGGTCCTGGTGACGTCGATGAGCGTGGTGCCGGCGCTGCGCAGGACCCAGCGGACCGACCCCGAGGCGCCGTCCCCCACCTTGATCTGGAAGTCCACGTCCACCCACCGGTCGTGCAGCGGGTCGAGGCTGGTGCTGCCCACCGAGACTCCGCTGACCGGGAGCTCGAGTTCGATCGTCTGGGCGCCGGACACCCGGCGCAGCGACTGGACCACGATCGGCGACGATCCGGCGCCGGGTTCCTTCATCTGCATGATGTGGGTGAAGGTGGTGGTCGCCTTCAGCGAGGCGGGGATGTACATCGAGTAGGTGGCCCGCCAGGTCTCGCCGGGCAGCCACTGGAGGTAGTCGCCGCCGGCCGGGCTGCGCATGCCGGTGACCTCGTGGCGCTGGCGGTCGGTGGAGGTGTCGCGGTCGACCATGTGCATGTTCCAGCGGAAGTTGTCGCCCTCGACGCGGATGTGCGGGGCGCCGGCCGGGTGGGAGTCGGCGCGGTCGTCCTCGACGGTCTCGAAGGCGGCCAGGCCGTCGACGGCGGCCGACGGCGACCAGCGCTGCTGCCAGCTGGAGACGATCGGGGTGGCGGCCGAGGCGGTGGCGCGGGGCAGTGCGGTGGCGGCGGCCGCAGTGAGGGCGGCGCCGAGGACGGTACGACGGGACGGCCTGTTCACGGGACGACTCCTGGGGGAGA
The DNA here is from genome assembly GCF_040678815.1 of Kitasatospora sp. NPDC049285. Taxonomy (NCBI): domain Bacteria; kingdom Bacillati; phylum Actinomycetota; class Actinomycetes; order Kitasatosporales; family Streptomycetaceae; genus Kitasatospora; species Kitasatospora sp. NPDC049285. The sequence continues at coordinate 53,760 of NZ_JBFAQR010000020.1, read as the reverse complement.
GAGGCGGCGATCCGGCATCGGCTCGCGCGGTCCACGATGAGGTTAGGAACCTTTCCTAACGCGACGAGAAAAGCAGCAGCCTCCGGTCGCGTCAAGAGAGGTGACGATGCGCCAGATCACCCACCGGCACGCCGCGGGAGCCTGGGCGCCCCCGACCCGCCGCTCCGGCCACTCGCGCGGTTCGACGACCTCCCTGCGGCTACGACCTGCAGGTTTTCGTCCACAGCGTGGATTGGTCTGGACGTTTGACATTGGTCCAGGCCATCATGGGCAGTGCGTCAGTGGGCGGCGCCCGAGTGGTGTCGTCCGGCTCAACGAGGAGCAACCATGACCATCGGCCAGGACCGCGAGGTCTGCACCAGTACGGCGCTGTACCTGCGCTGTTACCCGTACGACAGCTGGCAGATGGAGACCCATCGCCGGGCCCTGGAGGACCACGCCGAGCAGCTCGGCGTCCGTCACCCGCGGGTCTACCTCGACAACGGCGCGTCGTCGCGGACGATCCGGCCGCAGCTGCGCCTGCTGCTCGCCCGGGCGTCGATGGGGCAGATCTCCACCGTGCTGATCCCCGGGCGGTGGGTGCTCTCGCTCGACGCCCGCACCGCCGACGCGGTGGTGGAGTTCCTCCGCTCGACCGGAGCCCGCGTCGAGGAACTGCCCGGGCACGCCGCCCCCGGCGAGTACCGCGTCGCGTCCTGACGCACCCGACGGGTTCGCCCCGCCGCTGCCCCGTCCGACCGGCGGCTCCCTCGGTGCTGTTGTTGCTGCTCTCCGGGCCGGGCTACGGTGGTGTTTCCCGGGGGTTCTGTGAGTGATCGTGCCGTGACGAAACAGGATGGGCGCCCTCCAGAGGGCCGGCCGACCCCGCGGGGCGGTAGCGAGCCGGGCACGGCGATGGCGATCGTCGATGTTCGCGGGTACGTGACGCGCTGGAACGCCGACGCCGAGCGACTGCTGGGCCATCCCACCGCCGAGGTCGTGGGCCGGCCCGCGGCGGACCTGCTGGCCGAACCCGTTGCCCCCGACGAGGTACGCCGCGCACTGGCCGGGAGACCGGAACGGTGGAGCGGCCCGCTCACCCTCCGGCACCGCGACGGGCGGCGCGTGGAGGTGACGGTGATCGCGCACCGCGGCGTACCGCGCGGCGAAGCACCGGACGACCCGTCGGGCAGTTGGCGCGTCGTGTGCGCGCCGACGGGGTCGCAGCCCCGGCCCGAGGACGAGGACCTCGCGCGGTGGGCGTTCGAGCAGCTGCCACGCTGCGCGGTCTCGCTGTACGACGCGCAGCTCCGCTACCGCCGCTCCAACCAGGCCATGGTTCCCGTCGTCGGCCTGCCGGACGACGCGGTGCGCGGCCTGGGCATCTGCGACATCACCAGCCAGCCGCAGGCGGCCGACCTCGCCGACGGCATGCGCCGCGCGCTGGAGGGCGGCGAGCCGGTGCACCTGGAGAGTTACCAGCGCACCGGGGGCGAGCGGCGGATCCATGCCTGGTCGGTCGACTTCGCCCCCCTGAAGGACCCCGACGGCACGGTGCACGGCGTCGCCCTCGTCGCCCACGACATGACCGAGCAGTTCTGGGCGCGCAAGCGTCTGGTGCTGCTCAACGACGCCGCCGGCCGGATCGGCAGCACGCTGGACCTCAGCCGGACCGCGCGCGAGCTGCTGGAGGTGGCGGTCCCCGAGTTCGCGGACTTCGCCAGCGTCGACCTGCTCACCGCACTGGAAGCCGACGTCGAACCGGTCGAGGGCGAGCTCTTCGGCGATGTGATGCTCCGGCGCATCGCGCACCGCTTCGCCCCGGGCACGCGGCTGCCGACCGTGCTGGCGATCGGCACCACCGACAGCTATCCCGAGTTCTCACCGCCGGCCCGCGCGCTCGCGACGGGCGCCGGGGTGCTCAGCAATGCCGAGGACGCCGAATTCGTCCACTGGATGGCGGTGGACAGCCGCCGCGCCGCGATCATCCGGGACCAGGGCTACCACTCGATGATGGCGGTCCCGCTCCGCGCCCGCGGGGTGACGCTCGGCGTCGCCGTGTTCTACCGCCGCAGCCGCCCCGACCGGATGGAACGGTTCGGGCGGGACGACCTCCTGCTGGCCGAGGAACTGGCCGCCAGGGCCGCCGTCGCGATCGACAACGCCCGCAGGTACACCCGTGAGCGCGAGACCGCGCTGTCCCTGCAGCACAGCCTGCTGCCGCAGCACATGCCGGAGCGGGCGGCGATGGAGGCGGCCTCCCGGTACATCCCCGCCTCCACCCGCTCCGGGATCGGCGGTGACTGGTTCGACCTGATCCCGCTCTCCGGCGCCCGCATCGCCCTGGTCGTCGGCGACGTCGTGGGCCACGGCATCCGCGCCACCGCGACCATGGGCCGGCTGCGCACCGCCGTGCGCACGCTCTCCGACGTGGACCTGCCGCCGGACGAGCTGCTGACCAGCCTGGACGACCTCGTGGTGCGGCTGTCCTCGGAGGCCGGGGCGTCGGGGGAGGTCGGCGAGATCGGGGCCACCTGCTGCTACGCCATCTACGATCCGGTGTCCCGGACGTGCACGATGGCCAGCGCCGGACATCCGCCGCCGGTGATCATGCCGCCCGAGGGCGTCCCGGCCGCGGCCCGGACGCCGATCGGCGCGCCGCTCGGCGTCGGCGGGCTGCCGTTCGAGTCGACCACGGTGGAACTGGCGGAGGGCAGCCTGCTGGCGCTGTTCTCCAACGGCCTGATCGACGACCGCGAGCGCGACGTCGACGAGGGGTACCAGCGGCTGTGCCAGGTGCTCGCCCGCACCGGACCCTCGCTGGAGGACGCCTGTGACGCGGTCCTCGACGACCTGGTGGTGGGGCGGCCCCGCGACGACGTCGCCCTGGTCATCGCGCGTACCCGCGGTCTGGACGACGACCACGTCGTCACCTGGGAGGTCCCGCCCGACCGGTCCGCGGTCGCGGCCGCCCGCAAGGCGGTCTCGCAGCGGCTCTCCGAGTGGGGAGCGAGCGAGCAGATCTACCCGGCGGAGCTGATCGTCAGCGAGCTGGTGACCAACGCGATCCGCTACGCGGCCCCGCCCATCACCCTGCGCCTGATCCGCGACCAGGTCCTGATCTGCGAGGTCTCGGACGCCAGCAGCACCGCCCCGCACCTGCGCCGCGCCCGCGACTGGGAGGAGGGCGGCCGCGGCCTGATGCTCGTCGCCCAGCTGGCGTACCGCTGGGGCACCCGGCACAGCCACACCGGCAAGACCATCTGGGCCGAGATGCCGCTCTCCGACACTCCCCCGCCGACCTGGACCGCCTGAGGAGCCGGGTCGGTCGGCCGTCGAACGGCCGGTGTCAGCCGGCCGGCTCCGCCCGGGCCAGCCGGCCGCCGCTGGCGGCGGTGAGGCGGGTGAGGGCTCGGGCCAGCTCGCCGTGGTCGTCGATCGCGGCCAGGAGGCGGGCCTGGTCCTCGTGGACGCGATGAGCGGCGCGCTGGTGGGTGATGCGACCGCGGGCGGTGAGGTGGAGCAGCACGCGGCGGCGGTCGGTGGGGTCGGGGCGGCGGTGGACGAGATTGTCGGCCACCATGCGGTCGACCAGCTTGGTGAGGCTCGGCGGCGGCATCAGGACGTGCTCGGCGATCTCGGTCATCGGATGCCCCTGCCCGTCGGCGACCAGCGCCAGGACGCGCCACTGCTCGACGGTGCATCCTTCCTCGGCCAGTAGCGCGGCCAGCCGCCGGGCCATCCGGTGTTCGGCGCGGCTGAGCAGGTGGGCCAGGTCCTGCGGCGGTTCGGAAGGCATTGCCGGGTTCCTCACGGTCGGTCTAGTGTGCGGCGGGATTGCGAGCCTCGGTCAGGGTGCCGGGGCGGGATCCGTTTCATCGCGGCTGCGCCCTTCAGGAAGGTGGTCCGGTGCATCTGGGGCTGCCCGGCGACGGTGGTCACCGTGACGTGCTGGCGGTCGCCCTCGTCGTGCCGCTGCAGGGGTCGGCGGGGATCTTCGGCCCGTCCTGCGAACTGGCCGCGCGCCTGGCCGCCGCCGAGATCAACGCGGCCGGCGGCATCCTGGACCGCGAGGTGCGGCTGGTGGTGGTCGACGGCGGGGCGTCGCCGGAGCGGGTGGCGGCCGAGGTCGAGGCACTGGTCTCGCTGGGAGCCGTGCAGGCCGTGGTGGGCTGGCACACCTCCGCCGTACGCCAGGCGCTGGCACCGCGGATCGTCGGCCGGGTGCCGTACGTCTACACCGCGCAGCACGAGGGCGGCGAGCACACCCCGGGCATCTTCCTGACGGGCGAGTCGGACGCCGCGCAACTCCTCCCGGCGATGCGGCTGCTGGCCGAGGCCACCGGGGTGCGGCGCTGGTGCACGGTGGGCAACGACTACGTCTGGCCGCAGGTCACGGCCCGGGCCGCGCGCGGGTACGCCCGCGCCTGTGGCGGGCGGGTCGTCGGCGAGGTGTTCGTGCGGCTCGGCGCGGAGGACTTCGGGCCGGCGCTGCGGCGGGTGGAGCGCTGCGAGGCCGACGCGGTGCTGATGCTGCTGGTCGGCGAGGACGCGGTGCGCTTCAACCGGGCCTTCGCCGCGCGCGGCCTGGACCAGCGCTGCCAGCGGCTGAGCACCCACATGGACGAGAACATCCTGCTGGCCGCCGGGGCCGAGGCCACCGGCGGGCTCTGGGCGGCGTCCGGCTTCTTCGAGACCCTGGCGACCGCCGAGAGCCTGGACTTCGGACGCCGCTACGTCGACCGCTTCGGGACGGAGGCGCCCGTGGTCGGCAGCCTGGGCGAGTCCTGCTTCGAGGGCCTGCGGCTGCTGGCCGCGTTGGCGGAGCGGGCGCGGTCGCTGGACGTGGGCGCGATCCGGGCCGCCGGCGGCGCGGTCGCGTACGAGGGCCCGCGAGGTGCGCTGCGGCTCCGCGGCAACCATCTCGACCAGCGCTTCTACCTCGCGCGGGCCGACGTCTTCGACTTCCACGTCGTCGCCCAGCTCTGACCGTCCTCCGCGCACGCGGCCGACAGTATCGTGAGCTGGGAATATTTTCCACGGGAAGTTTTGAGCCTGGAATTAAATGCCGGGGAAACTCACCGGAAACGACCTGCCGCAACTCTTCCGTCGTCGGCCGGGCCCACGCGCCCGGCCCTGGCCTCGCCCCGCGGAGGAGTGACGAGTCGTGACGGAAACCATCGACGAGCTGAAGCCGAGCACAAGCTCCGGCAGGCGCTACAACGACTGGACGCAGAACAGCACGCTGGAGGACTACTCGCTGCGCTACGCGCCCAAGTCGTTCCGGCGCTGGACCCCGTACGTGGTGGCGACCACCGCCCTGGGCGGCATCGCCTACCTGGCGGACTTCGCCATCGGCGGCTCCATCGCCATCTCCAACGGCTTCGGCAGCGCGATGGTGGCGATCCTGGCCGCCGCGGTGGTCATCTTCCTGACCGGCATCCCGATCTCGTACTACTCGGCGAAGTACTCCATCGACATGGACCTGCTGACCCGGGGAGCCGGATTCGGCTACCTGGGCTCGACCCTGACCTCGGTGATCTACGCCAGCTTCACCTTCATCTTCTTCGCGCTCGAGGGGTCGATCATGGCCCAGGCGCTCCAGCTCGGCCTGGGGATCCCGCTGGCGGTCGCCTACCTGATCGCCTCGCTGATCATCCTCCCGCTGGTCGTCTACGGCATGACCGCGCTGTCGAAGATGCAGGTCTGGACCCAGCCCATCTGGCTGGTCCTCATGGTCGCCCCCTTCGTCTCCATCGCCGTCCAGGACCCCGGCAAGTTCTCCGCGTTCACCCACTTCGCGGGCAACTCGCCCACCGGGTCCCGGATCAGCATGATCGGGATCGGCGCCGGAGCCGGCGTCGCCCTGTCCCTGATCGCGCAGATCGGCGAGCAGGTCGACTACCTGCGGTTCATGCCCGACAAGACCCCGCAGAACGCCAGGAAGTGGTGGGGCGCCGTGATCAGCGCGGGACCGGGCTGGGTCGTCCTCGGCGCGGCCAAGCAGATCGGCGGCGCCTTCCTCGCCTTCTACATCGCCGGCAGCGTGGGCCTGGGCAAGGCCGACCAGCCCATTCAGCAGTACCTCGCCGGCTTCAGGACCTTCGCCGCGCCGATCGCACTGGGCCTGGCCACCTTCTTCGTGATCCTCTCCCAGATCAAGATCAACTCGACCAACGCCTACTCCGGCTCGCTCTCCTGGTCCAACTTCTTCTCCCGCCTGACCCACCGTCACCCGGGCCGGGTGGTCTACATCTTCCTCAACGTCGGCATCGCCCTGGCGCTGATGGAGGGCGGCGTCTTCGGCTTCCTCAACACCGTGCTCGGCTTCTACTCCAACGTCGCGATAGCCTGGATCGGCGCCGTCGTCGCCGACCTGGTCATCAACAAGCCGCTGAAGCTCAGCCCGTCCTACATCGAGTTCAAGCGCGCCCACCTGCACAACTTCAACCCGGTCGGCTTCGGCTCGATGCTGATCGCGTCGGCGGTCTCCATCGCCGCCTACTTCGGCGCCTTCGGCAGCTACGGCACCGCGTACTCCCCGTTCATCGCCCTGCTCCTCGCGATGGTGCTCTCCCCCCTCCTCGCGGTGCTCACCAAGGGCCGGTACTACATCGCCCGCACCGACGACCAGGACGAGCCACTCTTCACCGAGGACGGCCTGCTCTCCGCCGCGACCCTGACCTGCACCGTCTGCGCCGAGGCCTTCGAACGCCCGGACATCGCCGGCTGCCCCTTCCACCAGGGCGCCATCTGCTCCCTGTGCTGCAGCCTGGAGAAGGACTGCCACGACGCCTGCAAGAAGAGCGGATCCGGCAGCGGCCCGGTCGACCTCGCGATGCCCGCCGTCCGCTCCACCGCCTGACCGCACCTGAACGGCCGCCGACCCCCGTCGCTGTGATGCGCGGCGGGGGTCCTGCGGTGCGGTGGTCGGACGTCGGCCCGGATCGGGGCCCGCGTCCCGGACGGGCGGGGTCAGCCTACGAGGGCGAGGCCGTTCACCCAGAGGTTGTTGACCCGGTTCCGCTCGTTGGTGTTCGGGTACGGGTTGGTGCACGAGGTGCCGGGGCCGCCGCCGGACATCAGCTCGCTGCACGGGCCGGAGTAGTGGTCGGGCAGGCCGAGCACGTGGCCGGTCTCGTGGGCGGTGACGCGCAGCGAGCTGTACTGCCGGTTCTGCGCGTAGTCGAGGAAGATGTAGCCGCTGCCGTGGCCGTCGGTGGAGGCGTAGGAGCCGCGGGAGTCGTTGCCCTCGTAGTAGCGGAAGTCGGCGTTGGTGCCGGAGCGGAGCTGGACCTTGGTGACCGAGGAGTTCCAGATCTGCGCGCTCTGGGAGATGACGGTGCGGAAGGTCGGGGCCTGGCTGGCGTCATAGGTGACGGTGACGCTCGCCAGGTAGGGGCTGGCGGCCTGCTTGGCGCGGGCCGACTTCATCACGGCCTCGTAGAACGCCTTGTTGTTGGCGTCCTCGGAGGAGTTGGCGGTGATGCCCGCGGACGGGGTGTAGCCCTGGGTGGTGGCTGCGGTGGCGGGCACGGCGGCGGTACCGACGGCGAGGACCAGTCCGAGGGCAGCGGCGAGCACGGTCATGGAGCGGTTCATGTGGGGACTCCATTTCGCGGGTCCCGGGGCCGTGGGGAGGCCGTCCGGGACGCGGTGACGAGGTGTTGCACCGAGCTTGGGGCAGGGCGGGCGGGGCGCGGAGATGGCAACCGGCGATAGCTCGGGTCAATACCCGTGCGCAGCCCGCGATTTGACGGCCCGTGGGCTGGATTTGACATGCTCTTGGCAGATTGTGGGCGCCTGGCTATGCTCCCGTGATGGAGCTCGACGTCCGACACCTGCGGGTGCTGTGCGCGATCGCGGATACCGGCAGCGTCCGGAAGGCCGCCCGTCGACTCGGCATGACCCAGCCCTCGCTGACCACCCAACTTCACCGCATCGAACGGACCATCGGCGGGCGGCTGTTCACCCGCGAACAGACCGGCAGTCGCCCCACCGCCCTCGGCCACTCGGTGCTCTCCCGCGCCCGACCCGTGATCACCGAGATGGACGCCCTCGTCGTCGCCGCCCGCGCCGAGGCCGCCGGACCCGGCCGCCGCCGGCTGCGCATCGGCAGCGTCGGCAGCCGCGCGGTCGCCGCCTGGCTGCGCCGCATCCACGATCGGCTCCCGGAGACCGACACCACCATCCACATCGACATCTCGGCGATCGCCCTGCTGCAACTGGTCGCCGCCGAACAGCTCGACATCGCCTTCGTCCACGAGAGCGAGGGCTTTCCGCTGCACGTGCCGGCCGGCGCCGAGCAGCGGGTGCTGGTCGCCCGCGAACCCCAGTTCGTCGCCCTCGCCGAGACCCACCCCGCCGCCGCCCGGCCGGTCGTCAGCCTCGCCGACCTCGCCCACGACACCTGGATGGTCGACCCGACCGCCGACCACGAGTACGCCGCACTGCGCCGCGTCTTCGCCGAGGCCGGACTCGACCCACGCGTCGTCCAGGTCAGGGACAACGCCACCGCCGCCGAGCTCGTCGCCTCCGGCGAAGCCGTCCGCCCCTGCCAGCCCACCTCACCGCCCGGCCCCGGCACCATCCTTCGCCCCGTCCACGGCGACCCGCTCGCCGTCCGGCTGCTGCTCACCTGGCGCCCCGACACCGTCGGCGGCCCGGCACTCGACGGCCTCTGGGTCGACCTCTGCCACGCCTACCTCGACCTGGCCAGCGTCAACCCCGCCTACCGGGCCTGGCTGCACCGCCACAACCGCTCCCTGCACACCCTCCTCGCACCGGCGGGGCCGCCGACCTGAGGTCCGTTGACATGAGGTCCGCCGACCTGAGGTCCGTTGACCTGAGGTTCGTTCCCGCTCGCACGGGATTCGCCCGGTCGGGCCGGGGAAGGAGGCGTCCCATGGGAGAGGTTCCGGGTGCGCGTGCGGAGTTGGAGCGGTTCGGGCAGGTCCTGCGGGCGCAGCTCGTCGCGCTGATGGAGGAACTGACCCCGGGTGCCACCGACTCCGGGCGTCTCCCGCTCGGTGCGCCGGAGGCCGTCGAGGGGCACGAGCCGTCGGCTCACGCCTACTCGGTCGTGTTCCACGGCGAACGCCCCGACGGGGTCCGTGCCGCCGACGCCGTCTCCCGGGCGGCCCAACTGCTCGGCGCGGCGGGCTGGGAGGCCACCGGTCCGCAGGAGGAGGGCAACGGGCCGTCGCGCAGGTACGTACTCACCGCCCTCCACCCCGACGGCATCCGGATCGAGATCCGCTCGGGCGACGGCGGCCCGGGCGTGCTCCACAGCGGGCGGACCCCCGCCGTGGCCCTGCGCGAACCGGAGCAGGCCCGGCGGCCGGAACCGGTCCGGACGCCGGAGACCGTCACGCCCGGCTTTGTCCTCCGCTACGAGTGCGACGGTCTCGGCGCCTGCGACCACTGCGGTGGGCGCGGCTGGGTGCCGGGCGAACCACGCAGGCGCGAGCGCTGCCGCGTGTGCTTCGCGCGACGCGTCTGTCCGATCTGCCAGGGTGCCGGCGAGCTGGCGATCTCCGACCTGTCGACCTATCAGCTGGGCTACTACCCCGGGCTGTGACCCGGTGCTCTCCGACCGGACAGGTTGACCGGGGCGGCGCTCGGGAGACCGCTACCGGTCTGGCTGTCGGCGACATTCAGCCGGTGCTGGGTGGGGTGGTGGCGGGGCCGGTCAAGGTCCGGTGGCCGGCGGAGCGTGAAGCAGCAGCAGTCGCAGCGGATCGTGCGACCAGGCTCGACCGAATCTCGTACGTCCTGGACCGCTTCCCTGACGGACGTTCACCTTCGACGAGTTCGGGCTGCTCGGTATCCGCCCCATTGCGGGCACCTGTTGGGTTGGACGGAGCCGGTCCGCCCGCAAGGGCACCGCGAATTCCCTGGCCGAGGAATACCGACGCCCACCGCCGTCCCACCCCGGCCTTCGGACCGCACGCGGTCCGGACCCCCGCCCTACATGTCGGAGTCCGGCACCGATTCCACGGTGGTGAAACTTTCACCGGCATACCGGCGGCGTGCACGATTCGCGCGCTCGACGATCGGACCGGCGCCCGCCGAACCGTCTCCGTCCACCACGCACGCCCGACTCCCGTGCCACGCCGGGACGGGACGACTCCCCGCGACAGCTCCGGGACCTCAGTGACAGAACCGAGATCATCCGCCCTGGTCCGTCCCTCGACCTGGTGCGCCGCCCTGCGGCCTGCCCGGACCCGGCCATGCCCGACCACCTCGCACAGCCCCCACACCCCCGGCCCCTCGCCACGCCACCCCACGGGGAGGGGGGTATCCCGTGCGCGGAAGCAGCGGAGCCGGGCGATCGCGGTGCCACAACTCGGGGACCGGCCACCGGGAGGCGCGCATTGTTGCAAGAAGGGTTGACACTGCGCGCGGGGTATTGGAAGCTCCCATTGGCCCACACCGGGGACATTCACCTCGGTGATCTTTTTTGCGATTGATTGTTAGCGCTAACAGTCAGCCGTCGAATCCACCGCCGATCGGGAGGCCGGCATGCGGACCTGAGCGCCACGACCGGCCACCGGCAGGCCTCGTGCGACCACTCGGCGCACTGCGCGGCCGGACGGCGAGCGAGGAGTCGCGCCGGCTTGCCGGCTTCTTCCGCTCATTCCGGCACTCACGAAGCCGAACCGGAGATCCCGGTTGGATTCGCCGTCCCGATATTCCAGGAAAAGCCGCACCGGAAATACCGGCGCACAGTCCGCCATTTCTTCGCGCGGCGACCTCGATGCCCAGTCGAGCCTCCCCGAGATCCCCGCCCGCAACCGTGAGGCCCTCCACCGAGACGCGTTTGTCATGCTCACAACCATGCGCCCGCGAATGCCGAACCGCGAGAAACAGACACCTCCCCCACCACTCCCCTCAGGAGGCGACCACATGCTCCACGCGAACCTGCGCGTCACCCCGCCCTCGGCGCGCACCCGGCTGCGGAGGACGCTTGCCTGCGTACTCTCGGCGTTACTCCTGTCCTTGGCGATTCCGCTGCTTTCCCTGGGCGCGGCCCAGCCGGCTGCGGCCGCGGGCGCGGCCCCTTCTGCGGCGGCCCTGGGCAACGGGTTGGCGGTCACGCCGCCGATGGGTTTCAACGACTGGAACGCCTACGGCTGCAACGTCTCCGAGGCGCTGATCAAGAGCACGGCGCTGGCCATGCACAACAACGGCATGCAGAGCGCCGGGTACGAGTACGTCAACATCGACGACTGCTGGATGACCCACAGTCGGGGCTCCGACGGGCGCCTGGTGCCCGACCCGACCAAGTTCCCGGACGGGATCAAGGGCACCGCCGACTACGTCCACTCGCTGGGGTTGAAGCTGGGCATCTACGAGGACGCCGGACTGCAGACCTGCGCCGGCTTCCCGGGCAGCCTGGGCCACGAGACCACGGACGCGCAGACCTTCGCCGGCTGGGGCGTGGACTACCTGAAGTACGACAACTGCTATGCGGGGCCCGGCTGTTGGCTGAACTCCTGCCCCAACGGCAGCAAGGCGCCCGCGCAGACCCGCTACACCACGATGCGTGACGCGCTGGCCGCGGCCGGCCGGCCCATCCTGTTCAGCCTGTGCAACTGGGGCGAGGACAACGTGTGGACCTGGGGCGCCGGCGTCGGCAACAGCTGGCGCACCACCGGCGACATCAACTCCAGCTACGGCAGCATGCTGTCGATCTTCCACAGCAACGTGAACCTGGCCGCCTACGCCGGGCCCGGCCACTGGAACGACCCGGACATGCTCGAGGTCGGCAACAGCCCGCTCACCGACGTCGAGGCCCGCTCGGAGTTCAGCCTGTGGGCGGAGATGGCGGCTCCGCTGATCGTCGGCACCAACGTCGCCTCGGCGAGCCCGGCCACCCTGGCCACGCTCACCAACACCCGGGTGATCGCGGTGAACCAGGACTCGCTCGGCAAGCAGGGCACCCTGGTGTCCTCCGCCGGCGGTCTCGACGTGCTGGCCAGGCCGCTGGCGAACGGTGACGTCTCGGTGGCCCTGTTCAACGAGACCGGATCGACCGCGACCATCAGCACCTCCGCCGCCGCGATCGGGAAGACCGGAGCGTCCGGCTACAACCTCACCGACCTGTGGACCGGCGCGACTTCGACCACCACCGGCACCATCAGCGCCTCGGTCCCGGCGCACGGCACCACCATGTTCCGCGTCGCGGGCGGCACCAGCGGCGGGACGAACCAGACCGGCCCGGTGCGCGCGGTCGGTGCGAACAAGTGCCTGGACGTGCCGAACTCGACCACCACCCCGGGCACCCAGCTGCAGATCTGGGACTGCAACGGCCAGCCGAACCAGACCTGGACCCGCACCTCCTCCGGCCAGCTGACCGTCACCTCGGGCGGCACCCAGCTGTGCCTGGACGCGTACAACAACCAGACCTCGCCCGGCACCAAGGTCGAGATCTGGACCTGCAACGGCCAGGCGAACCAGCAGTGGAAGGTGAACGCCGACGGCACCATCACCAGCGCCCTGTCCGGGCTCTGCCTCGACGTCACCGCCAAGTCCACCGCCAACGGCGCCCTGATCGACCTGTGGACCTGCAACGGTCAGACCAACCAGCAGTGGGCCGTCTGAGCGGTCACCGGGTGCAACTGCCGTGCTGCCGCCGAGATCCCGACCTCGTGAGGCAGCACGGCAGGTGCACCGTCCATCACACCCGTTCACCCCACGAGATGCAGGGAGCTCAGATGCGCGACAGTCAAGGCCCGGGACGACGACCGAGGATCGCTTCGCTTCACCGCCGGCTCGGCACGCTGACCCGGGTGGCCGCCACGATCCTGCTGGTCGTCGCCGGTCTCACCGGTGCGGGGTCCTTCGTCGGCAGTGCGAGGGCCGCCACCGCCGGCCCGTGCGACATCTACGCGGCGGGCGGAACTCCGTGCGTGGCCGCGCACTCCACGACCCGTGCGCTCTACTCGGCGTACGGCGGCGCGCTCTACCAGGTCCGGCGGAGCTCGGACAGCAGGACGCAGAACGTCGGCGTCGTCAGTGCCGGGGGCGTCGCCAACGCGGCCACCCAGGACGCCTTCTGCGCTGGCACCTCGTGCGTGGTCACGGTGATCTTCGACCAGTCCGGCCACGGCAACGACCTCGCCTACCAGGGTCCCGGGGGCGCCGGAGGCAGTGACACCCCGGCCAGCGCGACCAGCGAGGCCCTGACGCTCGGCGGCGCCAAGGCGTACTCGCTCTACATCAACCCCGGGAACAGCTACTGGCACGACGGGTCCTCCTCCGGGATGCCGCTCGGCAGTGCTCCCCAGGGCGCGTACATGGTGACCAGCGGAACGCACGTCAACGGCGGCTGCTGCTTCGACTACGGGAACAGCGAGACGGACCGCAAGGCCGACGGTGCGGGCGCCATGAACGCCATCTACTTCGGAACCAGTTGCTGGTTCGGCGGCTGCTCGGGCACCGGTCCGTGGGTGCAGGCCGACCTCGAGTACGGCCTGTACTCCGGCGGCAGCCAGTCGTGGAACCAGAACCAGCGGGCCTTCTCCAGCCGCTACGTCACCGCGATGCTGAAGAACAACGGCGTCTCGCAGTTCGCGCTCAAGGGCGGTGACGCCCAGTCCGGCGGGCTCACGACGCTCTGGAACGGCGCGCTCCCGCCCGGCTACAGCCCGATGAAGCAGCAGGGCGCGATCATCCTGGGCAGCGGCGGCGACTGCTGCGCCGGCAACACCAACCAGAGCCTCGGCACCTTCTACGAGGGCGCCGTCGTCAGCGGCTACCCGTCCGACGCCACCGACAACGCCGTCCAGGCCAACATCGCGACCGCCGGCTACAGCGCCGGCACCGGCGGCGGTTCCAGCACCGGTCCGCTGCACGCCGTCGGCGCCGCGAAGTGCCTGGACATCCCCAACTCCAGTACCACCAGCGGCACCCAGGCCCAGATCTACTCCTGCTCCGGAGCCGCGAACCAGACCTGGACCGCCACCTCCTCGGGCCAGCTGACGGTGTACTCCGGCAGCAGCCAGCTGTGCCTTGACGCCAGCGGCAAGGGCACCGCCAACGGCACGAAGGCGATCACCTGGCCCTGCAACGGACAGTCCAACCAGCAGTGGACCCGCAATGCCGACGGCACCATCACCGGCGTCCAGTCCGGACTCTGTCTGGACGTCAGCGGAGCATCGACGGCGAACGGCGCCCCGGTCCAGTTGTGGGCCTGCAACGGGCAGAGCAACCAGCAGTGGAAGCTCGGATGACGTCCAGGATCACCCGCGCCGACCCGCTCACCGGCCACCACCCTCGGCGTCGTCGTACTCGGTCGTCCCGGCGTCCAGGAGCGGGACGGGCTGCTTGAGGTGGGCGGGGGCGAGGGCGCGTAGGCCGTGGTAGCCGAGGAGCGTGATCAGGGTGCCGAGGGCGATGCCGCTGAGTTCGAAGGTGTCGGTGAACTTCAGGGTGACGTTGCCGATGCCGATGATGACGCCCGCGGCGACCGGGACCAGGTGGAGCGGGTTGGTGAGGTCGACCCGGTTGTGGATCCAGATCTGCGCGCCTAGCAGGCCGATCATGCCGTACAGGACCACGGTGATCCCGCCCAGCACCCCGCCCGGGATCGCCGCGACCACCGCCCCGAACTTCGGGCACAGCCCGAACAGGATCGCGAAGCCCGCCGCGCACCAGTAGGCGGCGGTCGAGTACACCCGGGTCGCGGCCATCACGCCGATGTTCTCCGCGTACGTGGTGGTGGCCGGGCCGCCGACCGCGGTGGACATCACCGTGGCCGCGCCGTCCGCCATGATCGCGGTGCCCATCCGGTCGTCCAGCGGATCACCCGTCATCTCGGACACCGCCTTCACGTGCCCCGCGTTCTCCGCGATCAGCGCCACCACCACCGGCAGCGCCACCAGGATCGCGGACGCGGAGAAGCTCGGCGCGTGCAGCGACGGCAGGCCGATCCAGTCCGCGCTGCCGACGCCCGACAGGTCCAGCCGCCAGTGGTCCACGGCCGCGCCGCCACCCGCCGGGGAGTGGATCCGGCCGAAGATCCGGTCGAACAGCCAGGACACCACGTACCCGAAGACCAGCCCCAGGAAGATCGCGATCCGCGACCAGAACCCCCGCAGCACCACCAGCGCCAGCGCCGTGAACGCCATCGTCAGCAACGCCCTCCACTGGTCCTGCGGCCAGTACGTCCCCGCCGCGACCGGCGCCAGGTTGAACCCGATCAGGAGCACCACCGCACCCGTCACCACCGGCGGCAGCACCGCGTGGATCACCCGCGAGCCGAACCCCTGCACCACCGCCCCGCACGCCGCCAGCACCGCACCGACCACCAGCAGCGCACCCGTCAGCGTCGAGGCGTCCCCACCCTGCGTCTTGATGACCGCCGCCACCCCGACGAACGACAGGCTGGAGCCCAGGTACGACGGAATCCGACCACTCGTCACCAGCAGGAAGAAGATCGTCGCCACACCCGAGACCATCACCGCCAGGTTCGGGTCCAGCCCCATCAACACCGGCGCGACGAAGGTTGTTGCGATGAACGCATGATGTGACCACCTCTGACCTGGCCTGATCGGGTGCTGCCTTGGGGAGGCTGCTGTGGTGGTGGGTGTGCGTGGGCTTCTTCGTCGTGCGTTGGTCTATATCCGGGTGAGTACGGCGCGGCCGGACATGATCAGTCCGGAGTTGCAGGAGTTCCAGTGCCGGGGGCTGGTGGACCGGGAGTCGATGCTGCTGGTGCGGGAGCCGTTGGTGGATCTGGGGAAGTCGGGGCGGGCGTTCAGCGACCGGCAGATCGCGGAGATCATCGCGATGGCCGAGCGCGGCGAGTTCGACGTGCTGGTGCTGTGGGTGTGGTCGCGGTTCGGCCGCAACACCCTCGAGTCGTTGCAGAACCTGGAGCGGCTGACCGAGCTGGGTGTGGAGGTCCGGGCGGCGAAGGAGGACTTCGACGGGCGGACGGTGATCGGCCGGTTCGCGATCCGGCAGATGCTCAACATCGCCGAACTGTTCTCCGACCAGCTGTCGGAGACATGGAAGGACACCATCGCCCGCCGGCAGCGCAAGGGCCTGCCGCACGCCAACCAGGGACGCTTCGGCTACTACCGGTGCGACACCTGCCCGCCGAAGCAACGGGGCCTGCCCCTGGAGACCTGCCCCAAGTGCAAGGAAGGCGTCCTGAAGGTCGATCAGGAACAGCTGGGGCCGCGGCTGTGGGACGCGTACGAGCGGGTCGCCGACGGGGTGAACACCGTGTCGATCACACACGAGTGGTACCGCGACGGCATCGTGGACCCAGTCACCGGGAAGCCCGTGACGCCGGCCCGCCTGTACGACATCCTCGACTCCGGCTTCGGACTGGGGCTGGTGCGCTACCGCCTGCCCGAGCAACTGCACGTGGTGGCCCCGGACAAGGACGGCGTGCCGCACAAGCGGCGCAACCGCTCCAGACGCCCCGAGCAGTTCGGCCTCTACCTCCCCGGCCGACACGAACCCGTCACCGGCGACCGCGCCACCGCCGAACACCTCTGGGACCGCTACACCGAACGCCGCGGCACCATGCCGAAACGACCCACCATCAACGACCGGCACCTCCCCCGGTACTCGGTCAGCGGACGGATGCAATGCCCCTACTGCCACGGCGGAATGCAGCCGCTGCTCCGGGCGAAGAAGAAACGCCGGCCCGAAGTGAACGGCCGACCGCACCCGTTCGACGTCACCTGGCGATGCCGCAACCACGCCGAACTCGGCAACTGCCCCGAGTCGGGGTACGGCAACCTCGAACACATCGAGACCCGCCTCCTGGCCTGGCTCCGCGAGCAGGCCGAAGCGCCCGAGGGCATGGTCGACGCCGCGGTCGCCGCGGAGCGGGCCACTCTCGTGGCCCGCGAGGAGGAGGTGCGGGCGGAACTCGCCGACCTGGTTGCGGAGGAAGACGCGATCGCCGACGCGGTGGCGGCACGGGTGATCGACTACCGGGCCGCGCAGCGCAAGAAGGAACGCATCGACAAGCGCCGCACCGAACTCACCACCGCACTGACGAGGTTGGAGGAAGCAATGGCGAAGGTGACGCGACACCCGGGGGCCGCAGCGATCGAGGCTGTCCTCGCGGCCTGGGACGGCGCCACGCCGGCGATGCGCAACGCCATGATCAAAGACGTGGTCCGCCACATCACCGTCCGCAAGGGCCGCAGCCTGCCCCTGGACGTCAAGTACGAGATCACCGCCACATGGGAACCCCCGCACGAGCTGGGAAGACTTCCGAAGTCCGGTTCCTAGATCGCCCGACTGACCCCACGCGGGTGGGGCTGACCATGCGTCCTTCTCGCAAGCACTGGCGGCCTTCGGGCTACCCCCACGCGGGTGGGGCGGACGGTGCCGCGTCCCTCGTCGCGGGACTTGCGCAGCGGTTCGCCCCACGCAGATGAGCGCGACCCGATCTAGGACCCGCTCGCACACCGGCCGGGGCCGCTGCCACACCGGTGAGGGTACGGCACTGTGGTACCCGCCAGGCGGGCGGTGCGGTGGGGGCGGGTACCCTCGGGCGCGGCAGTGCCCGAGGAGTGGGTGAGTCGCCATCGGTGGACGAGTGGGTAAACGCGGTTGGCGTAGGTATTCGGGACGGTTGCCAACGAATGGTACGTGCCGCCGTCGGCCTTCACCGCGGCGCGCGGACGCTGTGGCAGCCGGGCCCGGAAGGCCGGAGACCGACCGCTTGCCGCGACGATCGAGGCGTTGCACCAGCCACACTCGCCGTGTTCACGGTGACTTGGCTGGTGCGCCGCTGCTGCGAGGAGGTCAGCTCGTCGCTGGAGCTCGGCCGCGCACTGCGTGACGCCCAGGAATCCGCCACAAGCCCGAATCGACGCCACCCGCAACTGTCCGGGCAACGCCACCGCCTGGTCGCCACGTCGACCGAGCACGCACGCCGGGCGATGGGCTCAGCGCGGCATAGCTGCGGGAGGTGGAACAGGCGATTCGTACTGCATTGACGGACGAGCGGGCGGCAGATCGGCTGACTTCCCGGGCGCGAACAGGAGACAGGCAGGGAGAATCATCGCTCAACCATAGGTCTGACAGCGTGCGGCATTTTCCCCCACTCGGGGAGCCAGTCAGTAGCAATCTCGCCCGCCAATGCCGCATAGAACCATTCGCTGAATTCCAAATCCGACTCGTACCAGTCGCCCCAACCTCGACGGAACGCCGAAACCGTCCATTTGCCCCCCTTGCGTGGCACCAGGAAGAACTGGTCCCCCTCAAGCGTATTCCCCCAAACTAGCGCACCACCCGGCGAAGGGAGAACCAGCTCTGGAACCTTTCGAGACTGCTCCAGCTTTCTACCCATGCCCATGGCATACTTTTCAAGTCGGCGAGCTCCACAAAAAAAGATGTACTCGGAAATGGTCGCATCACCATACGCGCCGGCAATCTCACAGAAATCTGACGGGAATTCAATACCCCACCCTGCGCCAACGCTACAAACATCTTCAGAATCGCTCCTGATCGGAAATCCGAGAATCTCCACAAAGTCGGCCACGCTTCGCACGTCCAGCTCCTATTAATTGCACCAACTGCCGGCGGCAGTCGAATTATTCATGATGATACACCTTTCCGCCACCGCACCGAAGGTTACATATTCAATCGCCGTAGGCACCGGCGACGCCATGTTTCCATAAATTGGTCGGGCCTCCACGAATACAGACCCGCCGCCCTTGAGTGCCTCGACTACGGGATCTTCCGCATTATCATACATCCACTGGTTGGCCTCTTGGTACATGGGAACAAAGTTTCGAGTATCCTTATTTGATCCCCCCATTGCATATCCAATTAGATGCCCTCGCGCCCTGTTGTCGTCCGGCAACGAGGTCAGCCCGGGTAGCGCAAAGCCCAACTTTGGCCGTGGCGGCGGCGTGTAGTCGCTTGGCGTTAGGTCTGCAAAAGCGCCGGCCGCCACGCACTGTCCAGCTTGCATTTTTCTTGGCAGATATACCTTGTTTATTCCGGTGAAGCCGGCGCCAGTGTTACAGCCATCTCGATCGGGCAGGTTCCCATTAAATCCTGGACTGAATCCGAGGCCTTGATTCGAATCAACTTGGCCAACCTGGAACGGGGATCCACCCGGCGTTGCAGTTCCGGTGGTCGGGGTTCCAGAGTTTGTCGGGCCTGCTTCCGGTCCGTTCATTCCGCTTGGTGGGGCGGGGGTCGTGCAGACTACGCAGGGTTTCGGCGTGATCTTGTGGGGGTCAGGCCTGGGCGGTGCGGGCCGATGCGGGGGCGGGCCGTCGGTGTCGCAACCGCTATACGCGGCGACCTCACCTAGCGCGATGTCTTCTTCCTCAAGATAGCTGACTAGCGAGAAGATGCTGATTACTTGTGCATCTGCGGCCTCGGCTTCAGCAAGTTCGGCTTCGGTGGCGGAGACCGGATACCAAGCATATCCATTGTATGCCGTCAGATGCCCACCATGGGGGTGGCCTAGTTCATACATGAACTCGTTGCCTGATGAGCTCTCGCCGTAGCTCATCATGTTGAAGTATGCGGAGTAGTTGAAACCGTCATCGCCAAGGTCAAGGTATCGGTTGTGCCCGGGCCACTTTGTGTCCTGCGGTTGTGGGTCTCCGGGGGGTGTGTCCGGATCGCACGAGGGGTTGTGTCCGGTTGGGTCGGTGGTGTTGAGGGGGTCGCCTGCGCCGTAGCTGTAGAGGTTTGCGTGTGCTGCGGTGGTGGGTGCGAGGTTGGCGGTGTCTCGGCTGGTGAATCCGGAGGTTGCTGGGTCGTATCGGCGGCTGGCGGTGTTGATTTGGCCGGTTGTGGTTTCGGTCCAGCCGCCTTGGTAGCCGAGGTTGTGGTTGGTGCCTGTGGTGTTGAGGGGTTTGCCCCAGGGGTCGTAAGCGGTGGAGCCACTGGGGGTGGTGGCGGTGGGGGTGAAGGTGGCGATGAGGTCGCCGTGGCGGTCGGTGTAGGCGAGGGCGGCGTTGGTGCCGGTACCGACTGCGGTGAGGGCTCCGGCGGGGGTGCGGGTGTAGTTCTCGGTGCCGTCGGAGGTGAGGCTGCTGGTGGTGGTGTCGTAGGTGAAGCCGTGGCCGTTGGATGTGGTGAGGCGGCCGAGCGCGTCGTAGGTGTAGCTCTGGGCTTGCTGGGTGGCGAGTTGGTCGAAGGCGTCGTAGGTCGCGCTGGTGGTGCTGCCGCCGGTGGTGGCGGCGGAGCGCGTGCCTCGGGCGGTGTAGGTGTAGCTGGCGCCGAGGCTGTTGCTGGTGAGCTGGTTGCGCTGGTTGTAGGTGGCGGTGTTGATGCCGTTAGCGGTGAGGTTTCCGTTGCCGTCGTAGCCGTAGGCGGTGGGGGTGGTGCCGTTGTTCCAGGTGGCCAGGCGGCCGGCTTGGTCGTAGGTGTACGTGTTGGTCGTGGCGCCCGCGAGGCCTGTGGTGGTCTTGGTCTTCAGCCGGCCTGACGGGAAGTAGGTGTAGGCGAGGGAGGAGACGGTTGCGCCGGTGCTGGTCTTGAGGTTATCGGCGGTGGCGTTGCCCTGGTCGTCGTAGGTGTAGCTGCGGATGTCGCCGGTGCCGTACTGGACGGTGCTGACCTGGCCTCGGGGGGTGTAGCCGTAGGTGAGGGTGGTTCCGGTCAAGGGTTCGGCGAGGGTCTTGAGGTGCCCATCCGGGTCGTAGGTGAAGGTGGTGGTTCCAGCCTCGTTGCTGCGCGAGGTGAGGTTGCCGTCCGGGTTGTAGGTGTAGGTGGCGTGGCTGAGCGGGCCGCTCGCGGTGAGGGTGAAGCCGCGGTCGTCGTAGGTGTATGCCTGGTTACCGCTCGGGGTCGACAGCGACGTGAGGTGGCCGTCGAGGTCGTAGCCGAGGGCTCGGGCGGGGGTGGCGGCTTCGCCGCCGGTGCCGGTTTGGTTGGTCAGGTGTCCGAGCGGGTCGTAGGTACTGGTGATGGTGACGCCGCCGGGCTCGTTCTTAGTGACGGGCTCGCCGAGGATGTCGTAGCCGATCGTGTAGGCGCGGTCGGCGACGTTGGGGTAGGCGGAGGTGGCGGGGTCGATGGTGGACTCGGGCAGTCCAAGGGTGTTGAAGGTGTAGTAGGTGGTGTTGCCGTTGCCGTCGGTGTACGCGGTGCGGTTGCCCGCAGCGTCGTAGCCGAAGGTGGTGGTGATGCTCTTGTCTGCGGTGACGCGCTCCGTGTGGTGCCATACGTGGCCGTTGGCGTAGTAGTCGGCGGCGGTGGTGTTGCCGTCGGCGTCGGTGGCGGAGGTCGGGTTGCCGGCGACGTCGTAGACGTTGCTGGTGGTGGCGAGCGTGGTGCCGGCGGTGGACAGCTGAGCGGCTGAGGTGACGCGCCCGGCGTGGTCGTAGGTGATGGTGGCCGACGGGCCGGTGGCACCGGGCTGGCTGCCGGGGAGGATGGTCTTGGTGGGTTGGCCGGCCAGGTTGTAGCTGGTGCTGGTGGTGTTGTTCAGCGGGTCGGTGACGCTGGTCCGTTCACCGGCCGCGTCAAAGGCCGCGGTGGCGGCAGCTCCGCCGGGGGTGATGACGGTGATGCCGTTGCCTGCGTCGTCGTAGCCGAACGCTGCGGTGTAGGCGGCGGTGGCTCCACCGGTGGTGCTGCGGACCAGTTGGGTTTGGGTGATGCGGCGGCCGAGGTCGTCGTAGGTGGACTGCGCCTGGGCGCCGATCGGGTCGGTCGTGGAGAGCTTCTCGCCGTCGAGGTCGTAGGCGCTGATGACCTTCGGGGTGGTGGTGTTGACCGGTGGCAAGTCGGTTTCCACGAGGTTGCCGAGTTGGTCATAGGTGTTTTTGGTGACCTGGCCCTTGGCGTCATGCACCGTCCCAACACGGCCCATCGCGTCGTAGTCGATCTGGGTGACCGCGGTGACGGCGGTGGTCTGGCCGGGGGCCGTGTAGGAGTTCTTGGCGGCGGAGTCGTGCTCGCCCGCAGTGTCGTAGGTGCGGGTGTACGTGGTGATGTTGCCGTTCGGATCCTGGACGGAGGTCGGGTTGTCGAACACCCCGTACCCGACACGAATGAACGGGTTGGCCGAGGGCAGCGTCACGGGCGCGCCGGTCGCCATGTTGAACGTGGTGGTGGCGATGGCAGGGCCGGTGGTCGTGGTGAGCCGGCCGAGGGCGTCGTGAGTGAAGCTGGTGGTGTATGCGGTCGGGTCGGCCCCGGTCACGTTGCCGAGCGGGCTCACTGTGGTTGTGAGCCGACCGCTCTGATCGTAGGTGTGGGTGGTGACCGAGTCGGCCGGCGAGTTCTTGACCGTCTCGCTCAACGGGTTGCCGAGCGCGTCGTAGGTGTAGTCAGTCTCTCGGCTGTCCCCGCCACCGGTGAGGACGCCGCTGAGAGCGTTGTTCGCGGCGTCGTACTTATAGGTAGTGGTGCGGTTGAGCCCGCCGGGGTCGAGGGTGGTGCTGGTGGTGCGGCCGGCGGCGTCGAAGGTGTTGGTGACGGTGGTCTTGCCGCCGCCGGTGACGCGTTGGGTGAGGTGGCCCGCGGGGTCGTAGGTGTTCTGCTGGAGAACCACGTCGCGGGTGGTGCCGTCGAAGGACTGGGTGCTCACGTTGAAGCTGTGGAAGCCGTCGAGGTCGGTCTCGGCGACGGTGTTGTCGTCGTTGTAGTACGTGTGGGTGGTGCGGCCCATCGCGTCGGTGACCATGGCGAGTCGGCCGGCGGGGTCGTAGGCGCGGGCTTCGATGATCTGGTAACGGGAGCTGACGGGGTGGTTCGGGTCGCCGGTGTAGTTGGAGATCGCTACCTGGGTGAGTTGGCCTCGGGCTGAGTAGACGTGGTTGTACGTGGTGCCGGCGGCATCGGTTTCGGTCTTGGTGCGGCCGAACGCGTCGTAGGTGTAGCTGGTCTTGTGGCCGGCCGGGTCGGTGACCTGGGCGAGGAGGTCATTGTTGGCGGTATAGGCCCAGGTGGTGGTCCGGGACGCGTCGCCGCCGACAGCGGTGTCGGCGACGGTCTCGTTGATCGGGTCGCCGTCCGCGTCGTAGGTGGTGGTGGTCTGCCGGGTGTGGCTCTTACTGGTGACGGTGTCGGTGGTGCCGGGGTCCTTCTGGCTTACGGGGTTGCCCTCGCCATCCCAGCCGTAGGTGGTGGTGCTGACCATCCTCGTCTGCCCGATGCCGCAGTTGGCGCAGGTCTCGGTCTTGGCGGTACGGCGGCCGAGGTTGTCGTACGTGTAGGTAGTGGTCAGCCCGAGCGGGGTGACGGTCTTGGTGAGGTTGCCGGCGGTGTCGTAGGAGTACTGGGTCTTCTGCTCTGCGGGCAGTGACGTGGCCTGCGGGTAGGCGTTCGCATCGACGGTGACGGACTGGGCGGCGGTCAGGCCTGCGGGTTGGGTGCCGCCGGTGATGGGGTTTCCGTTGCTGTCGACGGCCTGTTCGGTGCCGGCGGTGATGGTGGAGTAGGTGGTGCGGCCCTTGGTGAAGTCGCTGGTCGCCGGGGTGGTGACCGAGGTCAGGTCACCGGCCGCGCTGTATGCGTACGTCGTGGTGTAGGTGGGCGTGTAGGCGGGGTCGGTGGGGCTGAGGGACCGGGCGTCGCTGAAGGTGGCGAGCTTGTCGTTGGTCGGGTTGTACGGGTTGACGGTGTCCAGCAGGTACGTGCTGTAGCTGGTCTGGCAGCTCGCGGGGTTCTGACAGGAGGTGCGGGAGACCGCGTTGCCGCGGGCGTCGTGGCCGGTGGTGACGGCGTGGCCGTCGGCGTCGGTGACGGTGTGCAGGAAGCCCGAGGTGTCGTAGGTGTAGGAGGTGATGTTGCCCGTGGCGTCGGTGAAGGAAGTCAGCTGCCCGGTACGGGTGTCGTAGCGGTACTTCAGCTTGCTGCCGCCCGGGTCGGTCACCGTCGCGAGCGTGACCGCCGTCGGCGTGGACGCGTTGCCCATGGCCTGGAAGTGGGCGCTGACGGTGGCCGCGTCGAGAGTCGTCTCGTAGTAGGAGGCTTCGGAGATGGAGCCGTTGAAGTGGCCGCTGGAGTCCGAGGGGGCGGCCGGCCATGCGGAGGAGACGGCGCCCGCGCCGAGGTAGACGTAGGAGGTGCCGTTGTAGGAGATCGTGCCCGTGTTCTCGGTGCCGGCCTGCTGGCCGTCGAGGTAGAGCGTCTCGGAGTGGGCGGTCGCCGCGAGGACGGCCTGGTGCCACTTGCCGTCCGTGACGGTCTGACTGGTGGTCAGCTGGTCGCTGGTGCTGCCGGGCTGGTCGAGGAACAGGCCGTGCAGCTTGCTGTCGGTGCCGACGTATAGGGCGGGGTTCCAGGACATGCCGGCGCCGTTGACCGGGGCGGTGCCGATCGGCATCGACTGGTACGAGTACAGGACGCCGGCGGTGGTGGTCTTGAACCACAGCTCCATGGTGGCCGGGCCCTTGACCGGGGCGGCGCTGGAGGGCAGTTGGAGGACCGACGTGGTGCCGTTGAAGGTGGCGGATCCCTGGTTGGGGTCGCCGGAGGGGCCGGCGGTGCCGAGGTTGGTGCTGGTGTAGGTGCCGGAGGAGGTCTGGTCAGGCAGGGCGGTGCCGAGCTCGTCGGCGGCGTAGGCGGAGCCCGCCGGGTCGTCCAGGCGCCAGTAGGCGCTGGCGTGTTGGTCGACGACCTGAGCCCGGTAGGCGCTGGCCGCGTCGAGTCCTCCGGTGCTGCCTGCAGTGGTCGCGGTGGTGTAGAGGGTGCTGATGGTGCCGGCGGCGAGTGCGTACTGGTAGATCGCGAAGTCGGCGATCGCCCCGTTGAGGTGGCCGCTTGCGTCCGTGGGTGCCGAGGGCCAGGTGTCGACGTTGCCTGCGCCGAGGTAGGCGTTGCTGGCGCCGTTGTACTTGAGGGCGCCGCTGATGGCACCTCCGGTGGCCTGCCCGTCGAGGTAGAGCTGCTGGCTGCTGCCGGTGGCGGAGATCGCGGCCATGTGCCACCTGCCGTCGTCGACCGCGGCGGTCGAGGTGGCGGGGGCGACGCCGCCTCCGGTCCACAGCAGGCCGTGGAGCAGGTGGTCGGAGCCGACGTACAGGGCCGGGTTCCACACGTTCGACGTGGTGTGGGATCCGCCGAGCGGGAAGTCCTGGTAGCCGTAGAGCACGCCGGGGCTGCTGGTCTTGAACCACAGGGCGACGGTGGCGCCGGCGCCGAGCTTGGGGACGGCATTCGCCGGGAGCTGCGTGGAGGACGTTGTGCCGTTGAAGCTGGCGCCGGTCGTCGTGCCGGATGCCCACGGGCCGGTGGTGCCGAGGGTGGTGTTGGTGTAGGTGCCGCGGTTCTGGGCGAGCGCGGCGGAGGACAGCAGTTCGTTGGCGGTGTTTCCGGTGGCGTCGTTCAGCCGCCAGTAGCCGGTGGGGAAGGCGCCCACCACGGCCGCGTCGTACGCGGACGCGCTCGCGCCGGCACCGGTCGCCTGCGTGTACAGGTTGGAGACCGTGGTGGAGGTCAGGCCGTGGGCGAACATCGCCACGTCGGCGATCTGGCCGTTGAAGTGCATCCACGGGTCGGTGGTGGAGGCCATCGGCCAGTTGGCGGCCGCGCCCGCGCCGATGTAGACGTGCCCGGTGCCCTGGCCGATGATCGCGCCGGTGCGCGGTCCCGCGGTGGCCTGGCCGTCGAGATACAGGGTCTGGCTGGTGGCGCTGTCGGCGGACAGCAGCGCGAAGTGCCAGATGTTGTTGTTCACCTTGGTGGCGGACTTCAGGCTGTTGTTCGCGCTTCCGGTCCACATCTGGCCGTAGAGGTAGCCGTCGGTGCCGACGTACAGGGCGGGGTTCCACATCTGCCCGCTGGCGCCGGTGGCGCCGATCGGCGCGTCCTCGTATCCGACGAGCACGCCGCTGGTCGTGGTCTTGAACCAGACGCCGATCGCGCCGGGGCCGGACTGCGGCGCGTAGGAGGCGGGCACCTCCGCCCAGGACGTGGTGCCGTTGAACGACACCGCTGTCGAGCCTGCGACCGGTCCCGCCGCACCCAGGGTGGTGTTGGAGTACGTGCCGTTGTTCGGGGTCGGGCGTGGGACGTAGACCTGGTTGTAGGCCTGGGTTCCCTGCCCGTCCGACAGTCGCCAATACCCTGCCGGGTTCGCGCCCATCACCGCGCTGCGGTATTCCTGCGACGAACCGGACACCGTCGGCGGGGTGATCGTCCAGTTGCCCTGGTAAGCGTCGGTGACGATGCTCGCGCGGTCGTTGACGGCGTCGTAGCTGACGGCGAGCTTGGTCTTCCCCGAGGGCAGTGTCTGCTTGATCAGTTCGGTGGAGGCGTGCTGCCGGGCCTGCCACAGCGAGGCCACCGCCGGAGCACCGAGCCCGTGGTCGAACACGGCGGCCTCGGCGATCTGACCGTTGAAGTGGTTGTTGCCGTCCGATGCGGCACTCGGCGCGGACGGCCAGGGCAGGTTCGTCGCGTAGCCGGCTCCGAGGAACACCGAGTCCTGGTCGAGGTGGTCGATCTGCCCGGCGAGCGGGGCCTGGTTGACCACGGCCCCGTCCAGATACATCGTCTGCGAGGCGCCCTGGCCGGAGAGCACCACCAGGTGCCACTGGCCGTCCGTCACCGTGCCGGTGGTGGTGATGGGGTGTGTGCCGACGGTCGGGCTGTACAGCTCACCGCGAAGCAGGCCGTCGGCGCCGACGTACAGGACCGGGGAGGCGTGGGAGGGCACGGCGGTCAGTGCCGTGTTCTGGTAGGACATCAGAATGCCGGCGCTGGTGGTCTGGAACCACAGGGCGACGGACTGGTAGCTGTTCTTCAGCTTCCCGCTCGGCAGGGCGACCGAGGAGGTGGTGCCGTTGAACGCGGCCGCCTTCGGCGCGGCCGCCGAGGCGATAGGCGACAGCGGTCCCTGCGCGGTGCCGAGGCCGACGTTGGTGTACGTGCCCTTGTCGTTGCCCTGGTTGGCGATCACCTCGCTGGCCGCGGTCGTGCCACTGGCTTCGCCGAGGCGCCAGTACGACGACGGGACCAGGTCCAGCGTCGCGCTGCGCAGGTGAGAGCCGGCCTGGGAGGTGTACTGGGTGCAGGACGGGGTGCTGTTGCCGCCGGTCGGCGGCGCGCAAACCTTGTCCAACTCGTCCGGGTTGTTGGTCCCGTTGGTGTTGTAGCTGTACGTCCACGTCAGCGCGGGGTCTGTGCCGGAGACGGGGTCGGTGGTGACGCTGGCGACGTGCCGGCCGTCCGCCGTCCAAGTCAGGTGCAGCACCCTCGCCGAGGTGCTGTCGGTGACGGTGTCCAGCTTCCCGGAGGTGTTGTAGTGCAGCACCTGGGTGTGCTTCTCACGGTCGGTGATCTTCGACAGCTGGAAGCCGCTGTTCGCGGTCGGCTGGTTGAAGCTGTAGACGGTGCCGGTCTTGTCCTGCAGGACCCAGCCGCCGCCTGCCGTGGCCGTGTCGGTCGCCAGGGTCTCGAACTCGCCCTGCGCCGAGCTGTAGAGCGCCATGCCCGTCGTGGTCTTGGCACCGCCGCTCTGGGTGGCGTTGTTGTGGTACAGGTACTGGATGCCGGTGTCCTTGGCGACGGTGAGGACGCCGGTGCCGCTGTCGCCGGGTACGCCACGGATGGGGGCGAGGTTCCGCATGCCGCCCCAACCCGTGCCGAGCACCGTCGGGTTGCCGAGCGTGCTGGTACCGAGGGTGGTGTTGCCGGTGCCCTGGTACTGCACGAGGTTGCCGGTACCGGTCTGGATACCGACGAGCGAGCCGATGCCCGTGCTGTTGAAGTTGCCGCCGATCAGCTCGGTGATTCCATTCCAACCGGTGCCCAGCGAGGCGCGGCCCGCGGTGTTCAGCGTGCCATCGGAGTTGAACGGGTACGCCCACAGGAGCCCGGTCGTGGAGTCCACCGCGACCAGGTCCTTGCCGCCGCCGCCGGCCAGCGGTGCCGTGATCGCAAGGTCGGTCATCGAGCCGAACCCCGAGGCGACAGCCGTCTTGGTGCTGTAGCCGCCACCGGCGACGCCCTTGTACTCCCACAGCGTGCCGTCGGAGTTCGCCACCCCGAGGAGGTCGCCGACATTGTCACCGGTCACATCCGCACCAGTCAGGTGCGACAGGCCCCACCAGCCGACGCCGAGCATCTTCCGCTTCGACGCAGAGAAGTCAGGCCCCGGGTACAGCCACAGCTGTCCGTTGGTCGAATCGACAGCGACCGCGTCGTCGATACCGTCACCGGTCTGATCCCCCGCGCCGGCCATCTGGGTCAGCTGGAAGTCGTTGCGGCCGAACCGCTCCTCCCGGCCGCTGGCCC
Source organism: Kitasatospora sp. NPDC049285 (assembly GCF_040678815.1). Taxonomy (NCBI): domain Bacteria; kingdom Bacillati; phylum Actinomycetota; class Actinomycetes; order Kitasatosporales; family Streptomycetaceae; genus Kitasatospora; species Kitasatospora sp. NPDC049285. The sequence goes on along the minus strand of NZ_JBFAQR010000020.1, from coordinate 25,587 downwards.
CGGTCACCAGGACCGAGCCGGTACCGTCCGCGTCGGGGACCACGCTCATGTCCCACGTCGACGACCAGCCCGCTCCGAACAGCGCCGAGGTCCGCGGGTCAAGGGAGTTATAGGAACGCTGCACCTGCAGCGCGGGGCCTACAGCCGCCACCGCCGCGTCCGTCGCGTCGGTGGTGTAGTTGCCCACCTGCGCGTTGAACGTGTGGCCTTCGACGTCGCCTGCGGCGCCGCCCAGTTGGCCCGTGATCACCGGCTGCTGCACCTTGGTCGAGAACGGGATCGGGCTCGACCACGCGGACGACGCCTGACCGTCCGTCACTCGGACGATCCAGTAGTAGCTGGAGTTCCACGCCAACAGGCCCGATGGCACCGACCAGGAGGTGTTCGCCTGCAGACCCGAGTCCGCCACCGGGGTCGAGCCGGCCGCCGGGAACACCTGGAACTGGTACTGCAGGCCGGTACCCGGGAAGTTGTCCGGGTCATGCCCCGACGCGTAATACTGGGGAGTCAAGACGCCGACAACGGTGCCCCCGAGTGGTGACGCCGTATCAATCTGCGGTGCAACATTGGCCGCCTGGATCCAAGTGCAGTGCGATACCGGAACGCGGTAGGAGTCGCTGAGCGAGGTAATGCCTTGGACGTATCCGTCCCAGCACAACTGGTACTGCTGCCCCGGTGGGATCGGCGGGATCGTCGCCGTGAAGGTCACCGTCTGATTGCTATGTACGGGAGTCTGGGATCCAGGTATCGCGGTAAGCGGAGGACTGCTGGCGGGGAACTGCTCGTGCCAGTTGGCGTCGTAGAACCTGGGCTTCACCTGCATGCTGGTTGAGTCCCACCAATTGGCACCCTGGTTGGTCATGGTGAGCTGCTGCGAGCCTGCCGTGTTGTACGTCGGCGGGTTGTAGGTCCCATCGGTGGAGTAGGTCGCGGCCCAGTCCACGTAGGTGACCTTGAGGTACGGCGGGAAACTGGTGTTGACGCTGTTGAACTTCTTCCATGCCGCGACATCGCCCGTGTCGGCGGTCAACGCCACGCCGAAGTTGCCGCCACCATGGGTCCAGCCGTTCACATACTGGACACCAGCAGTCGTCGGGTCATCACCGAGATCGAACGGCACCCAGGTCGGGCCGCTCGGCGAGTTGGAGCAGTTGTAGTTGTATGCCTGGAAATTCGCCGTTCCGATGACTGAGCTGCTGGTGGCGACCTGGGATGCACTGGTGACGCTTCCCGGATCCCACGACCCGTTGATGGGGTGCACATCCACTGACCGGGAGGAGCATCCGCCGCCCCAGATTGCGTCCATGTCGAGCTCGGCCTTCTCGACGTACATGTTCTGCAGCGTCGTGCCGATGTTGTCGAAGACGACGTAGCCGACGTTGGAGTCGGTGCCGCCGTTGTAACTGCCGACGCGTAGCTCGTTCTCGGACGAGTGGTTGCTCGGGTACTGGGTCGAGACGTATGTGGTACGCGTGGAGTTGATCTGGCTCGTGGACGGGTCGACCTTCACCGGGAACACGCGGTGGGAGTCGTGCAGCCATGCCGTATCGAGGTCCATTTCGAGTGCCGGGGCTCCGTCGACCGTCGTGAGGTGGTACGCGACTCCGTCGGAGATGACACCGTCACCCGAGTGGGAGTCGACGGCCGAGTCCTCCATGAACCCGTGGGGGATCTTTAGCCTGACCTGCCCGGTCTCGTCGGTGAACTGCACGTCGCCCGCGTCGTCGAGCGTGGCGGTGAGGCCATTGAGAGTCAGCGGGAACACCCAGGTGGTCGGTGCCGATGCGTCGTGGAGGACCAGCGACTCCTTGATCCCGGACGCGAGGGTGTTGTAGACGACGTCGGTCGACTGCGCGGCCATCGGGTAGGTGAGTGTGTCCGCCTTGGCCACGGCGGTGGCCGCCTGAGCTCCCTTCAGGCTGTAGGAGAGGCTGTGGCCGGCATCGACCGACCAGTTCAGCAGAGCGGTGCTGTCGGCCTTCGGGGAGAAGCTGATGTCCTGGCCGTTCGCCGTCTCGCTCCAGCGCCTGTCGCGACGCTGAGCGAGCCCAGTGTCGATGTTGTCCCAGGAACCGTCGGACTTCTTGTAGTGCACGGGGCGGCTGTAGATCCGCACCGTCTTGGTGCCATCCGGGTTCTGGAACACCGACGTGGTCGCCGTCCGAGAAGCCGTGAGCTCAGTCGCGCCTGCATCGGAACCTGCCGGACCGATCCAGCTAGCGGCGTCCGTAGGTGCCAAGGACGGCACGGAAGCGGCCGAAGGCGCCGCAGACGGCCCGGACTTGCGCTGATTCATCCACTCGGGTGGCGTCGTTTCCTCACCCTTCACCGCAGGAGGGGGAACATCAGAAAGCCGAGGCCCACCGGTTCTCGTCGGGCCTGACTGCTCCGGGAGCTCCCCCGCCGCAGGCACGTGGTCGCCCTTGTCCTTCCCCGAATTGCGGGACGTAGCAGAGGCCGAGACCACGGATGAGCGGCCCGCTGCGCTGCCACTGAGCTGCTCCGGCGTCTTCGGAGCACTTCCCGCCTTACCGGCCTGCAGGAGCGTAAAGGCGCTGGCTGACTGTGTCGACAACATGAGCAGCACAGCCAGGCCGGTGACCACGGCGGTCCACTGGAGCGCGGCCCAGCGCAGACGAGGTCGCGTAGTCCGCCGAGCGAGCCGCATAGCCGCCGCGGCCATCCTCACAAGCGAACCGAACGAGTACAGCGACGAGCGGCGCACAGCCGACCCCCAGAGCGCAGAAGAAGTACGCCCACTCCCGAGAGCAGGCGAACAACCTTCTACCGATCACACGTATGTTCTGTCGATCATTCGCCGAGGGTGACATGCGGCTTCTACATCTATTCGCGTCGATATGACTCAGCGTTGCTTGCCAAGATTTTGCAGTCCGCCGACATGAGGAAGATTTGATGGTCCATCAGTCATGCCGCCGTCTCTATGTCCCATCCGGGCAGCGGGTACTATCACGCTCCGTCCCCTAGACGCCTGACAGTCAGTGGCCAGTTCCGGGCACGCAGGCGCAAACCGCCCGCTGATCGCAGGAGGCCGCCGTGCCGGGAACCCGCCCGCCTTTGCTGAGATGTACGGCCGTGTTTCTCGCCGCCTCAGTCGCAGCGCTGACAGGCAGCTCCGCGCAGGCCGACTCCGTACGCAGCGCCGAGTGGCCGCTGGACAGTCACCACTTCCAAGCCGACAAGGTCTGGCAGCTCTCCCGCGGCGGGGGGATAACCGTGGCCGTCGTCGACAGCGGCGTCGCTGCCAGTCATCCTGACCTGGCCGGCCAAGTGCTTCCCGGCACCAGCCTGCTCGGCGATGGCGGAGACGGCCGAACCGACACCTCGGGTGATTCCCACGGCACCTCCATCGCCGGAATCATCGCGGCCACCGGAGGTCCTGCCCCTGGGACGGGCCTGACAGGACTCGCCCCCGACGCGAAAATCCTCCCCGTCCGCGTCGCCCAGGGCAGCCAGGTCTCACCGTCAACACTTGCCCAGGGCATTGTCTGGGCTGCGGATCACGGTGCCAGAGTCATCAATATCTCCATAGGATCTCCGAGCCCCGACCCACTGCTTCGACAGGCCGTCACATACGCACTGAGAAAAGACATCGTTCTTGTCGCATCAGCCGGCAACCAAGGAGAGAGCGACAACCCCGCCCTCTACCCGGCCGCGTTCCCGGGCGTCGTCTCGGTCTCGGGAATCGACCAGAATGGCCAGTTCTGGAAGCCCAGCGAGTCCGGCACCGGAATCACCCTCGCCGCACCCGCAGAGGAAATCTATTCCGCCAACGACCAAGGGCAATACGTCAACGCGAGCGGCACCAGCTACGCCGCCGCCTACGTCTCGGCCAGCGCCGCTCTCGTCCGTGCCCGCTACCCCCAGTTGACCAACGGTCAGGTCATCCGCCGCCTCATCACCACAACCGACGGCCACCACAACCAACCGGACCCGAAGACCGGCTACGGCAGACTCAATCCCTTGGCCGCTCTCACAGCCCGCGTCGACACGGCCGACACCGGAAACCCGCTTCTTCACCCCGCCCCGAATCCCCCGGTACCTACGGGACACTCGCCCAGCCTCGCCCTCGCCCTAGCAGCTCTGGGCGTAACAGGACTAGCAGCCATGGCAGTTGTCCTCATGTGGCGCCGCAAGCGCCGTACGACCGGAAACACACCGACCCCCGAAGATCGGCCCCTGAACAAGATCAAGCACCCGCACCGACCGAGCGCCCGTCCGAGCGCCGCAGCCCGCCAGGGCGGATCGCGGCCCAGGAATCAACCCAATCGTCGACACCGATGATCGGGACACCCACCTTGCAAGGAGCCATCCGATGAAGTTCCCCGCATCCAGGCGGGCCCGAGTCATCCTCATCGCCACCGCGGTCACCTGCGTCGCCGCATTCACGGTCCTCCTGCTCGTGTACGGCGAGGGCCAACCGAAACACCCGCCGAAGGTGGTCGCCAACAATGTCTCCGGTCGCCCAACGGTGTGCCTGGCTTCGGACAGCGCCACCGCCACCAAGTCCGCGACTGTCGCCAAGGTCTGGGCAGCCATTCAGGACGCGGCGAAACCGAACGCCGAGAACGCCCAGCAGCTCACCATGCCAGTCAGTGATCCCGCCCAAGCGCAGTCATACCTCGCAGGTCTGATCAGCCAACGATGCACCCTTATCGTCACGGTGGGCGCACCTTTCGGCCAAGCCATCGCCCCACTGGCCAAGCTGGTACCGACGATCCAGTTCACCGCAGTCGAACCCACGTCGTCGACCACCATCGCGGGTGCGACCGTAGTGACCGCCGACGAAGCACCCGACCGCATCCGCCAGCAGATGCAAAGCATCCAGGAGTCCACGCCCATCCGGTAGCCATAGGTGACGCGCGACTTCAGCCCGCCCTCGAGCGGCCAGCCTCACGGTAGGAGTCCGGAGCCCTGGACCCTGGCTCGCCTCCATCCTGCTCGTCGGTGTCGATCTCACCACGCTGTCCGCATTCGGCCGCGAAGCGGAGACGGCCGTCGGCAGCGGTACCGGCACCGCGGCGCCAGGAACAGCACGGCGTCCGCCCGGGCGGACTTTGAGACCTCAAACAGGGCTCTGCCCGCACCCCACGCAATCACCGCCGTCGGCAAGGGCAGTTGTGGATGGGGCTGACGAGTGGATCGATCTTGACGCGCTCGTGGATGACGGGCTACCCCCGCGCGCGTGGAGCTGGCCCGGACACCTGCACCAACACCATCGGGCTGTTCATGTCCGACTGAACTCTCGTCGAGGTGGCCGTGCTGTGCCTGCCGGCAGGCAAGTGCACCAGATGAGCTGAGGTTGCCCTAACCAAAGCTGCCCATCTGACGATTCCTCATAGTTCAAATCCCCTTATCCAGAAGGGACTTGGAGAACTCATCCCACCAGTACTGGTTCAACCAAGGTGGCCCCGAACATCGCCACCACGTGCTGCGCGCCGAGCCCGACCGTCCTCCCCCACGACAGCCGCTCGTCCGGCTTCACCACCGCCCCGGGCCGCGGGGAGCGCCCGTCGCCGTGCAGCTTCCACCCGAACCCGACGTTCATGCCGCTCTCCGCCTCTGCGCTCGACCATCCGTACGTCGCGCCATGATCTCCCACGGCGGCCGGCGCACCGACGCAGGCCACCCGTGTCATCGATCGACGGACCGCGGGGACGGCCACCACAGCTCCATCACTCCGCGTTCGGCAACGACTGAGTGCAGGCCCGGCAGGGAAGATCCTCGGGGAACCCGTTCCGGGGCCGGCATCGCTATGCTGACCCTCCTCATCGACGCCGATTCCGGCTTGGTCGTCATGATCGGACGCCGAGCGCCGGGCAGCCGCCACGAGTGCGAGGCCCGGGCGGAGTCCGGTGCCGAGGTCGCCGTGGGCAGGACCACCGCGACCGCCGGCAGGGGCGTTCCGAGCCCCGCACGTGTGAGCGGGTTACTGACGGAGCATCAACTACGCTGCTGCCAGCCGTAGAACCCGTGTCCGAGATCCGAGGTTTCGGCCTACCCTCGCAGTTCGGCGCCTTGAGCCTGGCGGAGGATTCATCTGAAGGGAGCCACCCGTGGTCGAAGCGTATGGCGGCCAACCGGAGCGCGCCGGCCAGGTGCCGTTCGTCGGCAGAGCTGCCGAAGTCGGGCTGTTGGACTCGGTGTTGGATCAGCTCAAGGGCGGCGGACTGGCCATCATCGACGTCACGGGTGAGGCCGGGATCGGCAAGAGCCGGCTGCTGGCGCAGTTCTGCGCGCGGATCCGCAGCCGGGGGCTGACCGTGCTGAGCGGGCAGGCCACCGAGTACGAACAGCACAGCCCGTTCAGGCCGTTCGCGGATGCGTTCGCCGACCTCAGCCCCGTGGTGCTGCGCCGCTTCCCCGCGCTGGCGGAGCTGTCGCCGGCCCTGCGGGGCGTCGCCGAGACGCCGGTCGCCCCGGGCGACACCAACCGGTTCGCCCTGTACCAGGCCACCGCGGCCCTGTTGGACCGGCTCGGCCCGCACGGGCTCGCCGTGGTGCTGGACGACCTCCACTGGGCGGACCCGGCGTCGCTGGAGTTGGTGGACCACCTGGTGCGCCATCCCGTCTGCTCTCCGCTCCTCCTGGTCGTCTCCCGCCGGGGCCGGCAGACTCCGCCCGTGCTGACCACGTCGCTCGCGCGTGGTGTGGACTCCGGGACGGTGCTCCGGATCACGCTGGGCCCGCTGGCCGAACGTGACTGCGTGGAGGGCCTGGCCGCAGATCTTCCGCAGCCGCAGGCTTCGGAGCTGTACGCGGCGAGCGACGGCAACCCGCTGTACTTCCTCGCCCTCCTCCAGGCCCACCGCGAGGCCCGCCAGTCACCGGGGCGCCCCTCCCCCGTCGCGGGCCGGGCGGTGTCCGGAGAGCCGGACGGCCTGCCGGTCGGGCTCGGCACGCTGCTGCTCGACGAGTTGGCGCCGCTGAGCCCCGTGGAGCGCCGGATCCTGGAGGCGGCCGCCGTCCTGGGGGACCACACCACCCCGCGGATGATCGGGCTACTGACCGGGTCCGGCTCCGAGGAGGTCATCCACGCGCTGCGGGGGTTGATGCACCGTGACCTCCTGCGGCGAGGACAGGGCGGACGGCTGGCGCTGCGGCATCCGCTGGTCCGGGAACTCGTCCACGAGAACATCGACCCGTGGCTGCGGGAGGACTTCCACCGCCGGGCCTCGGCGGAGATCGCCGCCGCCGGAGCCACCGTCATCGAGCGGGCCTACCACGTCGAGCGGTCGGTGACCTACTGGGATCCGCAGGCAGCCGGTGTCCTCGTCGCGGCCGCCGAGCAGAGCGCCGCGACCGCTCCGGCCGCCTCCGCACACTGGCTCGGCGTCGTCCTGCGGCTGCTCCCGGACGGCCCGGAACACCTCGCCGCCCGCCGCGAACTGACGCTCCTGCGGGCCCGCGCGCTCGGCGTGAGCGGCGGGCTGCAGGAGGGCCGGGACCTCCTGCAGCAGGTGATGGACATGCCGGCCCCGGACCGCTACGACGACATCCGCGCCGCTGCGGCCACGCTGCGCGGCCAGTTGGAGCGGCAGCTCGGACGCCACCAGGAAGCCGAGGCGATGCTCCGCCGTGAACTGGCCCGCACCCCCGGGCCGTCGGCGTCCCACGCGGTCCGGATCGGCCTGGAGCTGTGCTCCTGCATCCTGTCCGCCGCCCGCTACCCGGAGGCCCGTGCCGACATCAACGAGGTTCTGGCTGCGGCGCGTTCGCTCGGCGACGAGATCGGCGAGCTGGGCGCCCTGGCCCGGATCGCCCTGGGCGAGGCGTACGAGGGCGACCTGGGCACGGCCCGCACCGTTGCCGCATCGGCGGCCGCACTCGCCGAGACCCTGGCCGACTCCGACCTCGCCGAGCTGTGCGAATCGCTGTGCACCCTGGGCTGGACCGAGGCGTTCCTGGAGGACTACGCCGCTGCCGAGAGCCGTCTGGACCGCGGGCTGGAGATCGCCCGGCGGACCGGCCAGGTCTGTCTGGTCCCGCAGTTCCTGACCGCGAAGGCCTACGTCCACTTCAGCACCTGTCGGATCACCAGCGCGCTGGAACTGGCCGAGGAGGCCGAGCCGATGGCGCGCGCCGTGGGGAGTGACGAACTGCTCGCCTTCACCCTGGCGTTCCGCTCCCAGATCCTGCAGCAGGCCTGCCGGCCGGAACCACCGAGCGCACTGGCCGTCGCGGAGGAGGCCGCGGCCGCGGCCGGCGGCAACGACCACTGGTGGGCGACCCTGGCGCTGTGCATGCTCGCCTCCGCCGCACTCGACGCCGCCGATCCGCACCGGGCGACGGACATCCTGCTGCGGGCCGGCGGCGGAAGCGACCTGCGCCGGCTGCAGCCCTCGACCCGCCCCAACTGCCTGGAGATGCTCAGCAGCGCCGCCCTCGCCGTCGGCGACACCGACGCCGCGGTGCGCTGGGCGGAGCGCGCCCGCAAGGAGGCGGAGCAACTCGGTCTGCCGGCCCAGCGCGGCGCGGCGCTGCGCAGTCTCGGCCGGATCGCCGCGTACCACGGCGACTCGGCCGAGGCGGCCCGGATGTTCACCGCGGCGGCCGAGCAGAGCGTCCGGTCCCGGGCGACGCTCCGCGAAGCGCAGTCACTGCTCCTCGCCGCTCCGCACGCGCGCGCCGTGGGCGACGGCACCGGCGCGGCCGAGATGTGGCACCGGGGATCACGGCTGGCTTCGGAGGGAGGGGCCCGCCTGCTCTCGGGCCTCGCCGAACGCATCCGTCCGGTGGTCTTCGCCGCCCCGGCCGAACCGGCCGGTGAGCTGGTCTCGCTGACCGCCCGCGAACGGGAGGTGGCCGAACTGGTCGCCGAGGGCCTGACCAGCGCCGCGATCGCCGACAAGCTCGTGCTCAGCCCGCGCACCATCGAGTCCCACATCGCCCGGATCTACCGCAAGACCGGCGTGTCCAGTCGCGCCGCGCTGGCCGTCATCGTGAGCCGCAACACCGGGCCTGAGCAGGCGTACCTCAAGGCCCGCCGGCCTGCCCCCGAGGTGCCGCTTCCCGCTGACGGTCCGGAAGCGGGCGACCTCGCGCCGGCGACGCCGCGGGCCGTGGTCGACGCGCCCCGGCTGCTCGGCCGGGAGGTCGAACTCGACGCGGTGACCCGGGCGTTGGAGGCGCTGAAGGCGGGCTCCGGTCGGGCGGTCGTCCTGGTCGGCGAGCCGGGCATCGGGAAGAGCTGCCTGCTGTGGACGGCCGCCGCGCACGCCCGGTCCCAGGGCGTGCCCGTGCTCGCCGCGCGCGGCAAGCACGCGCCGCTGCCTCCGCTGCCCGCCGGACCCGACCTCGTGGACGTCTACGAGCTCGCGGCGCGCGCCGACGACCGCGCCGCCGTCCTGGCGGTGGTGGACGACCTGCACGAGCTCGCGCCCGAGCGGATCGCGGACGTGGAGCGGCTGTTGGAGGCCACCGTCACCGGTCCGGTGCTGTGCCTGATGGCCTACCGGCAGCGCCAGCTCTCGTCCCCGCTCGCCGCGGTGCTCTCCCGCGCGTCGTCCGCCGGGCTCCTGGAGGTGTGGAACCTCGGACCGCTCTCCCGGGCGCAGGCCCGCGAGTTGCTCGGCGACCGGCCGGACCTGGAGGAGGTCCACGGCGTGGCGGGCGGCAACCCGCAGTACCTCAAGGTGCTGGCCGCCGACGGTGGGACGGCGGCCGATGCCGGGACGGCGATCCTCGGCGAACTCGACGGTCTCGACGCCGTCGCCCTGTCAGTCGTCCAGGTCGCGGCGGTCCTCGGCGATCACGTCCACCCGGAACTCCTCGCCGCCGTCGCGGACTTGGACCCGCAGGAGGTCATGGCCGCAGTGGACGGGCTGACCCGGCTCGACCTGGTCCGCCCGGCCGAGCCCGCGCCGCGGCTGTCGCTGCGTCACCGGGCGGTCGCCGACGTCGTCTACGAGCGGCTGGAGCCCAGCCGCCGCATCGCCCTGCACCAGCGCGCGGAGGCCGAACTCGCCCGGCGGGCGGCGCCGATCGCGGAGCGCGCCCACCACGTCGCGCGGGCCGCCGACCCGTGGCAGCCGGAACACGCGACGACGCTGATCGCGGCGGCCCGCGGCATGCTCTACACCGCTCCGGCCGTGGCGACGGGCCACCTGCAGGCCGCCCTGTCGCTGTTGCGCGAGGGCGGGGCGCACTGGTACGAGGCGAAGGTCCTGCTCGCCCGGGCCCGGCTGCTGACCGGGGACGCCTCGGAGGGCCGGGCGCTGCTCGAGGCGCTGCGTTCGGAGATTCCCGGCGGGCCGGCCGACGGTGCGACCGCGCTCGCCGACTCCAGCCGGATCGAACGGCGACTGGGCCGGTACAGCGAAGCCGGCGCCCTCGCCCGTGCCGGACTCGCGGCGTTGACCGACGACGACTCGGCCACCGCCGCCGCCCTGCACGCGGAACTGGCCGACTACGCCTACGACGTGCAGGACTACGAGACGTGCCAGCAGCACGCCGAGACCGCCGCCGGGCTCGCACGGGCGCACTTCGACCCGGTCGGCGAGGCCAACGCCCTGGGCAAGGCAGCACTCGGCCACCTGTTCACCGGAGACCAGGCGGGCGCGCTGGCGACGCTGGCCAAGGCCGCCGACATCCTGGACACCGTCCCCGACACGATGCTGGTGGCCTACCTGGAAGCCGCGTTCCAGGTGGGCATCGCCGAAGGCATGATGGGACGGCTGGCCGACTCGGAGCGCCACCTCGCCCGTGGCGCGGACCTGTCCCGGCGCACCGGGCAGACCTACATCCATCCGCAGATCCTGACGGTCCTCGGCAACGCCCGGCTGCGCGCCGGGAACCTGTCCGGCGCACTGACCACGCTGGACGAGGCCGACCAGCACGTCAGACGGATCGGCGACACCACCACCGAGACGGTCCTCATGACGCTGCGGGCCGAAGTACTGCTCTGGCGCGACGGCCCCGGTGACCTGGCGGAGGCGTCCGCCACCGCCGAACGTGCCAGGGCGGCCGTCGGCAGCACGCTGACCTCGTGGGCGGTCTCCGTGCGCTGCGCCCAGGCCGAGTTCATCCTGCACACGGGCGACCCGGCCCGGGCCGGCTGGCAGTTGCTGGACGTCGCGGGCGGCGAGGAGCTGCCGAGGCTCACCGCCTGGCGCAGGCCCCGCTGGTGCGACCTGCTGGCGCAGGTGGCAGCCGCGGACGGCGACCCGGCCGCCACCGACCGCTGGGCGCGGCTGGCCGAGGAGAGCGTCGCCCAACTTCCCTCCGTGGGCCGGCAGGGCTTCGCATTGCGGGCCCGTCTGCGGGCCCACGCGGTGGGTGGGGACACCGACGGCGCACTGCGCTGCGCCCAGGACGCGATCGCGGACTTCGCCGACGCCGGTGACCGCATCGAGCTGGCCCGCACCCTGCTCACGGCGGCGGCGGTGTCGCTGGACGCCGGGCGGACCGACGCGGTGGGCGGTTGGCTGCACCGGGCCGCGGTGCTGGCCGACCAGTGCGGCTCGGCACGCCTGGGCGCCGACGCCGCCGACCTGCGGGCGCGACTGGCCACCGCCGCCCCGCCGTCCCGGTGAGCGCCACGCCGCTCACGACGCAACGGTGGCGAGGGGCTCATTGGTCGTCAGCCGGTGTGCCTCGCCGTCGAGGTGGAGGATCCGTCGGGCGCGGGCGGCGGAACCCGTGCGGTGGGCGATCACGATGAGCGTGCCGGGGCGGGCCCGGAAGGCTCGTTCCGCCCGCTCCTCGGCGGCCGGGTCGAGGTGGGCCGTGGCCTCGTCGAGGATGACGACCGGTGCGGGTGAGAGGTAGGTGCGGACGAGTGCCAGGAGTTGGCGTTCCCCGCTGGAGAGGTCGGCCGGATCGCCCACCTGCGCGTCGAGGCCGCCGAGCCGGGTGAGCAGGGGCTGGAGCCCGACGCACTCGGCGGCGTGGAGGACGGCGGCGTCCTCGGCGAGCGGGGCGAGGTAGCGGAGGTTGTCCCGGACCGTTCCGGGGAACACGTACGCCTCCTGGGGGACCAGGACGACCAGGCGGCACCGGGTCTCCTCCGGCAGCGCGGTGACCCGGCGACCGGCGAACGCGACGGCGCCGGACGTCGGTTCGTGGAGGCCGGCGAGCAGGGCGGCGAGGGTGGACTTCCCGATGCCGCTGGCTCCGGTGATCACCAGGTGGTCGCCGAACGGGACGGTGAGGCTCAGGTCGTGCAGCACCGGCTCGGCGCCGACGCCGTAGGCGAAGCACAACCGGTCGACGGTCAGGTCCGGCATCGGCACGGACTCGGCAGGGCTCCCGAGCGGCGACCCGTCCGGCCCCGGGCGGGCGGGCGCCGACCGTTCCGGCGCGACCTCGCCGAGGCGGTGCAGCAGCACACCCAGCTGGCTCCAGTAGCCGCCGACCGTGCCGGTCATCAGCTGCAGCGCCGGAACGACGGACCCCGCCACGTAGACGGCCGCGCCGATCAGGGCGCCGACGGTGATCGGGTGACCGTCCGTCAGGCGCGGGCCGAGCAGCAGGCCCAGCAGCGGGACGTACCCGCCGAGCAGCACCACGGGGATGCGCAGGGTGACGGCGCGTCCGACGCGCAGCAGGGAGTTGCGGGCCCGGTCCGACTCCGCCTCGACCAGCGCCGCCGCGTGCTCCTCGGCCCCGAGCGAGGTGACGTCGCGGGCGGCGGCGAGGACCGCCCCGACCTGGCGCGCCACCTCCTCCGCGGCGAGGAGGGCGTCCCGGCGCAGCGCGGTCAGCCGGCGCATGGACCAGGCGAAGAGGGCCACCGCCGCGGTGAGCGGGACCAGCACCAGGACGGCCAGCAGCGGGTCGAGCCCGGCCAGTCCGACCAGCGCCGCGAGGAGGGTGACCGCCAGCGGGCGCGCCGTGCGCAGCAGGGACGCGATCAGGCCGCGGGCGGAGTCGATCTGGCCGCTGAGCCGGGACACGCTCGCCGTGCCCGGGTCGCGGCCCAGCTCGGTCGCCTGGCGCAGGGTGTTGTGGACGACCCGACGGGTGAGGTGGTCGCGCAGCGGTTCGACGACTGCGGCCATCGGGTCGAACATGGCGCGCTCGGCGCAGGCACGGACCAGGTACAGCAGGGCGAGGACGCCCAGCCAGGCCAGTCCGGTGCCGGTGCGGTGGGCCAGGAAGCCGTGGTCGAGGGCGGCGGCGGTCACCCAGCCGGAGGCGAGTGCGGGGGCCGCCTCGACCGCGGACAGCCCGGCGATCCGCAGCAGTGGTCGCCGGCTCCCGTGCAGGCCGTCGGCGAGCAGCGCCGCCGCGGTCGGTGTCAGGCCCAGGCGCGGCGTCCTCCTGAACCACGGTGCGGCGGCGGCCGGTTCGGCTGCCGCGCCGGTCAGCGGTCGGCTGTGCATCGCTGCTCCTTGCCGGGGAGGTCGTCGTCGGTGGGTTCGGCGGCGGTGGGTTCGGCGGCGGTGGGTTCGGCAGCGGGCGCGAAGACGGCCCGGTAGGCGGGGTCCGCCCGGAGCACGGCGTGCGGGGCGAAGCCGCGGATGCGTCCGTCGTGCAGCCAGGCCACCAGGTCGCAGCGGGCGGCGGTGGTGGCGCGGTGGGTGACGATCAGTCGGGTGCTGCCGCCGAGCCGTTCGGTGACGGCCTCGCTGACCAGGGTCTCGGTCACCGTGTCCAGCCCTGAGGTGGCGTCGTCCAGCACGTGCAGCAGGGCCGGGCGGGCCAGGGCACGGGCCAGCCCGATGCGCTGGAGCTGTCCCCCCGACATCGGCGCGAGGCTCGGCGGGGTGTCGTAGCCGGCGGGCAGGCGGCGCACGAACGGGTCGGCCTGCGCGGCGCGGGCGGCGGACTCGACGGCGTGGCGCGGGAGTTCGGGACGTCCGAAGGCGATCGCCTCGTGCAGGGTGCCGCCGGGCAGCGCGGGGCGCTCGAAGGCGTAGGCGACGGCGTCGTGCAGGGTACGCAGGTCCAGCTCCCGGACGGGCACCCCGCCGAGCAGCACCTCCCCCTCGTCCGGGTCGGCCAGCCGGCCCGGCAGCGCGGCCAGCAGGCTCTTGCCGGATCCGGTCGCGCCCACCACGGCCACTGACGCTCCGTCGGGGACGTCCAGGTCGAGCCGGTCCAGCACGGCGGTGCCGGAGCGGCGGACGGTGACGCCGCGCAGCGACAGCGCCCCGCTCGGCGGCGGCGTGCGCAGCGGCCCGCCCTCGACGACGGGCCGGTCCAGGACCTCGCCGAGCCGGGACGCGCCGGCCCGGGCGCTCGCCAGACCCAGGAACACGTCCACCTGGTCGAGCAGGCCGGAGGCCAGGGTCAGGTAGCCGGTGACGGCCAGCAGGCTGCCGGGGCTGATGCGTCCGGCGACCAGGTCCAGCCCCGCGGTGGCCAGGACCAGGACCTGGGTCAGCGGCATCAGCAGCCCGATCTTCCACACCACGTCCCGCTGGACGCGCCAGATCGCGTGTCCCGCGGCGGACAGGTCCGGCAGCGGGGCGACCACGCGTTCCGTCTCGACGGCCAGGGTGCCGACCGCGCGGATGGTGCGGGCCCCGGCGAGCGCGTTCACCAGCAGGGTCGCCATGCCGGTCTGGGCGGCCAGGTAGCGGGCCTCGGCGTCGCCGGCCTCGGTGATGAACCTGCGCGCCACCAGCGCGGTGAGCGGGAACAGCACGGTGAAGACCAGGCCGGCCCGCCAGTCCACCGTCCAGAGCGCGACCAGCGCCACGGCCGAGCCGGCGGACGCGACGGCTGATTCGGTCGCCTGGGCGGGGAGGGTGGCCGCCTGGGGCGCGGCCTGGACCACCTGTGTCACCGCCTCCCCGACCGGGAACGGCGATCGCGGCCCGAGGCCGAGCAGCCGACGGACCGTCAGCATCCGTATCCAGGCGGTGCCGTGCGCACCCGCCGAGACCGAGAGCCGCACCGTGGCGGTCTCGCCGATCGCGCCGGCGGCCAGCACGGCGGCCAGGGCGGCGACCGGCCGGACGGTGTCGCCGTGCCGCAGCACCGCGTCCACGGCCCGGGCCAGCAGGACCGGGAGGGCCAGCCCCGCGGCCACCTGCGTACCGAGTGCGGCGGTGAGCAGGATCAGTCGCGTGCGCAGGCGGATCGCGGTGGCGACCAGCAGTCGGCCACCGGGGGTGGCTGGCATGGAACCTCCGGGAGGAGAAAGGGGGCGTGGGCGCGGTGCCGGAGCCGGGTCGCTCCGGCACCGCGGTACCGCTACGGCGTCAGACGCCCGTCGAGTGGCAGGTGGACCGGCAGCTGACGGAGCAGCTCAAGCCGCAGTTCCCGGCCAGCTCCTCGTCGGCGGGGAGTTCCTGCAGGGCGTCCAGGTCGAGCTCCATGTACGGCACCTCTTTCGGTGTGTGGGTCGGACTGGTGGCGGGCTGTCAGAACCCGGTGACGGTGCAGGTCGCCGGACAGGTGCCGGAGCAGCTCCGGCCGCAGTAGCCGGTCTGCTCCTCCTGCGCGGGCAGTTCCTGCAGCGCGTCGAGGTCGAGTTCCATGCGAGGTCCTTTCTGGTGTGGGTTGTCCTTGCGGGCGCCGGTCACGGGTCGGTGATCGTGCAGGTGGCCGGGCAGACCGTCGGGTAGCAGCTCTTGGTGCAAGCGCCGGTGGTCTGCGTCTCCTGCGGCGCGAGCTGCTGCAGGGCGTCGAGGTCGAAGTCCATGGGTGATCACCTCCTCTCACGGGATCGGTGGCGCGGGCTGAAGGGCTGTCAGACGGTGCTCACCGGGCAGGTGGACGGGCACACCGTCACCTGGCAGCTCCGGCCGCAGCTCCAGGCACAGGCGGCAGCCGCCTGCTCCTCCTGCGAGGCAAGCTCCTGCAGGGCGTCGAGGTCGAACTCCATGAATGATCACCTCCTCTCACGGACCGTGATCTGACGGACCGTCACCTACCGGCTCACTGGTTGCCGGTGGCCAGGCAGGTCGCCGGGCAGGACCCGCCGCAGCTGACGCCGCAGCTGAAGCGGCAGCCGATGCCGGCCTGGTCCTCCTCGGCGGGCAGCTCCTGAAGCGCGTTGAGGTCGAATTCCATGGGTGATCACCTCCTCTCACGGACTGGCACACGGGCCGAACGGATCACTGGCCGTAGAGGGTCGTGGACGTCAACGCGGAGCAGGCGGAGAACCTGCAGCTCGCCTTGCACGTACCTGCAGCCAGCTCCTCCTCGGGGGGAAGCTCCTGCAGGGCTTCCAGGTCGAACTCCATGAACGGTCACCTCCTCTCGTGCGCGGGTACACCGGCGGGGTCGGCGGCCGGCTCGCCGTCGATGAGGAACCGGGTCACCAGGGCGGCGATCGGGTCCTGGACGGAGGAACCGAGGGCGGCGTGGCCGCGGTCGGGGGGTTCGAGATACCGGAAGTCCGTGCCCTCGCGGCGGCCGAGGTCGGCCAACTGGCGTGCCAGGGAGCGGGAATGCTCCACCGGCGTGGACTCGTCGCGGGCCCCGTGGACCAGCAGCAGCCGGGCCCGCAGGTCGGCGGCGAACCGGGTCACGTCACGCGGCCCGAGGGCGTCGGTCGCCTCGGTGAGCCCGTCGAGGCGCTCCACCATGCCGCGCACTGTGGCGAAGCCCTCGGCGTGCAGCCGGGGTCCGGACAGGAACGGGGCGACGGCCACGCAGCCGGACCACAGGTCCGGTCGGGTGCCGGCGGCCAGCAGCGCCAGGTAGCCGCCGTAGCTGATGCCGAGCACGGCGGGGCGCTGCAGTCCCGCCGCGCGGTGGTCCCGGACGTGGGCCGCGACGGCCGACACGTCGGCGAGGTCGGGCACGCCCCAGGCTCCGACGAGCGCGAGCGTGTGCGCCGCCCCGTAGCCGGTGCTGCCGCGCTGGTTGGGTGCCACGACCGCGATGCCGGCCGCCGCGAGGAGTTGGAACAGCGGGTTGAAGCCGAGCGTCCAGTGGCTGGTGGGGCCGCCGTGCAGGGCCACCACGACGCGCGGGCTGGTGCGCCAGTCCGGTCCGTGGACCACGGCCTCGACCGGCCCCTCCGCCCCGGGGAAGGTCTCCACCCGGCCGGGCAGCCAGGGCTCCACCGGCGCGGCGGGGAGCCGCAGTTCCGGCGAGCCCGGTGGCAGCCAGGCCATGGTCCGGGGCCGCCGGGGGTCGGAGTGCGGGAGCCAGAGCCCCGCGGGGGTCCAGGCCGCGAGCGGGAGGAGTTCGCCTTCCGGCACCGCGATCCGGTGCACCGCCCCGGACTCGGTGTCCCAGCAGCTGAGCAGCGAGTGGGCGCCGACGGTCTCCAGGACCGCGACGAACGTCCCGGTCGGGTCCAGCGCCAGCGGGTAGACGGTCCCCCGTGGCGGAGTGTCCGGGTCGAACGGGCGGATGCTGCCGTCGGCGAGGTCCGCCCGGGCGAGCGACGATCCCTGCGGCCCCCGCCGGGCGAGCAGCACCTGGTGCTCGGTGCCGGCCAGCACGCGGGAGGCGTCGTCGGGGAACGGCACCGGGACGGTGGTCCCGTCGCGGGGATCGACCAGCAGGCGCACCCGGCCGGACGCCGGTTCCAGGGTGAACAGGACCCGCGGGCCGCAGACCGTCACGTCCCGGACCGGCCCCGGCAGCCGGACCAGCTCCTGCAGCCACGGGGTTCCGGTGGTCACCCGGTACAGCGCCGTCTCCTCGTCCGCCGCACCCCCGCCGCGGCTCGACCAGGCCAGTGCCAGGCCGGGTGCTCCCTCCGGCAGGCCCAGCAGGGCGAGCGGTGCGTGCTGCGTGCTGCCCACGGCGCTGAGCCGCCCGTCGTCGTGCAGCAGGCTCAGGGTCTGGGTGTCCTCGGGGCCGTGCCGGGAGACCAGCAGGCGTTCGCCGTCCAGCGGGAGGACCATCGTGTAGGTGAGGTCGCCCGTCAGCTCGGCGGAGAAGTCCAGGACCGGCCCGTTCTCCCGCAGGCTCCAGCTCTCGGCGTACTGCCGGCCGGACTCGGTGGTGGCCAGGCAGGCGGCCCGGGTGCCGGAGGCGGAGAACCGGAAGCTGATCCGCGCCGTCACCGTGGTGTCATCGATGCGCCCCCGCCAGGGAGTTGTCACCGCGTCACCAACTGCATCGAGCACCGGGCCCCGTCGACGGCCTGCTCCGAGGCCCCGTCGACCATCCAGGGCCTGACCCCGCCGTGCGCCAGCCGCAGCAGGAAGCCGACGGCGCCGCTCAGCCCGACGTTGTAGTCGACGGCCACGCCCTGCGAGGACTCGTCGGGGATCACCAGGCGTCCGCCGCGGATGCCGTGGCGCAGCGCCATCGCGCAGGCCAGTTCCTCGGCCCACTCGCGGTACGGGCCGCCGACGGCGTCGGCGAGGTCGAGCAGGAACTCGCCGTTGCCGGCCAGGCCGTGACAGGCCGCGGTGCCCGAGTACCACCGGGCCCGGCGGACCGCCTGCGCGGCCTCCTCCGTCAGCTGCAGGTACTCGGCGTCACCGGTGGCCTGCCACAGCCGCAGCAGGAAGGTCCCCACGCCGGAGGCGCCGCTGCACCAGTGGGTGCGCATGCCCGTGCCGGGCTCGTCGGCGCGGTCGTTGCGCCAGTGCGCGCCCGACGGTTCGCGCTCGGCCTCGGCGACCAGGGTCCTCCCGGCGGCCACCGCGGCCGCCAGGTACCGCTCGTCGCCCGTGGCCTGCGCGATCGCCAGCAGGGTGTACCCGACTCCGGCCACGCCGTGCGCGAACCCGAGGTGGGAGATGCCCGCCAGGAGCGAGTCGACGCTGGCGGGGACGGGCCAGTAGACCTGGCCGTCGCTGTGCTCGGCGGCTGCCAGCAGCGCCTCGCCGCCCTTGGTCGCCCGCTCCAGGAACTCGCCGCGGCCGGTGCCCCGCCACAGGTGGAGCTGGGTCAGGACGGACCCCGCGACGCCGTGGCAGACGTCCGGGTTGGGCCACTCCACCGGCACCGCGAGGGCCAGGTCGACCGCCTGCCGCTCGAGTTCCGCGTCACCGAGGTGGCGGGCCGCGTCGAAGAGCGCCCAGGCGGTGCCGGAGCGCCCGAAGTAAAGGCCGGGCAGCAGCCGGGGGATCGCGTCGCGCCGCCGAGCGGTCCAGTCCGCCGCCCGGACGACGGCCGCGCGCAGGTCGTCCCGGTGCAGGTGGCGGTCGGCGAGGGTGAGCACGCCCAGGACGCCGGCCGAGCCGTGCTGGACGTTGCAGGGGTCGGTGCCGTCGCCGAAGTCGGTGCTCGGCCACAGCCGGCGGGCGTCGTCACCGGGGGCGGCCATGGTCGCCAGCAGGTGGGCGAGACCGTCGTCGGTGAAGCGCTGCCGGTCGGCGTCGGACAGCCGGTCCGCGGCTGCGGTGTCTCCGCCGGCCGGGACGACGGCCGCCGGGACGGTGCAGGTGGCGAGGAACTCCCGGAGCCGGTCGAGCGACCAGCGCTGCTCGGGGTCGTCGGCGGTCAGGCCGCGCACCGCCGGTGCCACCATCCGCGCCGCGGGGTAGTGCACGCCGGCCGCGTGCAGGACCGCGGCGAGGCGCTCGTGCACGGAGAGCGGCTTCGGGCCGTCCTTCCCGAACATCGGCGCCGTCCCCACCGCGAGGAAGGCCAGCACCGTTCCCAGCGAGTACAGGTCGGCCGTCTGCTGCGGCACCCAGCCCTCGCCGGGGTTGCGCACGACCTCCAGGGCGGCGAAGCCGAGCGTGTGACCCCGGACGCCCCACTCGCCGGGGACGCGTGCCATCTCCGGGTCGATCAGCTTCAGCTCGCCGTCCGGGGTCACCATGATGTTGAGCGGGGTGAAGTCCTGGAACACCAGCCCGCGCGCGTGGACCTCGGCCAGCAGCCCGGTCAGCTTCCGCGCCATGTCCAGCAGCCGCGCCGGTTCCAGTCCGCCCCGCCAGTCGCCGTCCGCCAACTGCTCGTCGAGCCACTGGGCCAGGGTCACCCCGGGGACGAGGGACTCCACCAGGAAGGTGTGGCCGTTGAGGTCGAAGAGGTCGACCGGCTCGGCGGTGATCCCGGCCAGGGTGCTCAGGGCCTGCCACTCGCTGCGCAGGCCGCTGCGGCAGTCCTCGCCGTTCAGCCGCCCGCCCACGTGCGCGCGGGCCTGCTTGACGATCACCTCCGCGCCGGTCCGGTGGTCCAGCGCCCGGTACACGCCGCCGCGGGCGGAGTGCCGGATCGCCTGGCGCACCTCGAAGCGGTCGGCGAGCAGCGCGCCGGGCTTGGACGCCTTCGGCGGGCTGGGGTACGGGAGTTCCGCCCAGGACGGCGGGCAGAACCACGGCTTGCGGCGGTCCTCGACCGGGGTCCCGTCCGGATCGGCGACCCGGATCTCGAACACCCCGTCGTCGGTGAGCACCGGAACGCCCCGGAACGCGCCGAACCGGTAGTGCACCAGGCTGCCGGGCCGCAGCGGCCGGTCGTTCAGGATGGCCGGCCCGGGAAGCCCCGCCGTGGCCTCGTCGAGCGCCGTGGCGAGCTCGCGGAACTCGTCCTCGTCGGACGGGTAGACGGCGATGATCTTCCCGCACTGGGCCCGGTCGTACCGCTCGCCGGTCATCTCCTCGACCATCCTGATGCTGCGGGAGAACTTGAACGCGACCCCGCGCGGGACCAGGACGTGCGCGACCCGGTGCAGCACCTCCGGAGCGGACAGCCGCGTCGCGGAGACGTGGAGCTTCCACCCCTGTACCCGGTCGACCCCGCCGTCGCCGGCCGGTGTCACCCGGCACCAGACCTCGTCCTCGGTGAACGACCAGCCGTCCAGCCCGCGCTCGGCGAGAACCGACTCCACCACCCACTGCAAGCGAAAGTCATGCACGTGACTACCCCATCCGACGATCCGCCGCTCGGCAGCGACCTTGACGGCCAATCTGGCAGCGGACCGGGGGGACCAGCATGAGGGTGCGACCCTCGTTTCTCCCGCGCCGCCGGCAGTTGCGTAAGGGGCTGGCGTAGTTCAACGGACGCTGCCTGGGCGGGACATGACTGACGATCAGCTCCACGGGGCCTCAGCACGTCAGAGGGGATGCCTATGAGGGAACAGAACCCGCCGCCGACCGGCCGGGCGCACGAGATGTCACTCCTCCGGTCGGCCGTCACCGCATGCGCCGACGGAGCGTCCACCGTCCTCGAGATCACCGGCGACCCCGGCCTGGGGAAGTCCACCCTGCTCGCCGAGCTCGAACGGCTGGCCCGGGCCGAGGGGTTGACCGTCCTCTGCGACCGCTCCTCGGCCTTCGAACGGCAACGCCCGCTCCTGCTGGACCTGCTCCGGACCGCCGCGCAGGAGCACCCCGGACGGCACGGGCCGCGCCCGGACCTCGCCCGACTGCTCGCGGACGCCGACCGCGGCCGCGGCGTCCTGCTCTGCCTGGACGACCTGCACTGGGCCGGTGAGGCCACGCTCGGCCTGCTCCACGACCTGCTGCGACGAGCGCCCGGCACCGCGTTGATCCTGGCCTGCGGTCACCGGCCACGGCAGTCCCCGGCCCGACTCCTGGCCGCGCTCCAGCACCCGGCGGCGCCCTACCGGGTCCTCCGCGTCCCGCTCGCGCCGCTGGACCGGGAAGCCTGCGAAACCCTGCTCGGCCCCGGGTACACCTCCGACGACCGGGACCGGCTCTGCACGGCCGGCCAGGGCAACCCGTTCTACCTGAGCCTGCTGGGCGACCTGGCCCGGAACGCCGCCGCCGGTCTGCCGGAGGCCGTCCGGGCGGCCCTGATCCGGGAGACCGCCGTGCTCTCCGCCGACGAACTCGCGGTGCTGCGCGCCGCGTCCGTGCTCGGCGACCCCTTCGACCCGCTGCTCCTCGCGGCGGTGGCCGACCTCCCCGACCAGCGCGCGCTGGACGCCCTCGACGGCCTGTCCGCACTCGACCTCGTCCGGTCCGCGGACCCCGCGGGAGCACCGTCGGACGTGCACCGGCTGCTGCGCTCACGCCATCCCGTCCTGCGCGAGGCGGTGGCCGGGGACACCCCGCCGGGCTGGGCCCTGGCCGCGCACCGCCGCGCCGACCTGGCCCTGCGCGACAGCGGCGCCGGGCCGGTGGAACGCGCCCCCCATGTCGCGCGCTCGGCGCGCCCCGGGGACCGCGAGGCCCTCGCGGTGCTGGTCGAGGCGGCTGCGTCGACCCTCCACCTCTCCCCCGCCACCGCGGCCACCTGGCTGCGCGCCGCGCTGCGCCTGTCCGCCACCGACCGCTCCGGCGAGGTGGCCCCGCTCCGACGCGGCATGCTGCTGGGGCTGGCCGAAGCCGTCGCGATGACCGGCGACCTGGCCGGGTGCCGCGACAGCCTCGGTCAGGCCCTCGACCTGGTGCCACCCGACCGACCCGAGCTGCGGGTGCCCCTGGTGGCAGCCGGGTCGGCCGTCGAACGCACCCTCACCCCGCGGTCGAACGGCCCCGCCCTGGAACGCGAACTGGCCCGCTGGCCGCAGCACGACCCCCGCGCCGACCCGCTCCGGCTGCAACTCGCCATCGTGCGCACGGCGCAGGGCAGGTACGACGAGGCCGCGGGCCTCCTCGACACGCTCCGGGCAAGCCGTTCCGACCGCAGGACCCGGACCGCCGTCGCCGCCTGCCGCGCCCTGGGCGCCGCGTACCGCGGCTGCCGGGAACCCTCCCGAACGCACGCGGTCGAAGCGGCAGCCGCGTTCGCCTCCATGAAGGACGGGGAACTGGCCGCCTGCCTCGACGGGGCCGCCCAGTTGGGCTGGGCCGAAGCACTGTCCGAACGCCACCACGACGCCCTGCGCCACACCACCCGCGCCGTCGCGATCGCCCGCCGGACCGGGCAGACCCACCTGCTGCCCCACCTGCTGCTGTGCCAGTCCTACGCGCAGCAGGCGACCGGCGAACTGGCGGGCAGCGCCGCCGCGGCCGGAAGCGCCGAGGAGACGGCACGTCAGCTCGCCCTGCCCCACCTCGCGGCCTTCGCCCTGACCCTGCGGGCCGCGGCGACCGCCCTGCAGACCGGCCCCACCTCGGCGGCCGAAACCGTCGAGCAGGCGCTTCGCGCCGTCGACCGTCGCGGACGGCTCTGGGAGGCGTCCGCCGGCATGCTGGCCGCGCTGCGCCTGGAGCAGGGCCGACCCGACGACTGCCTGGACCTCATCCGCGCCGTCGTCGAACCGGGCCGCCCGGTGCCCCTGCCCGCCCTGCGGGCCATGTGGTGCTGTACCGCCGCCCGGGCCGAGGCGGCCCGGGGCGACCATGCCGCGGCCCGGGACTGGGCCACGGCCGCCGCCGAGGCGGCCGACACCGTGGACCTGCCCGGCCAGCGCGGATACGCCGCACTCGCCCTGGCCTCGGTGCGGAGCGACGACCCCGACACCGCCGCCGAACTCTGTCGATCCGCAGCCGACCTCTTCGCCTCCGCGGGCCTCTCCCCCGCCGAGGCCCGAGCCCGCCTGCTGCTCGGCCGCAGCCTCGCCGACGGTCACCGGCTCGACGAGGCCGCACTCGCCGTCGGTCGGGCGAAACAGCTCGCCGACGCCTGCGGGGCCGCCCACCTCGGCATCCTCGCCGTCAACGCCCAGCGCCGGATCGGCGGTCACCGCCCCCGCCCCGGCCGCCACGCCCCCGCCCACCCCGCCCTGTCCGAACAGGAGCACCGCATCGCCGAGCTCGTCGCCCGCGGCCGGAGCAACCGCGCCATCGCCGCCGAACTCTTCATCTCCGTCAAGACCGTCGAAGGACACCTGACCCGCATCTTCCGCAAGCTCCACGTCACGTCGCGGTCCGACCTGATCATCGCCCTCGGCATCCTGGAGGCCGCCTGAGCACCCATCACCACGGCTGCTGCGTAGGGGATTTCCGTGAACTTACGGATGCCTCCCGGCCGCACGACCGGAAGGATCACCGCAAGCGAGGAACATCACCGCTGTGCTCTGAAGAACAGCACAATCACGAACAATGTGGAGGTCCCGCATGGGCCTGGCCGAACGCCGCAGCGTCGAGCGGTTCAAGAACGACGACTACCCGGGCTGGAAGTCGCGGATCGACGAGGCGGCAGGCTTCGAGGTGCCGATCGAGGTGGAGTGGCAGGAACTGGCCGTCCCCGACTACGCCGACAGCTACGCCGACTACTTCCCCCAGGTGTACTTCCAGCCGCTGGTGGACGCGCTGAGCGTGGTCGGGGCCGACGACATGGGCAAGGAGGCGCTCCGCGAGGGGATCTCCAAGGTCGTCATCCGGAACACCGGTGAGTACTTCAGCCCGGCCGGGATCTCCTTCACCGACGGCGTGCTGACGTTCGACCACAAGTCGGACACCAACACCCACCACGGCGAGGAGCGCGCGAAGCGCCTCCAGGAGGCCCTCGAAGCCGGGCTCTGAGCTGCAGCCCTGCATCTGCTGTGAATGGGGGGAGCCCCGGCCGTTGTGTGGTCGGGGCTCCTGTGTGCTGGGTGGGTCAGTGTTGGAGGGTGAGGAGGCCGGGGCGCCAGGGGAGTTGGTCGTAGGGGCCGCCGGCGGTGGGGTTCTTGCCCTGGTAGAGGAGTTGGAGGTTGCAGGGGTCGATGGTCATGGTCTGGTCGGGGTTGTTGCGGACGAGGTCGCCGTGGCTGATGTCGTTGGTCCAGGTGGCGCCGCTGTTGGCCTTGCCGGCGAAGGGGTTGTTCTCGTTGGCGGCCTGCGGGGTCCACGACCCGTTGAGGCTGGTGGCGGTGAAGGAGCGGAAGTAGCGGCCGTTGGCGCCCTGGGCTTCGACGATCATGAGGTACTGGTTCTGGTCCTTGACCTTGTAGACCTGGGGGGCTTCGAAGAGGTTCGCGGCGGTGTCGGTCATGACGGTGGTGTAGGTGGAGCCGAAGCTGCTGGGGAAGTTGCCGAGGGGCATGCTGGCGCGGTAGATGCTGCCGTTGTCGCCGGCGAAGAACAGGTACATGTTCTGGCCGTCGGCGATGAGGGTCTGGTCGATCGGTCCGGTGCCGGAGTTGGGGATGCTGCCGGTGAACAGGGGCTGCGGTGCGGACCAGCCGTTGGGGTTGGTGGGGTCGCTGGAGGTGCGGTAGATGAAGGGCCACTGGCCCCACTGGTAGGCGAGGATCCAGATGTTCTTGGGTGCGAAGTAGAACAGGGTGGGTGCGACCGTGGCCTGGCTCATGCCGCTCTGGCCGGTGGTGGCCATGTCGGACCAGTTGGTGAACGGGCTGAACATCATCGACCCGTAGGAGGATCCGGAGACGTTCGAGGCGTAGACGAGGTGCTTGCCGTTGTAGACGACGTCGGTGAAGTCCTTCACGGACGCCCAGCCGTTGGCGGGCTGTGCGAGTGCGCCGCTGGAGGACCAGCGGTAGGAGGAGGGCAGCGCGCACGAGCCGCCGGTGGGCGACGGGGTGGGGCTGGGGGTGGGGGTGCCGGTCAGGCCGGTCCACTTCTGGTTGCTGCCGCCGTTGCAGGTCCACAGTTCGACGGCGGTGCCGTTGGCGGTGGCCGCGCCGGTGACGTCCAGGCACAGTCCGGACTCGACGCCGGTGATCGTGCCGTCCGTGTTCACCCGCCACTGCTGGTTCGCGCCGCCGGTGCACGCCCAGATCTGCACCCTGGTGCCGGCGGTGGTGGCGTGGCCCGGGACGTCCAGGCACTTGCCGCCGTACACGGTCAGCTGACCCGCGGACGTGGCCGTCCACTGCTGGTTCACGCCGTTCGAGCAGTCGTAGATCTGCACGGCCGCGCCGTCGGCCTGACTCGCGTTCTGCACGTCCAG
>NZ_JBFAQR010000019.1:0-119487 GCF_040678815.1 Kitasatospora sp. NPDC049285 | reverse complement strand
GGGGCGGGGAGTCGGGGCGAGACTGACAGCTACCAAACGCAACACCACCCGATGCTCGACGCGGGCGCGGGGGGGCGGGGGGGGGGCGCCCCCCCCCCCCCCCCCCCCCGCGGCCGTCGCCCGCTGCCGGTCGCCGAGATGTCCGTAAGCCCTGGCCTCGATGGCAGCGATGCGCGTTCGGCCGGTCGCCCCGACGCCGGAGAAGGACTGGGCTTGGCGGATGAAGCGGATCGCCTCGCTGGGGCGGCCCTCCCAGTAGGAGAGCATGCCGAGCGTGCCGGCCGCGAACGCGGCCAGGGGGTTGAAGCGGGTGGCCTCGGCGTACAGACCGGCGGAGCGGGCCAGCCGTGTGGCCTCGCCCAGTGAGCCGAGATCGAAGGCCGTCATGGCGAGTAGCGCTGTGGTCTGGCCGATCGCGATCAGCAGGTGCTGACGCTGCTCGGGAATGTGCGTCCGGTCCAGCAACCCCTCCGCATCCGTCCGGAGCTTCCGGGCCTCACGGAGCACGTCGAACGGCGCCCGATCGTTGTAGGTGCGGGCGAGTCGGCGGACTTCGTCCTGGACCTGCTCTATGGACAGGTCTGAGAGGAAGGCTGATGCGACTGAAGCGGCGTGGTCGGATGCTTCACGTGCAGTCATCGCGAGTTCTCTTTCAAGGTCTTGCCGGGATAGTGCGGTCGGGTCTCCCTCACGGGGTGGCGCCAGGAGTTCGGCGATCGGCCTGTTGTCGAACATGTGCCGAATCACCTGCACGAACACACCCGTCGGACGACTGACCGTTCCAGCGACCCAGCGCCTGAACGTCGCCTCCGACATGTCCAGGTTTCGAAACCTCGTGTCCTTGAGGCTGCGAGCCAGCTCGTTGCCGGCACTGCGGAACTCCCTGAGAAAGTCCAGGAACTCCCATCCCTGCCTCTCGATCAGGGCACCCAACAGCGTCCTACTCGCCATGCCGCAGCCTCCGCCCCC
The DNA here is from genome assembly GCF_040678815.1 of Kitasatospora sp. NPDC049285. NCBI lineage: Bacteria > Bacillati > Actinomycetota > Actinomycetes > Kitasatosporales > Streptomycetaceae > Kitasatospora > Kitasatospora sp. NPDC049285. The sequence goes on along the minus strand of NZ_JBFAQR010000019.1, from coordinate 118,518 downwards.
GTGATCTCAACCTGGCCCAGCCACCGCCTACGCGGGAAGCGCCTGGCTCAAGCAATACCCGACAAAGGCAAGCCCTACCGCGGCATCTGACGAGATGACACCTCGATGATCCGTTGCTGACTTCGCGAGCCCGCAGATGACGCCCCTCTGTCGTAGCGATGTTTCGGCCATGACGAGACAGTGAGTTACCGATCACCGAAGCGCACCACCTGAAGTGATCCTGACATTTCCCAGCTGCCCAACCGAAGGCTTGCCTGGTCGCACTCACCAGCGATTCGACGCCCACGGCCACCTGGCGGTCACGGAAGCACACCGACAGCTCGCGAAGGGGGATCGTCATGCCATCAGCACCGACAGCTGGGGCCGATCAGCTCGTGCAGCACCCGGCTGGCCATGACAGCGCCTTGCGGGCGGCAGTGGAGGAACTGCGGCAGGGACAGGTGTGGTCGACCCGCGTGTTGCTCGCCCGTTCCTGGGGCGACGCTGGCCTGTGGGCGGCACGTACACAGGTTCTCGGGACGGTCGCAGGGCAGACCAACGTCCTCCAGCGCTGGGGTGATGAGGAACCCGATGCCTTTGGCTTGAACACGCTGCACGCCCGGGTCGCCGTCGACCGTGCTCTGCTGGCCAGCCAGCGGCAACCTGACTCGCAGGACGCCGCGGCCTTCGAGAACACCGCACGGCAATGGTGCTGGCAGGCGGCTTCGGTCCTGGCCGGCGACCCCGTGCCGTGGCTCGGACTCCTCACCCTGGCACAGCTGGACCCAAGGCAGGCGCGACCGGAACACCGTGTTCCAGCCCCCGACCAGATGCTCCCGCCCGGCCCTTGGGCCTTGTTCGAGCAGGCCCGACGGACGGACTTGTGGGGTCGGGAGGCGTTCCACCGAATGCTCCGCTTCTGGCTATCCCGTGGCGAGAACGGCCCGGCCACCGAGTTCGTGGCCGCCTACCTGCCAAGCGCCCCTGGCGGTTCCGCCCTCCACGCGCTGCCGCTGTACCTGTACGTCGATCGCTACCGCCGAGCCGAGCGCAAGGACGCGGTCGAACTGCAGTGGACGAACGAGGAGACGGTCCGCGCCACCGTGATGCGCGCCTTCACGCACTGGCAGACGGCGCGAAGCCAGGGCGGCCACTGGCCAGTCCTCGACGAGAGCCACCTCGCCCACGCGCTCTGGGCCACCCGGCACCGCCAGGAGGCGGCCGAGGTGTTCGCCGCAATGCGTCCGTTCATCTCGGCTTCGCCCTGGCAGAGCCTGTCGCACCAGCCGGGCGACCTGCTGCGGACGGCGATGTCGCAGTCCTATGCCGCCGCTGGCTAACCGCCGCCACTCGTCCTGTCGCCCGGCACGGTGTCGGGCTCCATCGCTACTCTCCTACGGAGGTTTTGCCATGTCCTGGCCCGAGAACACCGTACCCGCGCCCGAGGACGACCATCTTCGCTCACTCGGTTACGAGCCCGAACTGGTGCGGCGGATGGGTGGTTTCGGCAACTTCGCCGTGTCGTTCTCCGTCATCTCGGTGCTCAGCGGCTGCATGACGCTGTTCGGGTTCGGGCTGGTGACAGGCGGGCCGGCCGTGATGATGTGGGGCTGGGTCGCCGTCGGCCTGGCCGTGCTGCTCGTGGGCATGTCACTGGCGGAGGTCACCAGCGCCTACCCGACCTCGGGTGGCCTCTACTACATGGCCCAGCGGCTCGGCGGCCCGCGGTGGGGCTGGGTGACCGGCTGGCTGAACCTCCTCGGTCTGCTGGGCGGGATCGCCGGGATCGACTACGGCGCCGCGTCGTTCATCGTCGCGTTCGCCGGGCTCCAGTGGGGCGTCGCCCCGACGGCGGGACTGATCTTGGCGATATTCGCGGGAGTGCTGCTGCTGCACGCGCTGCTGAACGTCGTCGGAGTCCGGGTGGTCTCCCTGCTCAACTCCGTCTCGGTGTGGTGGCACCTGCTCGGCGTCGCCCTGATCGTCGGTCTGCTGACCGTCGTGCCCTCCCACCACCAGTCCGTGGGCTGGGTGTTCACACACTTCGAGAACGGCACCGGCTGGTCGAACCCGGTCTACGTCTCGGCGATCGGCCTGCTGCTGGGCGGCTACACCTTCTGCGGCTACGACGCCTCCGCGCACCTGTCGGAGGAGACGAAGGACGCCCGCCGAGCCGCGCCCCGGGGAATCGTCCGCTCGATCTGGGTCTCGCTGCTGGCCGGGTTCGTGCTGCTAGCCGGGCTTCTGTTCGCTGTGCAGGACTACACCGGGACGGCCGCTGCCGCGGTGCCGCCAGCGCAGATCTTCCTGGACGCGCTCGGCGCGACCGGCGCGAAGATCCTGCTGCTGGTCGTGATCGGCGCCCAGCTTTTCTGCGGCAGCGCGGAGACTACTGCCGCGAGCCGGATGATCTACGCCTTCTCCCGGGACGGAGCTCTGCCCGGGTCGGCGACCTGGCGCCGGGTCGCGGCCAACGGCGTCCCGGTGCCGGCGGTGTGGCTGGCGGTCGTGGCGGCGTTCGTGCTGGCCGTGCCTTCGCTGTGGAGCCCGGTTGCGTACGGCGCGGTGACCGCGGTGAACGTGATCGGTATGACACCGAGCTACATCATCCCGGTCTACCTTCGGTTGCGGCAGGGCGACCGGTTCGTCCCCGGGCCGTGGAATCTGGGCCGGTGGAGCAAGCCGATCGGGGTCGCCGCAGTGCTGTGGGTGGTCGTGCTGACAGTCCTTGTGTGCCTGCCGCAACGCGCCCCGGTGACTGCTGAGACGTTCAACTACGCGCCCGTCACGTTGCTCGTGGTCCTCGCCCTGGCGTGGGTGTGGTGGCGGATGGCCGGCTCCAAGTTCCAGGTGCCGGTGGTGGCGGACCCGCACCTGGCCCGGGCGGAGGCGTTGATCGTATGAGGCCGACGGTGCGTGCCGCCCGCTCCCGCGTGGCCAGGCCCACGGCGATGGTCACCGGCTTGCCGACGGGTCGGCTAGACCAGTTGGTCGACGCCTTCGGCATCGACACCGTGCTGCTCGCGACCGTCGACACACAGGGGCGACTCAAGGGCAAGGAGTTCGACGCGGCCCAGCTGGTGAAGCGCCTGCGGTCGGGGGAGCTCTCCCCGGAGATGTGTGGCTACGTGCTCGGGACCGACCTGGGCATGGTCCCGGCGACGACCGGGCCGTTCTCCTGGCAGACCGGGTTCGGTGACGTCGCTCTCCTGCCCGACACCAGCAAGGCCCGGGTGCTGCCGTGGCTGCCGGACACCGCGCTGGTGTTCGTCGAGCCGATAAGCGGCGGGTGGCCCCACCCGCTCGCTCCGGGAACGGTGTTGGCCGAGCAGTTGCACCGGCTCGCCGAGGTTGGCGTCGTGCCCGCCGTGGGCATCGAGACCGAGTTCGTCCTCTACGAGGGAACCGCCCGCGACGCAGCGGCAGCCGGCTGGCGGGGACTTCGCCCCGCTGTCTGGGACGGTCGAGACTACGCCCTCGACCAGCCGCTTGCGGTGCGGGAGGTTGGCCGCAGGCTCCGCCAGGTTCTGGCTGGAGCCGGTCTGCCGGTCGAGGCGGTGAAGGGCGAAGGCGCGGCGGGGCAGGTCGAGGTGACCTTCCCGTACGGGGAGGCCGTGGCAGCGTGTGAGCAGCACGTGCTGTTCAAGCACGCCGCGAGAACGGTCGCGGAGGACGCCGGTCTGGCGGCCTCGTTCATGGCCGCACCCGCGACCGGTGTCGGTTCAGGAATGCACCTGCACGTGTCGCTGGCCGACTTCGACGACCGCCCGATGCTGGCCGCCGACCCGGGGGACGGAACGGAGCTGTCGGAACTGGGCGAGCAGGCGGTGGCCGGGCTGCTGACCGTGCTGCCCGAAGTGGCCCCGCTGTGGGCGCCCTATGTGAACAGCTACAGGCGTCTCGCCGACCACTCCTTCGCTCCGGCCCGGTCCACCTGGGGCCGGGACAACCGGTCCTGCGCGGTTCGGGTGGTCGGCCACGGCCGCAGCCTGCGGCTTGAGGTGCGCCTGCCGGGCGCGGATGCCAACCCGATGCTCGCCCTGGCAGCGGTCTGCGCCGGAATCCGGCACGGCATCGCGGCCGGTCTCAAGCCCCCGCCCGCCACCTGCGGCGACGCCTACCAGCAGCGTGATGCGCCGCTGGTGCCGCAGTCCCTGGAGGAGGCCGTGGGCGCGCTCGAAACCAGCTCGCTGGCTGGCGAACTGCTGGGCGAGCCCGTGGTCCGGCACCTGGCCCGCGTCGCCCGCATGGACTTGGAGCACCACGCCGCCTTGGTCACCGACGCCGAAGTGGCGCGCGGCTTCGCCCAGGCATGAGCCCCGGGCCGGCGTCGGGTCGAGTCCTCCTCCCCGGCACCGGCCCGGCCCACACCCCCACACCTGACGCCCAGCTGGAGAACACCATGGACCCCACCGCACATCCCATCAGCGATTCCGGCACGAGCGCGCGTCCGGCGCTGCCCGCCCTACTCACAGCGGTGCACCTCGTCGACATCGGCGCGCCCGGCATGGAGGGCCTGGCCCATTGGCTCGTAGAGGCCGGAGCCGACGTCACCGGCAGCGTTCTCTCGTCCGAATGGGACAGCCCAGTCGTGGCCTCCCTCGTCGAGGCCGGCGTCCGAGTACTCGTCGGATTCGACGCCGCGCACGTGCGCACCGACCGGACGGCGGTGGTGTGGTCGGGCGTCTTCACCGGGCCCCACCCCGAGCTCGACCACGCCCAGACGCTGCGGCTGCCGATCCTCGCGCGGACCGTCGCGCTCAAGGCCATCTCCCGCCAGGCCGGCAGTGGGGCCGTGGCCGTGGCGGGCAGCCACAGCACCACGACCGCGGCAGCCGCGCTCGCCCATCTCCTCGACGACGGGCACACCGGCTGGATTCTCAACGCCCCCTCCTGCGGGGGCACCTCCGGGCATGCCGCCGGGCACCGGGTCGTCACGGACTACTGCCCGGACAACACGACCCACGAGGCCGCCCCGCCCACCAGCTGGCAGCACCGGCCAAGCCCGCACTTCCTCCACAGCGAGCCGAAGTTCAGCGCCGCCCTGATCATGTGCACCAGCGCCAACGCCCCCCACTACGAGGACAACATCGCCGGTCTCAACGCCGCTGATCACCTCGCGCGCCTCTCCGACATCGTCGTCCTGCCGACCTGGGACAACAGCACTGTGATCTTGCGTGAGCGCCTCAGCGACCGTCCCACGAAGGGCCAGCGGGTGGTCACCGTCGGAACCGACCCCGCCTCGACCGTATGGATCATGGCTCCGCGCTGGACCGGCACGGACTTCCGCGTCGTCCTGCGCTACCAGGAGGCGGACCACCCCTTCGTCCTCCCGGTGGCCGGCCGCCACCATGTCCTCGCTCTGTGCGCAGCCATCGCCACCGCCCTGGTGCTCGGCGAGGACCCGCAGGCCGTCGCCGAGCGGGCCGCTTCCTTCCGAGGAGTGCAACGCTCCCTTGTCACCCTCGGCACCGAGCGCCAGGTGACGGTGGTCGACTCCAGGGCCCGGCACCCCCGCGAGATCGCCCAAGACGTCGAGGCCGCCCGGATGCTGACCGAAGGATCCCTGATCGTCGCCCTGGCGCCCGACGGCATCGCCCGCGCCAGCACGCACGCGACGGACATCGGCAGCGCACTCGGCGGCCCGGACGCAGCGGTACCCGGTGGCGTCCTCGGCGGCGCCGATCAGGTGCTGCTCCTCCCGGTGACCACGACGCTGTCCGGGCACACCGTGCCTGACCCGCTCGACGCCATTGAGGAGGCTGCCCGGAAGCGGCTCGGCGACGGTGCGGTCCACCGCGTCCTCTCTGGCCCGTCCGAGCCGGGCCCTGAACAGCTGATCGGTGACATGGTCTCCGAGGGCGACCTGGTCCTGGTCGTCGGCACCGGACAGGCCGAACGGCTCGGGCCGCGCCTGCTGCTCCGCCTGGCCGCGCCCGCCGCACCGATCCCGCACGACCTGTGAGCCCGAACCACTCCGCTGGAGACGACCACGTGCCCTCCGATCCGCTGCCTGCCCTCACCGCTTCGGAACGCCGGCTGATTGTGCTGGTCGCCGCCGGTGCCAGCAACCAGCAAATCGCCGCCGATCCGGAGACACGGCTTCGCATCGACGACGTCCGCAGCGCGATCGAGACGGTGCTCGTCACGACCGGCACCCGCACGACGCTGCAGCTCGCTGCCTGGGCGGTCGCCCACCGAATCGTCACCCAGCCTGTGCACCCCAGCGGCGCACTGAGCATCAAGCCCACCCTCTCCCCTAGGCGGCTGCAGATCCTTCGCGGCTGGTCGGGAGGCCGGAGCACACCTGAGCTGACCGCGGACTTCGGTATCTCCCTTCCCACAATGCGCGGTTACTGCAAGGAGCTGCTGTCCGAGCTGAACACCGACTCCCAGTCCCAGGCCGTCGTCGTCGGCGTCCTGGCTCAGCTGGTGCTGCTGAGCGACATCAAACCCACCTGGCCGGCCGAACCGCTCGCCTTGCCGCTAGGAGGTGCGGCCCGGTGAATCGTCAGTGCCGAGCCAGAGGCTTGGGGATCACGGGAGTGTGCTTCGTACTCGGCGTCTTCCTCGGCGGCTCCGCGATCTACGTGCTGGAGCACCTCACCGAGGTTGGCCGCCCCATCTACGTCGGTATCTTCGCCGCGGCTGCCCTGACCGCCCTCGGAGTCGTCGACCGCGTGGTCAGCCGCCGCCTACCCCCACGCGACTCGTACCGCACCGGCACGCGCCGGTCCCGCTGAGTCCCACCGCGTTTCACCCCATGGCGGCCGTTCGGGCCAGGGCCGCACCCTTTCGACCACAGAGAGCCGACGTCCTCAGCACCCACCCGTCGCCAGGGCACCTCCCCCGGCGGCTTCTTCGCAGCCGCTCTCAGCGCGCTCGGCCCTTCGGCCGCGGCCCCGCATCTGACTCCGGCGCGCGTCACTGCCATGCTTCGCGCCCCCGATACGCCCGCCGGGTGAACCTCCCCGCCCCGGGACCGCCGAACGGGTGAATCCGGCGACGACTACGCACTGCGTGACCTCCTCACCCACGAGGGCGTCCGCCGCCGTCTCGATCCGATCCAGGACGCGGCACTCGAACGGGCTCTCGCCGCCTGCGCACTGGGCTCCGCCGCCCTGCCGGAGGCCCTGCGGAGCCGGTTGGAGGAGGCGTTGGAGCACGCGCGTGGGGTGCTCGAAAAGTCCCCGTTCGACCCGGGCTCGCCCGGAGGGAATCCGCTTGAGTGCCGCGTTCGAACAGCACCATCATCAGTCACCTCAGCTCTCGCGAACCCGTCCAACTCCGTTTCATGAGTGCGCCCTTGGCGCCGCCTTCATCGACTGGAACGGCTCCGCATACTCGAACACCAGCTACGTCTGGAGCTCTTCGTGAACAACGACACCGGCCAGGCCGCCGGCATCACCACTAGGACGGATCCGCTGACCCTGGTCGTCGGCGTCCATCTCGTCCTGTTCGAAGGCGACACCGTGCTCCTCGGCCGTCGTCATAACACCGGCTACGCGAACGGCCTGTGGCACGTGCCCTCCGGCCACATGGAGCCCGGCGAACCGGTGACCCGCTCGATGACGCGCGAGGCCAAGGAGGAACTCGGGATCCTCATCGCCGAGGAGGACCTCGTGCTCGTCCACACACTGCACCACCTCGACGCCGACGACGGCCGCAGCCGCCTCCAACTGTTCTTCCGGGCCGCCCGCTACGACGGCCAGGTCCAGAACGTCGAGCCGCACAAGTGCAGCGCTCTGCGCTTCTGGCCGCTCGACCAACTCCCTGCCAACACCGTGCCCTACACCGCCCACGCACTCGGCCAGATCACCCGCGGCAGCGCCCTGTCCACCGTCGGCTGGCCGGCATGAGCGCCCCCACCGTCCCCCACGACGTGGACCGGCTGCTGCGCAAGACGGCAAGACGCTACGAGTTGCTGGGCGTGCCCTCCCACGACCGCGCCGGGCACCCGAGCGTCTGGGAGGTCATCGACGGCAGCGGGCGCCGCCTGTTCGCCAAACGCCACAAGAACGCGCTCATGCACGAGCGGGAAACTGCGGCCTACCGGCTGCTCACGCCGGTGCTCGGCGAAGGGCGAGCGCCTGCTCTGCTTGCCGAGGCCCCTCGGTCGCTGCTTATCGTCACCTCTGCGCTTCCTGGAACCCCGGTCATCAGCACCGCCCTCACCACCACCGAGGAGCAGGAGGTGTACCAGCAGGCCGGACGACTCCTGGCCGCGATTCACGCTCAGCCGACGACCGGAGCGCCCGTCGGCAAGTACCTACCCTGGGCCGACGAGCGCGCACGGGCGCTGGCCCGCGCTCGCGACGCCCGCCTGACCGACGAGGACATCGAGGTCCTGGCCGAGGCCACCCGCACCGAGCCGCCGGCCACCGTGCTCGCCTACTGCCACGGCGACTACGGCCCGCGGAACTGGCTCGTGCGCCGCGACGACGACCGGCTGACTCTCGGGCTGATCGACTTCGAACGCAGCCACGTCGAAGCCCCAGCCCGGCGCGACCTGATGCGCATCACCCTCCAGCTCACACCCCATCGAGCCGACCTGCGAACCGCGTTCACCGTCGGGTACGGGCGCGACCTCACATCGCAGGAGCAGGCCGCTTGCCGGGCGTGGGCCGCGATCGACTGCCCCGCCGCCCTGCGCTGGGCCCTGGACCACCACAGGGACGAGGAGGTCATCGGCTACGCCCGCACCGTCCTTGATCTGCTGCGCGACCCGAACCCCGTCGCGTGAACACCTGTTCTTCCTCTATCGGTTGGAGCGCCATGCAGTCCCTGCGTCAGGCCGTCTGCGTCATCGTCCACGACGAGAAGGCAGGCAAGGTCGCCTGCGTCCTCTACGCCAACGACTCCTGGTCCACGGTCCCCGCCTGGACCATCCCCGGCGGTAAGGCCGAGGAGGGCGAACGACTCGACGAAGCAGCCGCCCGCGAACTGCGTGAGGAGGCGGGACTGATCGTCACTGCCGATGAGCTGCGCCTGGTCCACACCATCCAGGTCAAGGCTGGGTGGGACGGCAAAGGCCCATTCCTGCTCTCGGTCTTCGCCGCGACCTCATGGCGGGGCGAGCTCACGAACGCCGAGCCGGACAAGCACCTCGCCGTCCTGTGGATGGACACCTCGGCGCTGCCCGCCCCCATGTTCCCCACTTCGCACGCCGCCCTCACCGCCTACCTAGCTGGCGACGGGCGGGGATTCTCCACCTACGGCTGGAATGCCTCGGAGGATCTGCGCGCCCTGGTCGGGGCCTGAGATGGCCAGCCGCCACCGCCGCCCGCCCACCGGCGAGCAAGCAGCCCTGCCCGCCGACGTCGACCTGCGGCTGCTCAGCATCATCCAAGGCCGCACCATGACCGACGAAGGCGTCGCCACACTGCCCGGTGGACGGCACCCCTACGCCTACCGCACGCACTACCGGCCCGACGGAAGCGTCGACCGGCTGCCGGAGCGCCTGGCCCCTGGCCCGCTGCCCCCGCCGGGCCCGGGGCCCGGCTTCCTTCCCGCAGGCTGACTCGCCCGCTAAGCGACCCCGACTGGGTGGCGCCGATATCCGCTGACTCGCATCGCCTCCACAGAGAGCAACCCGGCAGATCCCGGCGGTGCACCAGCATCAGCCGCCCGATCGTCCGCATCCCGCCCAGACGGCGGTATCGTCGGTGAACCGCCGCTACCCGCCGCGCAGCGACCCGCCCGCCGGGCCACCGCTGCACCCATGCGAATGGGAGAGCACCTCAACATGACCCAGAACACCCCCATCCCCTCCGACCTGCGGCGGTGGGTCAACGAGCACCTGGCAGGCGTGGACCTGGTCGCGGACGTGTCCTGGCCCAAGGCGAAGTCTCAGGTCTGGCGCGTCAGCGCCGGCGACCAGGCCGCGTACGTGAAGATCAGCCCGAGCGCCCTGGACTACCAGCGCGAGATCACCGGCTACCAGCACGCCGAACACGCCCTCGACCCCGACGGTGCGCCTCAGCTCCTGGCCGCCGACACCGGCCTGCAGGCCATCCTGAGCTCGCCGCAGCCCGGCCTCGTCGTGCGCGCCCTGCCCCTGGACCTCCAGGACGAGCAGCGGGTGTACGAGCTCGCCGGGCGCTCGCTGCGCCGCTGGCACGACGCCTCCGCCCCGGCCACAGACCGAGAGCGCGACGCGATCGGTGCGTCCATGACGCAGCAGGCCGACGAGGCCGCCGCGTGCCTGGACAGCGTCGGCGACCAGCTGGACGCCGCCCAGCGCGCACTGGTGCGATGCGTGGCCGACGAGCTGCCGCAGCTGGGCCGCCAAGTGCCTGTGGTCTACCGGCACGGCGACTTCGCCACCCGCAACTGGCTCTGGGACAGCCCCAGCGGCATCCTCGGGCTGATCGACTTCGAGATGGCCGCCCCCGGGCTCGCCGCCGAGGAGTACATGTGGCTGTACGCCGCGGTGTGGGTGGAGCGCCCCGACCTCAAGACAGCGTTCTTCGACGGGTACGGCCGCCCGCTGACCGCCGAGGAGGACCGGCTGCTGCACCTGCTAACCACCCGGCTCGGCATCTCGTACCTGAACAGCGGCCTCATCAAGAACGACTCCGTGCTCATCGACCGGGGTCGGCTCGTCCTGGCCCGCATGGCCGACCAGGACCAGTAGTCGTCCGAGGGGTCGGCCCAGGCGACGAGTTCGTACTACTGTCCGACCCGGGCCTGGCCGCGCATCGTCGCGATGGGCCCGCATTGCAGTCGCACTCGCAGGGCTCATCAGGCGGCGACCTCGGCAGGCAGGTCACGCACCTGCAGGAACCGTTGCAGCTCATGCTTGCGGACGCGGTACTCGGATCCCACCCGCAGCACGGCGCACGGGTACTGGCCTGTCCGGGCGAGCCTGTAGCCGGTGGTGCGGCTCAGGCTGAGCAGTTCGTTCGCGTCAGTCAGGCGGATGGCCGGCGGGAGGCTGGCCATCCGCCTGCGGAGCGACAGGTCGGGCAGCTCCAGCACCCGGAGAAGGTCGGCGGTGGCGACGCGGTGCTGGTCGCCGACCTTGAGGACGGCACAAGGGTAGGTGCCCTCCTGGATCATGCGGTACCCGGTGCTGCGGGTGAGGTCCAGCAGCCTGTTGGCGTCGGCCACGAGCAGCGCGGGGGGAAGCTGCGCCAGGGCCTCGCGGGAGAAGCGCTTGGCCCGCGCCTTCGCAATCATGTCGTTCAAAGCAGCGCTCCCCCGTGCGGGATGTTCTCTGTCGGAGAAACTTCTACCACACTTGCTCGCGGAGCAGTGCAAAGCCAAGTTATGCTGCTTCCCATGACGAACAAGCCGGTCCCCACTCCACTCACGCGCCGTGTGGGCGAAGCCGTCCGCGAGGCGCGCACCCGCCTGGGGCTCTCCGCGCCCGAGGTCGCCAGGCGCTGCGCCGACCTCGGCGTGCCGATCCCGCCCACCGCGATCAACAAGATCGAGACGGCCGGGCGCGGCAGCCTGAAGATCGAGGAGGTTCTCGCGCTCGCCGTAGCGCTGAACCTGCCTGTCGCTTCCCTCCTGGTGCCGCTCGGGACGGAGGCCGCCACCGACCTGCTGCCGAACCTGCACCTCTCCAGCTGGGAGGCCGTTCAGCTGATCACCGGCGAGGGCGGCGCGGGCAACGAGCCGGAGGGCAGCCCGCGCTTCACGCTCGCGATGTTCCGCGAGCACGAGGTCGACGTGCAGACGGCGACGATCTCCACTACAGCCGCCCGCGAGTGGCGGGAGCAGGCAGGCAGGTCCTCCGTCGGGTCGGACAGATACGACCAGCTGACCCGCCAGGCGGCCGAGATGGAGCGCATCGCCCGCGAGGACTGCCGCCGCCTACTGGATACCCGTCAACGAATGCGCGACCTCGGCCTGCACCCGGCACCGCTGCCGGAGCACCTTGCATTTGTCGCCCAGGAAGAGGAGGTGCCCAACTGAAGGGCTCCATAACCCGCACGTGCTACTGCCGGGACTCGAAGACCGGCGCTCTCTACACCGCGTCAAACCCCTGCCCCAAGCTCAGGGCTCCCACGCACGGCAAGTGGTCCGTGCGCCAGGAGGTCGCCCCGGACGCCGAGGGCAAGCGCCGACAGTTCCGCCGCACCGGCTTCGAGACGTCGAAGGAGGCGCAGAAGGAGCTGGACCGGGTCCGGGCGCTCCTCGCCCTGGCGGACGAGGACGATCCCGATGCGCTGACCCGCGTCAGCGACCTGATCATGCTGTGCCAGAAGGAGCGCTCGCCGCTCCCGACCCCGGAGAACACTGCCCGGCTGCTGCGGGCAAAGGTCAAGCTGACCAGCCGCATCACGGTCGGCGAGTGGCTGGATTTCTGGCTCAAGGGCAAGAAGAAGCTCCGGCCTACGGGATCGACGCGCTATGACGTTGATATCCGCTGCCACCTCAAGCCGCGCATCGGCGACAAGCGACTGGACCAGCTGACCATTGAGCACCTCGACGAGATGTTCGAGGGAATCGACGCGACCAACGCGGAGATCCTGGAGCAGAACGCTCAGCGGCGGCAGGCCCTCGCGGACCTCAAGCTGATCCAGGGCCGGGCGGCGCGCCGGACCGCCCGCGAGGCCATCGCCGCCATGCCGCCCTTCCGCCGGGTCACGGGGCTGTCCTCACAGCACCACATCAAGGCCACGCTGCGGGTTGCGCTGAACGCCGCGATCACCCGGCAGTTGATCACCTTCAATCCCGCGCAGCACGTCGAGCTGACGACCGCGCCGAAGCCCAAGGCCCTGGTCTGGACGGCGGCCCGCATCGCCGAGTGGGAGCGGACCGGGAAGAGGCCGTCCCCGGTTATGGTCTGGACTCCGGACCAGGCCGGCGTGTTCCTCGACCACGTCTCCGACCACCGGCTCTATGCGCTGTGGCACCTGTTCTGCTTCCGGGGCCCGCGCCGGGGCGAGGGCGTCGGCGCCCGCTGGGTCGACTTCGACGAGGACAACCGGTCCCTGTCGGTGGAGACCCAGCTCGTGCAGCTGGGCTGGAGCGTCTTGGAGGGCGAGCCGAAGACCGCCAGCGGTGTTCGCATCGTCGCCCTGGACCTGGACACCACCAGCGTCCTGGTACACCACCGGGCGCTGCAGAAGGCGGAGCGGCTCCGCTTCGGCCCCGGATGGGCCGACACGGGCCGCATGTTCGTGGAGGAGGACGGCACCTGGCTCCACCCGGGCAAGGTCAGCGACCTCTTCGGCCGCCTGGTGGAGGAGGCCGGCCTCCCGCCGGTCCGGCTGCACGACCTTCGGCACCTGGCCGCCACGCTCGCTCTGGTGGCGGGCATCGACCCCAAGGTCGTCTCGGAGATGCTCGGCCACAGCGACACGGCCATCACCCGCGACATCTACCAGACCGTCCTGGACGACATCGCGCGGGAGGCGGCCGAGGCCGTCGTGAAGCTCGTCCCCCGCCGCAAGGCGGTCTACCCTCGGCCCGGCATCGTCGTCGCCTGACCCTCCACCGACAGCGCCCGCCAGGAGATTCTTCCTGGCGGGCGCTGTCGTTCCAGGAGGCTGCATCGGTGCAAAATTTCACGCTCCGTCACCGAGCAGCGGGGGTGCGATGGATGCCGCGAGGCTCGGCGGCCGAGGCCCCGCCGAGTCCGCCTTGACGGCACTCTGGAGCTCCGGGCAATTTTCGGGCAATTTCCTGGCATGTACGCGCCATGGTCTAGACCACACAATTGATCATGTACACGAAAAAGCCCAGGTCAGAGAGTATCTGACCTGGGCCTCGATGAGCCGCCTATGGGATTCGAACCCATGACCTACGCATTACGAGTGCGTTGCTCTGGCCAACTGAGCTAAGGCGGCACCGCTGCCCGGACGTTTGCCCTGGCCTGGTGGGGTCAAGGGTCGCATCGGCAACGCGGGCCAGTCTACACAGTTTCGGGGGGTGATCCGTACCGGCGGGTCGGCGGGTGGATCACGGGTGGATCAGGCGGAGGAGACGGCGAGCTTGGCGGCGAAGCCGGCGAAGACGAGGGCGACGCTGCTGGTGAGGCCGGCGGAGAGGCGCTTGCGGCGGCGGAAGGCGTTGGCGAGGTTGGTGCCGGTGAAGATCACCAGGGAGAGGTAGAGGAAGGAGAAGGTCTGGAGGATGCCGCCGAGGAGGATGAAGGACAGGGCGGGGGCGCCGTAGCCGGTGTCGACGAACTGGGTGAAGAAGGAGAGCAGGAAGAGGATCGCCTTCGGGTTGAGCAGGCTGACCACCAGGGCCCGGCGGAACGGCCGCTCGGCGTCGGTGGCGGCGTCCTCCTCCGTCGCGGAGTCGGAGATCACGTGCCGCTCGCGCCACAACTGCCGGGCGGCCCGCAGCATGCCGAAGCCGATCCACAGCAGGTAGCCCGCACCGCCGAACTTCACGACGGCGAACACCGCCGGGTTGGCCCGCAGCAGGGAGGCCGCGCCGATCGAGGTGAGGCTGATCAGGGTGAGGTCGCCGAGGAAGACGCCGCACGCGGCGCGGTAGCCGGTGCGTATGCCCTTGCGGGCGGCGACGGACAGCACGTACAGCGAGTTGGGTCCGGGCAGCAGGACGATGACCAGCGCGCCGATGACGTACGTGGTCAGGTCGTGGACTCCGAGCACGGCGGGCTCCAGGGCTCAGAAACGGGGAGGGGCTGCGCCATGCTATCCGCCAGCCCCGTCACCCGTTAACACTCCTGACAGCCCGAGGAACAGCCACCGGCCGAGGCCTGCCAGGATGAACAGCCACCGGAGGAGGCCCGCTCAGGAGGAGCAGATCGTCCCGGTGGTCGGGGCCTCGCCGCCGAGCAGGTAGCGGTTGACCGCGGTGTCGATGCAGGTGTTGCGCCGGCCGTAGGCGGTGTGGCCGTCGCCGTCGTAGGTGAGCAGGCGCCCCGACTCGAGCTGCCCGGCCAGGGACTTGGCCCAGGCGTACGGGGTGGCGGGGTCGCGGGTGGTGCCGACCACGACGATCGGGGCGGCGCCCGCGGCGCGGATGGTGTGCGGGGCGCCGGTGGCCTTGACCGGCCAGTAGGCACAGCCGAGGGCCATCCAGGCCATGTCGCGGCCGAAGTGCCCGGACGCCTGCTGGAAGTCGGGCACGGCGGTCTGCACCGCGGTCGGGTCGGCGAACGGAGCGGGCAGGTCGAGGCAGTTCACGGCCATGTTGGCGAACATCAGGTTGGGGTAGCGGCCCTCCGCGCTGCGCTCGTAGTACTGGTCGGACAGGTCGAGCAGGGCCCCGCCGTCGCCGGCCTCGGCGGCGGTGAGCGCGTCGCGCAGGGTGGGCCAGAGCGCCTCGGTGTACATCGCCTGGATCACGCCGGTGGTGGCCAGCGCCTCGGTGAGCTTGCGGCCCGACTCGGCGGGCAGCGGCTGGGCGTCGATCTTCGTGAACAGGGCGTTGAGTCGGTCGCCGACCTCCTGTTCGCTGTGGCCGAGCGGGCAGTCCTCGCGCTTGGCGCAGTCCTTCGCGAACGCCGCCCAGGCCGTCTCGAAACCACCCGCCTGGGTACGGTTCCCGGCCCGGGAGTCGAGGGACGGGTCGACCGCTCCGTCGAGCACCATCTTGCCCACCCGGCTGGGGAACAGGCCCGCGTACGTGGAGCCGAGGAAGGTGCCGTACGACTTGCCGACGTAGCTGAGCTTCTGGTCGCCGACCAGCGCCCGCAGCACGTCCATGTCGCGGGCCGCCTCCACGGTGGAGACGTGGCCGAGCACGTCGCCGGACTTCTGCGCGCAGGCCGCCGCGAACTCCTTGTCGGCGGCGACCAGCGTGTCGATCTCCGACTGGTTGTCAGGAGTGATGTCGGTGGCGGTGTACGCGTCCATCCGGTCGCCGCTCAAACAGGTCACCGGCGCGGACTGGCCAGCCCCGCGCGGATCGAAGCCCACCAGGTCGTAGGTGGAGCGCACCCCGGCGTCGTAGCCCGGCGCGACCGCGCGCACGTAGTCGACCGCCGAACCGCCCGGCCCGCCCGGGTTGAGCAGCAGCGACCCCAGGCGATGCGCCGGGTCGGTGGCGGGCCGGCGGATCGCGGCCAGCGTCAGGTCGTGGCCGTCACCGGGGTGCGCGTAGTCCAGCGGCACCTTGAAGGTGGTGCACTCGAAGTCGCCGTTGCACGACTGCCAGCTCAACTGCTGCGCGTAGTAAGGGGCGAGGCCGGCCGGGATCTCCGCGGGCAGCGGCTCCAGCGGCGTGGCCCCGGCCGCCGGCGCGACCGCCCCACCCGGCAGGCCGTCACTCGACACACCCGTCGGCGACACCGCGGAGCCCGAGGTGCAGCCGGACAGCAGCACGGCAGCGGACAACACGGCAGCCGACGCGACCCGACGGGACCGGGCAGCTCGCATGGATGGGTCCTCTCCCCTTGACTCCGACTCGACGCCGGAACCCCGAGCCTAGCGGCCCGCCCCGCCGCCACCCGGTACCCGACCCGGCCGCCCACCCCCGCCTGGCCGATCATCCGACCGGAATTGACCCGCCCGGCGCTACCCCCATCGCCCGGACCCCGACAACCCCCGCGGACCCGTCACTGCTTGGCCAGCCCCTCCGCCAGGTACTGCACCGCGACCCGGACCAGCCGCAGCCGCTCCCGGTCCGCCGTGTAGTCCTGCACGATGTCGGAGATCCTCACCTCGGCCTTCGCCGCCCGACCGGTGCCGCCGCGCAGAGCCGTCTGCAGCTTGTGCGCGGCGGCCAGCCCGTCGGCGTCGTTCTTCGCCGCGGCCAGCAGCAGCTTCGCGGTCGCCGACTCCGGGGCCTCGGCCGCGGCCGCGGTGAGCGCGGCGGCGTCGTACCGGCCGGAGACCGCGGCGGCGGCGCCGTACAGGTCGGGGCGGGCCAGCCCGGCGGCGGCCGCGCACGGGGCGCCTCCGTCCACGCCGAGCACGCTCCAGCCGCCCGGACCGGCCGGCAGGGTGCGGAACGCCGCGCCGACCGCCGTCCGCAGCGCCGCGTCATCGGCGACCGCCTGCGGCGCGGCGGCCACCAGGTCGCACGGGTGGCCGGTACCGCTTGGCGCCTCGGGGGCGACCACCACGAACGGCCGCGCCTTGCCGAGCTTCACCGCGGACGCCACCCCGTCGAAGACGTCCGGCAGATCGGCGTCGGCGGTCCGCCCGGCCGTACCGGAGTGCAGCACGATCACCGGGAACCGCGCCGCCGTGTCCTGCTGGTACTGGGCCGGCAGCCACACCCGCACCGTCCGCGGCCGCCCGTCCGGACCGGCCACCGTCCCCTGCCGAAGCTCCCCGCCGGCCACCTGCCCGACCACCCCGAACGCCGTCACCGAAACAGCCACGGACGGGGACGCGGACGCGGAAGGTGCCGAGGTCCCGGGCGACGGCCCGCCGGACACCTCCATGGCCCGGTCCACGCTGCCCGCCACCGGCTGTTCCTCCGCACCGACGGTGGCCGCCGCATCGCGCAGCGCCCCGCCCACGGACGGGCGGCCCAGCAGCACCGCCACCGCCAGCGCGCTCACGCCCATCAGGCACAGCGCCGCCGCGCCCGCCCGCACCAGCACCGGCCGGACCTCCGCCGCCAGCTCGTACCGCTGCGCGGCCCGCAGGTCCCGCCACCGCACCATCGCCGACCGGGCCAGCCACCCGCCCGTCACCGCGGCCACCAGCAACAACAGAACGAGGAGCGGACGGGGCATGGGCGCACCACCTCGGGAAAGGACCGGCTGCCGGACGCAACGGCGTGGTCAGTGCACAGGGTGCAAGACGTCACGCCCCGAGGCCCCCGGGCGGTACGGGCGACTCCCGACGTTCACTCGAACGAGCGACCTGACGCGGCATCAGCCGACGACCCGTCAGCGACCGGCCCAGCACGCCCCGCACACAGACCAAGCCCCCCGCACCGCTAGCCCGCGCGCAGCGCCACCGTCATCGCCTCCACCGCGAGCAGCGGGTCGACGTTGCGGTCCAGCGCCTCCCGGCAGGCCAGCACCGCCTCGATCCGGCGCAGCGTGTTCTCCGGGCGGCCGTCCTCGGCGACCCGTTGCAGCGCGGGGCGCTGGTCCTCGTTGGCCAGGGCGCCGCCCGCGCCGAACTGCAGGGCGAGCACGTCGCGGTAGAAGCCGAGCAGGTCGCCGAGGGCCACGTTCAGGGTCTCGCGGCGGGTCCGGGTGGCCCGGCTCTTCTGACGCTTCTCCAGCTCCTTCACCGCACCGGCCATCCCGCGCGGCGCCCGGCTGCCCTCGGCGGCGCCGTACGCGGCCCGCAGGTCGTCGGTCTCCTTGGCGTCCTGCGTCTCGGCGAGCGCCTCGGCGTCCGCCTTCGCGGTGTCCACCAGCCGCTGCGCGGCGGCCAGGCAGCCGCCCAGGTCGGCGACCTCCAGCGGGATCCGCAGCACCTCCGACCGCCGCGACCTGGCCTGCTCGTCCACCGCCAGGCGGCGCGAGCGGTCGATGTCGCCCTGCGCGGCCAGCGCGGCCAGCCGGGCCGTCCCGGGCTCCACGCCGTCCCGGCGGACCAGCATGTCCGCCACCGCCTCCGCCTCGGGCGTCCGCAGCACCAGCAGTCGGCAGCGTGACCGGATGGTCGGCAGGACGTCCTGCACGGACGGCGCGCACAGCAGCCACACCGTCCGCGGCGAGGGCTCCTCGACGCCCTTCAGCAGCGCGTTCGCCGCGGCTTCGGTCAGCCGGTGCGCGGCGTCGATCAGGATCACCGACCAACGACCGCCGGTCGGGTAGCTGGCGGCCCGTAGCACCAGGGCGCGCATGTCACCGACGCCGATCGACAGGCCGTCGGTCCGCACCTGCTTCACGTCGGCGTGGCTCCCGGACAGCACGGTGTGGCAGCCGTCGCAGAACCCGCAGCCCGGCGTGCCGCCCAGCTCCAGGTCCGGGCTGGTGCACTGCAGCGCCGCCGCGAACGCCCGCGCCGCCGTCACCTGCCCCGCCCCGGGCGGGCCGGTGAACAGCCAGGCGTGCGTCATCAGCGAGGCGTTCCCACCCGGGATCCCCGCCACCTGGCCGCGCCCGGCCGACACCGTCGCCCGTGCGGCCCGAGCAGCGGCCTCCAGCTGCTCGACCACCCGGTCCTGCCCGACCAGGTCGTCCCACACACTCACGCCGCGCTCCTACTCGCCGTCCACCGGCACCGAGCCTAACGCCGCCGACGGACACGGCCGCCCGGACAACGGGAACGGGGGCCCCGGAAGGCCCCCGTCGCCAAGCACTCCACCGCTGAGCCTCGGACGTCAGTCCTTGCGGCGGCGCCACCCACGGCGCGGCTGCTCGTCCTGCTCCGGCTCCGGCGCGTCGACCTCCCAGCGGGCCCACTCCTCGCGCGAGCCGAGCAGCGAGTCGGTCAGGCTCGGCAGGTCGTCCATCGGGGTCTCCTCCGCCCAGTCCGGACGCGGTCGCAGCTCCCGGGTACGGGTCGAGTCGTCCTCGTCGCGGAACAGCCCCGGCGGCACCCGGTCCGCCGCGCCGTCCTCGGGCTTCGGCGATGCCTTCGGCTCCGCCTTGGGCAGGACCGCAGTCTCGTCGGCGGCCGGCACCGCAGGCAGCACCGCGGTCTCCTCCGTCCCCGGCACCGCAGGAAGCACGGCCGTCTCGTCGGCCGCCGGCACCGCAGGCACCACGGGCAGCACCGCCGTCGACCCGCCCGACGCACCGTCAGCCGACGCACCGTCAGCCGGCGAGGCGTCAGCCCGCTTCGCCGCCTCGACCGCGGCCTTCCGCTCGGCCTCCGGAATCTCCCGGGTCACCTCGCCGTCGGCCTTGTCGCCCGCACCGCCGCCCGCCGCCACCTGCGGCAGCTCCGCCGTCACCGCGTCACCGGACTCGGCCGCAGCACCGGTTGCAGCACCCACCGCAGCAGCCTCCGCAGCCAGCCGCGCCGTCTCCGCGCGCTGCAGCGCCTCCTCGGCGCGGCGCCGCTGCTCCTCGCGCTGCAGCTCCCGCTGCCGCTGGAACTCGGCCCGTGCGGCCTCCTCCGCGGCGGCCAGCCGTGCGGCCTCAGCCTCGGCAGCCCGGCGCTTCTCGTCCGCGGCCCGGCGCTCGGCCTCCTCGGCAGCCTTCTTCGCGGCCTCCGCCTCCGCGGCGCGCCGGGCGTCGGCCTCGGCCCGCAGCCGCGCCTCCTCGGCGACCCGGGCGGCTTCCTCCGCGGCCAGCCGGTCCTTCTCGGCCTGCTCGCGCCGCAGGTCCTCCAGCAGGGCGACCCGCTTGCGCTCGGCCTCCTCGGCGGCCTTCTTCGCGGCCTCCGCCTCGGCGGCGCGGCGGGCGGCAGCCTCGCGGGCCACCCGCTCCTGCTCGGTCTTGGCGGCCTTCTCGTGGTCGGAGAGCGGCAGCTCGCGGTCGAGGCGGTGGCGGATCGAGGTGGTGACGGCGGCGGCGGCCTGCGAGCCGTCGACCACCAGGTACCGGGCGGGGTCGGCGGCGGCGAGCGCCAGGAAGCCGGACCGGACCCGCTGGTGGAACTCGGTGGGCTCGGACTCCAGCCGGTCCAGGGCCTCGGTGAAACGATCCCGCGCGGCGTCCGGGTCGACGTCCAGCACGACGGTCAGGTCCGGCACCAGCCCGCCGGTCGCCCAGCGGGAGATCCGCGCGACCTCGGTGGCGGCGAGGTCCCGGCCGGCGCCCTGGTAGGCGATCGAGGAGTCCATGTACCGGTCGGTGATGACCACGGCGCCGCGCTCCAGCGCGGGCCGGATCACGTTCTCGACGTGCTCGGCGCGGTCGGCGGCGTAGATCAGCGCCTCGGCACGGTGCGACAGGCCGGTGTTGCCGACGTCCAGCACCAGCGCGCGCAGCCGCTGCCCGATCGGGCTGCCGCCGGGCTCGCGGGTGAGCACCACCTCGTGGCCCTTGGCGCGGATCCACTCCGCGAGGGCCTGCGCCTGGGTGGACTTGCCGGCGCCGTCGCCGCCCTCCAGGGCGATGAAGTAGCCCTGGCCGGCCGCCCGGTGCGGCGCGATCTCGGCGTTGCCGCGGACCGCCTGGGCCAGCTCCCGGCCGAACGGGACCACGCCGCGCTGGTCGTCGGTCTTCAGCAGGACGACGGCGGCGAGCACCAGGGTGAGCAGTCCGGCGGTGGAGACGGCCAGCGCGGCCCCTCCGTGGATGAAGGTGAAGCTGCCGGTGCGCTCCTGGCCGAAGGCGACCTCGCCGTAGGCGGCGGCCAGCAGCGGCATGGCGACCAGCGAGGCGCCGACCACGGTGCGCAGCACCGCGTACAGGTGCTCGGTGACCTTGCCGAGGCGGATCTCCTCGATCTCCTGGGCGAGCAGGCCGCGGCCGGTGGCGATCACCACGCCGGCGGCGAGGCCGGCCAGCACGGTGAGCAGCAGCACCAGGACGAAGTCCAGCACCAGGCCGGCGAGGATCAGCGCCACGCCCTCGGTGACCAGGCCGAGCGCGAGCAGCCGGCGGCGGGACAGGCCCGGGAGGGTGGCCCGGCTGAGCCGGATGCCGAGCGCGGGCGAGCCGGCGGCGGCCAGTACCAGCAGGCCGTAGCCGATCGGCCCGGCGCGGTGCTCGACGGCGGTGAGCAGGCCGAGTGAGGCGACGCCGGCCATCGTGGCGTACGCGGCGGCGATCGAGAAGGTGAAGTACGGGGCGGAGCCGGTGCGGCCCTTCTTCAGGGACGGTCCGGGGGTCGCGTCGGTGGGCGCGCGCAGGCCCTGCAGCGGGGAGCGCGGCCGGGTGTCGGCCCCGGCGGGCAGCTCCTGGAGGTACAGCAGCGCGGCGTTGGTGACGAACAGTGCGGCCGCGCCGAGCGCGGCGCAGGTGACCTGGTGGTCGCGCAGCCAGTCCAGGCCGAGCGCGGCGAGCACGTTGCTGAGCAGGGTGAAGGCGACCAACCCGGTGGCGGCGAGCGGCAGCGCGGCCCAGCCGGTGCGGGCGTCGAGGGTGCGGACGGCGTCCAGCGAGGCGGCGGACGGCGGTCCGGGCTGCTCGGGGACGGCCAGCAGGGCGGGGACGGCGGCGGCCTTGCCGATGGTCCAGATCCGCTCGGCGGCACCGGCCAGGAACGCGGTGCCGAGCAGCACCCAGGTGGCGGAGCCCGGCGCCCAGATCGCCCACCAGGGGGCGAGGCCGATCAGCACGGCCCGGGCCAGGTCGGAGCCGAGCAGCGCCCAGCGCCGGTCGATCCGGCCGCCGACCAGTGCGTGCACCGGGCCGAGCAGCGCCGCGCCGATCAGGCCGGTGGCCAGCAGCCGGGCGGCGAAGAGCGCGGCGACGGCGAGCGCGAGGGCCCGGTAGCCGTGCCCGAACTGCTCGCCGAGCGCGGCGGCGACCACCACCAGCGGGACGAGCAGCAGTACGCCCAGCCGGTCCGCGGTCCCGCCGAGCAGCTGGGTGGTCCACAGCTTCCGGTAGGGCCGCAGCCTCAGCAGCGCACGGGCCCGCTCGCCGGGTGTCCCGGCGGGAGCGACCTCGGGGAGGCCGGGTGCGGCGGTGCGTGCGGTGGGGGGCAGCTCCTCGGACGTCATACGGTCAGCGTAGCGAGTGCCGGGCACGGAGATTAACGGGCCCGCCCGGATTCGAACAGGCCCGTTACGGAGTGTCCGTCAGCTCTCCTCGGAGCCCTTGGCGGCCGTGGTCTTCTTCGCGGCGGTGGTCTTCTTCGCCGCCGCGGTCTTCTTGGTGGCCGCCGTGGTCTTCTTGGCCGCGGTCTTCTTCGCCGCCGT
Organism: Kitasatospora sp. NPDC049285; assembly: GCF_040678815.1. NCBI lineage: Bacteria > Bacillati > Actinomycetota > Actinomycetes > Kitasatosporales > Streptomycetaceae > Kitasatospora > Kitasatospora sp. NPDC049285. The sequence goes on along the minus strand of NZ_JBFAQR010000019.1, from coordinate 95,928 downwards.
CTTGGTCGCGGTGGTGGCCTTCTTGGCGGGGGCCTTCTTCGCCGGGGCCTTCTTGGCGGTCTTCTTCACCGGTCCGCGGGCCCGCTTCTCGGCGAGCAGCTCGAAGGCCCGCTCGGGGGTGATGGTCTCGACCTCGTCGTCCTTGCGGAGCGTCGCGTTGGTCTCCCCGTCGGTGACGTAGGGACCGAACCGGCCGTCCTTGACCACCACCGGCTTCTCGCTGACCGGGTCGTTGCCGAGTTCCTTGAGCGGCGCGGCGGCCGCGGCCCGCCCGCGCTGCTTGGGCTGGGCGTAGATCGCCAGCGCCTCCTCCAGCGTGATGCTGAGCAGCTGGTCCTCGCTGGTCAGCGAGCGGGAGTCGGTGCCGCGCTTGAGGTACGGGCCGTAGCGGCCGTTCTGCGCGGTGATCTCGTTGCCCTCGGCGTCGGCGCCGACCACCCGGGGCAGCGACAGCAGCCGCAGCGCGTCCTCGAGCGTGACGGAGTCCAGGTCCATGGTCTTGAACAGCGAGGCGGTGCGCGGCTTGACGGCGTTCTTGCCGGTCTTCGGGGTGCCCTCGGGCAGCACCTCGGTGACGTACGGGCCGTACCGGCCGTCCTTGGCGACCAGCGGGTTGCCGCTCACCGGGTCGGTGCCGAGGCTGCGCTCGCCGCTGGGCTTGGCCAGCAGTTCCTCGGCGAGGTCGACGGTGAGCTCGTCCGGCGGCAGCTCGTCGGGGATGTCGGCGCGCTGGCCGGGCTCGCCCTCGACCGTGGAGGGGCGCTCCACGTACGGGCCGTAGCGGCCGACCCGGAGCACCAGGCCCTCGCCGATCGGGAAGGAGCTGATCTCCCGGGCGTCGATCGCGCCGAGGTCGGTGACCAGCTCCTTCAGTCCGCCGAGGTGGTCGCCGTCGCCGTTGCCGGCCTCGGCGGCGGTACCGGCGCCGTCGCCCTCACCGAAGTAGAAGCGCTTCAGCCACGGCACGGACTCGGCCTGGCCGGCCGCGATCCGGTCGAGGTCGTCCTCCATCCGCGCCGTGAAGTCGTAGTCGACGAGCCGGCCGAAGTGCTTCTCCAGCAGGTTGACCACGGCGAAGGACAGGAAGGACGGCACCAGGGCGGTGCCCTTCTTGAAGACGTACTTCCGGTTGATGATCGTGTCGATGATCGAGGCGTAGGTGGACGGGCGGCCGATCTCCCGGTCCTCCAGCTCCTTGACCAGCGACGCCTCGGTGTAGCGGGCCGGCGGCTTGGTGGCGTGGCCCTCGGGGGTGATCCGCTCGGCCGCCAGCGGGTCGCCCTCGGTGACCTGGGGCAGCCGGCGCTCGCGGTCGTCCAGCTCGGCGTTGGGGTCGTCGGCGCCCTCCACGTAGGCCTTCAGGAAGCCGTGGAAGGTGATGATCTTGCCGGAGGCGGAGAACTCGGCGTCCCGGCCGTCCGCGGAGCGCCCGCCGACCTTGACGGTGACGGACTGACCGACCGCGTCCTTCATCTGCGAGGCGACGGTGCGCATCCAGATCAGCTCGTACAGCCGGAAGTCGTCGCCGGAGAGGCTGGTCTCGGCGGGCGTGCGGAACCGGTCGCCGGACGGGCGGATCGCCTCGTGCGCCTCCTGCGCGTTCTTCACCTTGGACGCGTAGGTGCGCGGCGCGTCCGGCAGGTAGTCGGCCCCGTACAGCTGGGTGACCTGGGCGCGGGCGGCGTTGATCGCGGTGTCCGACAGCGTGGTGGAGTCGGTACGCATGTAGGTGATGAAGCCGTTCTCGTACAGCTTCTGCGCCACCTGCATGGTCCGCTTGGCACCGAAGCCCAGCTTGCGGCTGGCCTCCTGCTGCAGCGTGGTGGTGCGGAACGGCGCGTACGGGGAGCGGCGGTACGGCTTGGACTCGACGCTGCGGACGCTGAACGCGGACTGCTCCAGCGCGGCGGCGAGCGTGCGGGCGGCCTGCTCGTCGAGCTGCAGGGTGTTCGCGGCGTTCTTGAGCTGCCCGTCGGAGCCGAAGTCGCGGCCGGTGGCGACGCGCTTGCCGTCGACGGTGATCAGGCGGGCGCCGAAGGTCTCCGGGCTCGCCGCGTCGGCGGCCGTGCGGCCGGTGCCGAAGGTGGCGACCAGGTCCCAGTACGAGGCGGAGGTGAAGGCCATCCGCTCGCGCTCGCGCTCGACCACCAGGCGGGTGGCCACCGACTGGACGCGGCCCGCCGAAAGCTTCGGCATGACCTTCTTCCACAGCACCGGGGAGACCTCGTAGCCGTAGAGGCGGTCCAGGATGCGGCGGGTCTCCTGCGCGTCGACCAGGCGCTGGTTGAGGTCGCGCGGGTTGCGCACGGCCTCCTGGATCGCGTCCTTGGTGATCTCGTGGAAGACCATCCGGTGCACCGGCACCTTGGGCTTCAGCACTTCCTGCAGGTGCCACGCGATGGCCTCGCCCTCGCGGTCCTCATCGGTGGCGAGGTAGAGCTCGTCGGACTCCTTGAGCAGCGACTTCAGCTTCGTGACCTGGGACTTCTTGTCCGGGTTGACCACGTAGATGGGAGCGAAGTCGTGGTCCACGTCGACTCCGAGGCGGCGCACCTCGCCGGTGTACTCGTCCGGGACCTCGGCGGCCGTGCCGGGCAGGTCGCGGATGTGACCGACGCTGGCCTCGACGATGTAGCCGGGCCCGAGGTAGCCCTTGATCGTCTTGGCCTTGGCCGGCGACTCGACGATGACGAGTCGCTTGCCGTGGGCGGTCTCGCTGCTCGGGGACACCTTCGCTCTTCTCTCCCGGTCGTTTACCTGAGCTCTGGCCGTTTACCTAAGCCCTTGGGCTGCCGCAGCGCGACGGCCCCACCAGCGGAGTGTGACCGTACCCTGGCCACCCTTGTCAAACGGACGGATACCGCTTTTTCACCGGCAAGGCCGACCGACGCCACTCGAACGGTAACCCGATGAGACGCGTTCGGGCATGTCTTTCCCCGGCAAGCGGGCCAGGGCGGCGGGCGGTGCGGCGGGTGTGGGGGACGGCCGGAACCGGACCCCGGGCAGGCCGGGTCGGCACGTGCGGAGAAGGCCGGAGCAGCGCGGCGGGGTCGTTTCGTCAGCGGAACGCGACGGCGAACAGGGTCAGCCCGCCGGCCAGCGCCGAGCTGCCGAGCACCGCCCAGAACAGGTCGGCGGGCAGGGTCGACAGGTCCTGGTGGGCGGCCAGCACCACCCGGTCCGGGCGCCGCGGGTCGTAGGCGACCTGGACGGCGGCGCCCGGCACCAGCCGCGGCGGACGGCGCAACGGGGTGTGTCCGCGCGGGCGGGCCAGCACCAGCCGGCCGTCCTCGGCGAACGCGCCGGCGGGGCGCAGCTCGTGCACCGCGGCGAGCCGGCCGCCGGGCGGGTCGGCGGAGTGCGGGTCGGTCAGGTAGGAGAGCAGCGGGCTGCCGTCGAGGGCCTCCGCGGGCTCCCGGTCGGCCACCACCTGTGCGGTGGCGGCCACCCCGTGCCTACGCAGCCGGTGGCGAAGTCGCAGTTCCACGGCGCACCACAGCAGCAGTGCGCTCCCGAAGATCGTCAGGACCGCCCCGCCCACCAGCGTCGTCGGCGTCTCCACCCGGCCCTCCCCCGCGCTGTCCACAGCCTGTGGACGACCAGCCTGGCATCCGGTGGACAACCCGCGGTGGACTTCCGGCATACGGGGGGCGACCCGACGGCGACCTCGCAGTGAACGCGACGGGGACGGGTCCTGACGGCATGTCACCGTCCGGGCGCGAGCGTCACGGTCCGGCAACCCGCGTCACAGCCGGGAAACCGACCAAACCGCGGGGCGGGGTGCGCACGTGTCCACCACCGAAGGACACCACCGGCACCGCCCCCACGAGAGGTAACCGCCATGAACACCCGTCGCCTGCTCGGCACCGCCGCCCTGCTGACCGCCGCCGTCGCCACGCTGACCGCCTGCGACCCCTCCGACGCCCCCGCCGCGCCGGGCGCCACCGCCTCGGCCACCGCGAGTGCCACCGCGGGCGCCACCCCCTCGACCGCCCCCACCGCGTCCGTCAAGCCGACCGCGAGCACCAGCGCCAAGCCGTCCGCTGCGAAGCCCTCCGCGAGCCACACCGGTGCCGCGCCGGCGAACTGCACCACCGCGGCCCAGCGGCCCGGTCACCGCGTGATCAACGTCACCGCCGGAACGGCCGACAAGCTGACCGCCACCGCGACCACGTTCATCTGCGGCCCGGACATCGACAACGACGGCTACTACCAGGCGACCGGCGCCGCTTCCAGCTACTCGTTCGCCTCCGGTGCGACCGCCCAACTGGTCACCGTCTCGGGGGCGGTGGGCACCGGCCCGGTCTCCGTCGCCGCGCTGGTCCAGCACGTCAACGACTGCGCGGCGCACCACGAGCCCGCCGCGCCGTACTCCTGCTTCGGCGGGATGTACGACATCACCACCGACGCCTCCGGCAAGATCACCGCGATCACCGAGCTCTACCACCCGTGACCTGTCGGTGCGTTCAGCGCACCGGCTCGATGAAGCCCTGCTCGGTGAGCAGCCGCAGCGACTCCGGAACCCGGTCGCGCAGCGCCACCCGGTCCTCACCGAGCAGTTGGGCGATCGCGTCGACGATCTCGCCCGCCGCGAGGGTGCCGTCGCAGACGCCGACGAAGCCCGCGCCGACGGTGTCCACCTTGGTGGCCCGTCGCATGCCCCGGTTGTGACGGAGGATCACGTGTTCCGGGTCCTCCGAGCCGGGCTCGCCGACCTGCTCCTGGACCACCTCGTCGGCGAGCAGGAAGCGGGCGGCCAGCAGGTCCGCGTCGTCCCGGCTGCGCAGGAAGTCCTGCCGGGCGAACCACTCGTCGATGTGCGGGCCGAGCGGCTGCTCCACGGGGTGCGGCCAGTCCTCGATCCGCACCACGGGGTCGGTCGCGCCGGACGCCCGCAGGGTGATCCAGCCGAAGCCGATGCCCTCCACCCCGGCCTCCTCGAAGCCGTCCAGCCACTGCTCGTACCGGGCCAGGTAGTCCTCGCCCAGGTGGTCGCCGCCGTCCCGCAGCCACAGCTCGGCGTACTGCGCGACGTCCTGCACCTCGCGCTGCACCACCCAGGCGTCCAGCCCGGTGCCGGCCACCCAGCCGGTCAGCCGCTCGTGCCAGTCCTCGCCCTTGACGTGCTGCCAGTTCGCCAGCAGCTGGCAGTAGCCGCCGGGTTCCAGGTGCGCGGCGGCGCCGCGGACCACGCTGCGGCACAGCTCGTCCCCGGCCATCCCGCCGTCCCGGTAGGTGAACCGGCCCGCCGGGGAGATCACGAACGGCGGGTTGGAGACGATCAGGTCGAACCGGCGGTCGCCGATCGGCTCGTACAGGCTGCCCTCGGCGGTGGCCACGTTGTCGAAGCCGGAGAGCGCCGCGGTCAGCCGGGTGAAGTGCAGGGCGCGCGGGTTGAGGTCGGTGGCGGTCACCCGCTGGGCGTGCCGGGCCGCGTGCAGCGACTGCACCCCGGAACCGGAGCCCAGGTCCAGCACCTCGCGCACCGGCCGACGCACCGTCAGGTTGGCGAGCGTGGTGGACGCGCCGCCCACCCCGAGCACCAGGTCGCGCCGGGCGACCCCGGCCGCGGTCTGCCCGGAGCCGATCCCGCCGGCCCCGCCGACCGCGCAGCCCAGGTCCGACACCACCCAGGCGTCCGCGCTGGGCTGGCCCGCCACCTCGTCGGCGTACGGCCGCACGTCCACGGTGGCGCGCACCTGCTCGCCGTCCGGCTGCAGCCAGCCGTCCGCCAGCAGCCCCTCGATCGGCAGCGCCGCCGCGGCGGCCGCTCGCGGCACCGGCTGCTGCAGCAGGAACAGCCGCACCAGCGTCTCCAACGGCGACCCGCCACGGGTCGCCCGCAGCGCCGGGACCGCCTCGCTGCGCGCCAGGGCGGCGTACGCCGTCGGCCCGAGCAGGTCCAGGCAGCCGTCCGCGGTGAAGGACGCCTTGAGCAGCGCCTCCCGCAGCTCCACCATCCGGCCAGAATCAAGAACGGGGCTACTCGTCACCCCGCCATTCTCCCCCGCCCGGCGGGCCCGCCTCGACGCAGCGCCGCCACCCGGCGAGCCGACGGGCCGTCAGGGCCCGGTCCGACGCTCCCCAGGCCCGCGCAAGCGCCCTGACGTCGGCTCTCGCGTCCGTTCTCGCGTCAGCTCTTCTTGGGCGAGGGCGAACCGGCGGCGGGCGAACCGGCGGCGGGCGTGGATGCCGGAGCACCGGACGCGGGAGCCGACGGCGCGCCGGACGCGGGGGCCGACGGGGCCGCGTCACCCCCCGCGGAGGCGCCGGCGGAGGCACCGGCCGAGGGCGCCGCGGCGGGGCCGGACGCCTTGCAGCCGGGCTGCTTCTTGATCGCATCGCCGAGGTCGCCGCTCTGCAGGATCGCCATCGCGCCCGTCGACACCTGGGCGAGCTGCTGCACCTGGTCGCCGACGCTGCGCAGCCCGTCCGCGAACTTGGCCTGGTCCGCGCTGGACAGCCCGTCCAGCTTCTTCTGCGCGTCCTGGTAGCCCTTGGCCACCTGCTTCAGCTCGTTGACGGCGTCCTGGGAGACCTTCGGACCGTTGTCGATCTTCGGCGCGCCGGCCTTCTGCACCGCGTCGGCCAGCTGCTGGTTGGTGGTGGCGAGCGCGGCGAGGTCCGCCGACAGCCGCTTCTGCAGCTCCGCCGGGGCCTCGCCGTCCTTGACGTTGCCGGTGTCCGCGAGCGCCGCCCGGGACTGCGCGATCGGGTCCCGGACGGCGTCGCAGACGTTCTTCGCCCAGCCGTCGAGCTTCGCCGAGTCGTCGGCGGAGCAGCCGACTGCGGCGAGCGCGAGCAGCGCGCCGAGCGCGGAGACGGTCACGAGTCGCTTCTTCATCGGGGCCCTTTCGGTCGCTGACACCCGGTACCGGGCGCCGACCAGCGAACCTACACGCCCGCCCGGACGCGCCGAACCCGAAGCCCGGACCCGGCACCATCCGCGCAGCTCAGCAACGACTCGGCGCGGGCTCCCTCAGACCCGGTCGACGGCCCGCTCGACCACCCGCTCGACCCGGATCGCGTCGCCCGGACGCACCGTCCGCAGCACCTGCGGGTCCTGGTCGAGGCGGCCCAGCAGGTTGCACGGGCTCGCCAGCCGGCACTCCCCGGCCCGGGAGATCGGCGTCTCGCCGTACGGCAGCGCCAGGCTGTCCCCGTCGGTCCAGAAGGCGACCGTCCCGGGCTCCACCACCTGCCGGGCGTCGGCCTCGCGCGGCACGCTCACCGGCGTGCCGAAGTACACCTCCTCGCCCCAGGTACTGGCCTGCGAGGAGATCGGCAGCGCGGCCCAGAGCGCCTCGGCGGTCGGGGTCGCGCGCAGTTCGGCGGTGGCCTGGCCGGCGGGCCACAGGATGCGTATCCGCATGGGAAGTTCCGTCCCTACTCGATTCCAACCGGTCGCGCCGGAGAGCAGGGAACCCGGAACTTCAACAATCTGTCAATGGGCGACGGACGGTGGTGTCAGACCGCGACCGAGGCGGGAGTGACGGGCCAGCTCATGCGGATCACGCCACCCTCGTTGCCGTTGCCCACCTCGACGTCCTCCACCAGGCCGGTGATCACCGCCAGGCCGAGCGCGTCCTCGTCCTCCGGGTCGCCGCCCGCGGCCGCTCCGCCGGGGTGCGCCGGGCCGGCCTCGTCCTCGACCTCGATGAGAAAACGCTTCTCCTGCTCGATCAGCGCGACCCGGACCGCTCCGTCCACGGCGTTGCGCTGGTGCAGCGCCACCGCGCGGGAGCACGCCTCGCCCACCGCGAGCCGGACCTCGTCGAGCACCGACTCGTCCACCCCGGCCCTTCTGGCCACCGCGGCGGCCACCAGCCGGGCGGTGCGCACGTGCTCGGGAAGCGCGCTGAATCGAAGTTCGACGGTTGCCATGTCTCCCCTCCGGGGTTGCTCCCCACCACCGGAGACACGCTCCGGACGGCGGAGGCGGGAACACCGATCCACCGGACGGCGGGCACGGGGCCGAGCCGACCGGCAGCCGGTCGATCGAGAAAGGCGGTTCGGTACGACGACGTCAGTCCGGCCGAACCGGTCGGACCGACGTCGGATCGGACGACGTCAGTCGGTCGCCGCGACGGCCTCGTCCACCGAGTTGTGGATCGGGAACACCTTGGTGAGGCCGGTGATGCGGAAGATCTTGAGGATGCGCTCCTGGTTGCAGACCAGGCGCAGCGAACCCTCGTGGGCACGCACCCGCTTCAAGCCGCCGACCAGCACGCCCAGCCCGGTGGAGTCGAGGAAGTCGACGCCCTCCATGTCAACGACCAGGTGGTAGTTGCCGTCGTTGACGAGCTCGACCAGCTGCTCGCGCAGCTTGGGGGCGGTGTACACATCGATCTCGCCGCCAACCTCGACGACCGTGCGATCGCCGACAGTACGGGTCGACAGGGACAGGTCCACGGAACCTCCAGCACCTTGCCTTGCTACGTCATTGCGATCATCAGCCCGGCGGCTGCCACCGCATGGTCGCAGGGCCAGGGCGCGGCAAACCGGCAGGTCGGAGCCTCAGCGTCGGGGCCCTCGGCCGTGCGGCCGTCACGCGCTCATTCAACCACCTGCGACCATGGCCGCACGATGGTTAACAGCGATTCTCCGTCACGCCGGTGACACACTGGGTCTTCATGCCGCCCCGTCAACACCAGCCCGAGGCCCTGCTCGCGACCCTTTCCACCGAGCGCGGCCGGTTGGACCGCCTCACCCATACGGAGCACTTGCCCGCGCGTGAGGCCCGCTATGCCCCCTGGCCTGAAGGAATCCGCCAGGAGGTGGTGGCGGCGGCGTCCAAGCTCGGCGTGGTGCTGCCCTGGGCGCACCAGGCCGAGGCGATGGACCTGGCCGCCGCGGGGCGGACCACGGTGATCGCCACCGGCACCGCCTCGGGCAAGTCGCTCGGCTATCTGGCCCCGGTGCTGAGCGAACTCCTGACCGGAACCGAGGCCCGCAACGGGCGTGGCGCGACCGCGCTGTACCTCGCCCCGACCAAGGCGCTCGCCGCCGACCAGCGCCGGCGCGCCGCCGAACTCGTCCCCGACCGGGTCCGGGTGGCGCTCTACGACGGCGACACCCCGCCCGAGGAACGCGAGTGGGTCCGCCAGTACGCCTCGTACGTGCTGACCAACCCGGACATGCTGCACCGCGGCATACTCCCCGCCCATCCGCGCTGGGCCTCCTTCCTCAAGGCGCTGACGTACGTGGTGATCGACGAGTGCCACACCTACCGCGGGGTGTTCGGCTCGCACGTCGCCCAGGTGCTGCGCCGGCTGCGGCGGCTGTGCGCCCGCTACGGCGCGTCGCCGACCTTCGTGCTGGCCTCGGCCACCACCGCGGAACCGGCCGTCACCGCGCACCGGCTCACCGGCCTGCCCGCGGACGCGGTCACCGAGGACTCCTCGCCGCGCGGCCCGCTGGTCTTCGCGCTGTGGGAGCCACCGTTGACCGAGAACGTCGGCGAACACGGCGCGCCGGTCCGCCGCACCGCCACCGCCGAGGCCGGCTACCTGCTCACCGACCTGGTGCACGGCGGCACCCGCACCGTGGTCTTCGTCCGCTCGCGGCGGGCCGCCGAACTGGTCGCCCTGCAGGCCCAGGAGCAACTCGGCCAGCCGCTGGCCGCCCGGGTCGCCGCCTACCGCGGCGGCTACCTGGCCGAGGAGCGCCGCGCCCTCGAACGCGACCTGCAGACCGGCCGGCTGCTCGGTGTCGCCTCCACCTCCGCCCTGGAACTCGGCGTCGACGTCTCCGGCCTGGACGCCGTCCTGCTGGCCGGCTACCCCGGCACCCGGGCCTCGCTCTGGCAGCAGGCCGGACGCGCCGGACGCGAGGGCCAGGGCGCGCTCGCCGTCCTGATCGCCCGCGACGACCCGCTGGACACGTACCTCGTCCACCATCCCGACGCGCTGTTCGCCACCCCGGTCGAGGCCACCGTCCTGGACCCCGACAACCCGCACGTGCTCGCCCCGCACCTGTGCGCCGCCGCGGCCGAACTCCCGCTCACCGACTCCGACCTGGAGCTGTTCGGCCCGTCCGCCGCGCCGCTGCTCCCGGTGCTGGAGCGGCGCGGACTGCTGCGCCGCCGACCGGACGGCTCCTGGTACTGGACCCGCCGGGAACGCGCCGTGGACGGCGTCGACCTGCGCGGCAGCGGCGGCAGCCCCGTGCAGATCGTCGAGGCGGACACCGGGCGACTGCTCGGCACCGTGGACGCCGAGGCCGCCCACACCACCGTGCACACCGGCGCGGTCCACCTCCACCAGGGCCGCACCTACCTGGTCCGCGACTTCGACCTGGACTCCTCGGTCGCCCTGGTCTCCGCCGCCAACCCGCCGTACACCACCTCCGCCCGGGACGTCACCTCCATCTCGATCCTCGCCACCGACACCACCGAGGAGTGGGGCGAGGCCCGGCTCAGCTTCGGTTCGGTGGAGGTGGTCAACCAGGTCGTCGGGTACCTGCGCAAGCGGATCGCCACCGGCGAGATCCTCGGCGAGAGCAAGCTCGACCTGCCGCCCCGCACGCTGCGCACCCGGGCCGTCTGGTGGTCCGTCACCGAGGACCAACTCCTCGACGCCGACATCCCGTTCGACCAGCTCCCCGGCGCGGCCCACGCCGCCGAGCACGCCTCCATCGGACTCCTCCCACTCTTCGCCACCTGTGACCGCTGGGACATCGGCGGTGTCTCCGTCCCGCTCCATCCCGACACCGGCCTGCCCACCGTCTTCGTCTACGACGGCCACTCCGGCGGCGCCGGCTTCGCCGAGCGCGGCTTCCGCCGAGCCGCCGAATGGCTGACCGCCACCCGCGACGCGATCGCCGCCTGCGAGTGCGACCGCGGCTGCCCGTCCTGCGTCCAGTCCCCGAAGTGCGGCAACGGCAACGACCCCCTCGACAAGGCCGCCGCCATCCGCCTCCTGACGGTGCTGCTCGCCGCCGCGCCGACCGCAGCCGGGAACGCGGACGCAGACGGCGAGCCGACCGTCGAAGGCGAGACACCCGACGGCGCATCACCTCAGGCGAATTGACCATCCGTCACCTCGCCTTCACCCCAAGCCCAGATCGGACCCGCCCGGGCGCGTGCCCGGGCCGGGCCGACGGGGACGGGCAGGCCGTGGACCGGGACCTGGACGACCACCTCGACGGCGTCCTGACCGGGCAACACCGTGCAGGACACCAGCGTGGCGGAGCCCTGAGCCTGCGTCAGCCGTGCCGCACGTCCGCAGCCGCCGTCGGCGTCCAGCAGCAGCCGGTCGGCCGCAGCGAGGGCGGCGAGGTCCGCCGCCGACTCCGCCCGGTGCCGGGCCGCGACCACCGAGCCGAGCAGCAGACAGGCGGTGAAGACCGCGACACCCAACATCATCAGCGCCACCAGCCAGACCGTCGCCGAGCCACCGTCCGGTCCGCGCCGCCGGGCCCCGACCGGTCCGCGCACCTCACACCTCCACTCCCCCGGTCGCGCTGAGCACGTCCTCCCGGGCACCCACCGCCGTCGCGGAGAGCCGCACCGACAGCAGGGCGCCGAGACGCCCGGGGCCGGGGCACGGTGCCTGCACCGTCACCCGGGCCACCTCGGCCTCCAGCGAGACCGAGACGGTGGCCCCGCGCGGCGCCGCGGCTGCTGCCAGCGCCGCCGCACCGGCGTCACCCCTGGCAGCGGCCCGGGCGCCCACCCGGGCCGCGTCCACGCAGCGGATCTGCGCACCGGCCGCCACCACGCCCCACACCAGCATCGCCGCGAGCAGCACCAGCGCGGGGAGTCCGACCGCCGTCTCGGCCGTCACCATCCCGCCGTCCACCCGCCCGGCCCGGGCCACCGGACGACGGCGGATCCACCGGTCACACCACATGCAGCGCCCGATCGAGCAGTTCGGACAGCGCACCGGAGACCGTCCCGCTGGTCACCACCTTGTAGAGCACCGCCGCGAAGGCGCAGGCCGCCACGGTGCCGATCGCGTACTCGGCGGTGCTCATCCCGGCATCCCGCTGACCGGCCGTCACCTCCCGGTACCTGCGGCGCAACCGGCTACCCAGGCGTCGGACGGCGAGCGCGGGGTGGAACGGGCGGGTCAGCACGGAGATCGTCATGGTCGGAAATCCCTTTCTCGAAAGCGGTTCGGACAACTGGGTCGGTTCCAACGCGCGGGCTGGTCACAGGCGTTGGGAGAACGTGGAGGTCAGCCCCATCACCACCGGGACGACTCCGATCAGCACGAACGCGGGCAGGAAGCAGAGTCCGAGCGGCGCGGTGGCCAGGACTCCGGCCCGGCGCACCCTGGCGTGGGCGGCCCGGGCGGCCGCCGCCCGCTGGGAGTGGGCGAGGCCGGCCAGCGCAGTGGCCGGTGGGGCGCCGCTGAGGGTGGTGCGCACCAGGCAGCGGGCGAGCGGCGCCATCGGCGGGCATTCGACGGCCAGTTGCTCCCAGCAGTGCTCGGGTGGCGCGCCGAGGGCGAGCCGGGCGGCCACGCCTGACAGCCGGTCCCGCATCGGCGCCGGCACGCTGTCCGCGACGGCCAGGGCCGCCCGGGCCGGTGAACCGCTCGACCCGAGGCAGGCCGCCAGCAGGTCCGCCGTCAGCGGCAACTGGCGGACCAGCCAGTCCCGTTCCTCCGCCTGCCGCCGCTCCGTCGGCGAGCGCACCCTCGGCAGCACCCGCCAGGCCACCCACCCGACGAGCACCCCCGCCGCCACGCCCGCCGAGCCGCCGACCAGCGCTCCCGCACCGAGCCCGAGCAGCACCGCGATCGGCCGATCGCCCGTCACCCGCCCCAGCGAGCGCCGCATCACCGCCTCGACCGCGCCCTTCCGGCGCACCCGTCGCACACCCGGCACGCACCGCCCGGTCCTGCGCCGCACCGCCCGCCACCGCGCGGCAGCCACCACCTCGCCGACCAGCCCGACCGCGGCCACCGGGACCACCACCGCCATCACTCGCATCTCGCCTCCTTCCAGATCTGACGGATCGTCAATGTCGATTACCTGCGCGGCGTCCAGCGACTCGTGCGGCACCGCCGAACCGTCGCCCGAACGCTCATCGCCACCAATCCACCCGGCTCCCGGCCGCCGCCCGCACCGCCGCCTGCTGCGGCGTCAGCGCCGGCACGGCCGCCAGCCACGGGTCACCGCGCACCCGGGACACCCCGCAGCCGCCGACCCCTCGACCGGTGGCGGACGGTCGCGTCGGCGCGTCCTCCGCCCCGCGGACGATCCTGGCCGTCCAGGCGATACCGGCGGCCTCCAGCAGGGCGCCGGCGAGCAGGCTGAGCAGGCCGGCAGGGGTGTGCAGGAGGACGTGGAGCGGGTGGGCGCCGAGGGCCGAGCCGAGGGCCATACCCACGGCGGGCAGCGCGGCCAGCACCACCACCGTGGTGCGCGGACCGGCGAGCTCGCCGGCGATCTCCTCGCCGAGGGCCCGCTCGGCCCGAAGCGCGTCGGCGACCTGTTCCAGCCCGAGGGCCAGGCCCGTCCCGCTCTCCGTACTGACCTGCCAGCAGGCCGCCATCGCTGCCGCCCCGCCCCCGCCCGGCAGTTCGGCGACCAGCCGGAAGGCTCCCGGGATGTCCGCTCCGTAGCGGCCGGCGGCCAGCCTGGCGGCGGGCTCCGCGCCCAGGCGCCGGTGCCAGTCCGGCGCGCCGCGTGACAGGACGGCGTGCAGGGCCTGTTCGGGGGTCGCGCCACTGCGCAGTTCTGCGGCCAGACCGGCGCAGAGGTCGATCACCGCCGCGGCCCGCCGTCTCGCGTCCCGCGCACCACTCCGGCGCAGCCGCCAGCGGCGCAGCGGCACCACCGCGCAGGCGGCGCCCAGCACCGGGACCGCCGACCCGGTCCACCGCCCGGCCGCGAAGCCGGCTGGGAGCAGCAGGAGTTCGGGCACCAGCCAGCTCGGTCGGCGCCGCTGCCAGCGCCTCCGGACCCGGGCCAGCATCCCGCCGGTGCCGCGGCCGCCCGTGCCGTCCAGGACCCGGCGCAGCCGTCTGCTCCCACGTGCCCGACGCCGCACCACGGCCAGCCAGGCCGTGCCGAACAGGCCCGCACCCAGCCCGGTGGCGACGCCGAGCAGCGTCACCGCGCAGGCGACCGCATACGGCCGCCCCCACACCTCGGTCATCACATCCTCCTGGCCCCGGACCGCAGCAACCGCCACGCCAGCAGTCCGATCACGCACAGCCCGAACACCCACACCGCTTCGATCTGACGCAGGCTCATGTCGGACCTCCGCTCGCCTCGTCACCAGAACCCGCCCCGACGTCCGCCTCCCCGGACGCCTCCACGAACCCCTCGCCGACGGCCTCGACCGACCCCTCGCCGAGGGCCTCCACCCGGGGGTCGAGCGACTCCGGGTCCGCGGGGAGCACCACGCCCCGCTCTGCGCATAGTTCGCGCAGTCGGGCCCAGCCAGGTCCGGGTCGGCAGCGGCCGGCCCGGTCGAAGGTGACGGCGGCGAGGGTGGCGGTCAGTCCGTCGCGCGCGCCGACCAGCAGGTGCAGGGCGGCGACCCGGCGGCGGCCGTCGGTGGAGTCGCGGGTGAGGTGGACGACCGCGTCCAGCCCGGCCCGCAGCTGGCTGTGCAGGGAGTGGCGGTCGAGCCCGGCGAGCGAGCCGAGGGCCTCCAGGCGCGCGGGGACGTCGGCGGCGGTGTTGGCGTGCACCGTGCCGCAGCCGCCCTCGTGGCCGGTGTTGAGGGCCGCCAGCAGGTCGACCACCTCGGGGCCGCGGACTTCGCCGACCACCAGGCGGTCGGGCCGCATTCGCAGGGCCTGGCGGACCAGGTCCCGGAGCGTCAGCTCGCCCAGCGACTCCTGGTTGGGCGGGCGGGACTGCAGGCGGACCACGTGCGGGTGGTCCGGGCGCAGTTCGGCGGAGTCCTCGGCGAGCACGATGCGCTCGCTCGGCGGGACGAGTCCGAGCAGCGCGGCCAGCAGGGTGGTCTTGCCGGTGCCGGTGCCGCCGGAGACCAGCAGCGACAGCCTGGCCCGCAGCACCGCTGCCAGCAGTTCGGCCCCCGCCCAGGGCAGGGCCTCGGCGGCGACGAGTTCGGCCAGGGTGAACGGTCGGCTGCGGCTGGTGCGCAGCGAGATGTGGGTGCAGTCGGCGGCGATCGGCGGGAGGACGGCGTGCAGCCGGGTGCCGTCGGGGAGGCGGGCGTCCACCCAGGGGCGGGCGTCGTCCAACCGCCGCCCGGCGGCGGTGGCCAGCCGGTGGGCGAGCCGACGGACGGCGTCGGCGGTCGGGAAGCGCACCTGCGGGGCACGCTCCAGGCCGTTCCCGCGGTCCACCCAGACCTCGCCCGGACCGTTGACCAGGACGTCGGTGACGCCCGGCTCGGCGAGCAGCGGGTCGAGCGGTCCGGCGCCGACGATCTCGGCGCGCAGGCTGCGGACGGCGTCCAGTACGTCGTCCCCGCCGAGCGGTGGCCGGGCGGCGCGCAGCGCGGCGGCGACCGACCCTGCGGTGGGCTGGGCACCGGCCTCGGCGAGCCGGATCCGGACGGCGTCGACCAGGTCGGCCGTCCCGTCCGCGATCGGCGCGTCGGCCAGTTGGCGGGCCGCCGAGCGGCGGACCAGCGGGACGGTCGCCGGCGCCGCGAACGGTTCGGTCACCCCTTCCCCGGCCGCGGAGGCCTCCGGCAGGTCGGGCGGAGCCCCGAGCAGCGCCCGGGCCCGCGGGACGGGCAGCCGACGGTGCGGCCCCACGGCAGCCCGCCCAGCAGCCCGCCCAGCAGGTCGCGTCTCGGCGGGCCGCACCTCGGTGGCGCGCAGATCAGCGGCCCGGGGATCGGCGGTGCGCGGGTGGACCGCACGGGGATCGGTGGAGCGCAGACGGTCGGTCATCGGGAGGCTCCTCTCAGGCCGCCACGACGGGCGGCATGGCTTCGGTCAGGAATCGGCCGCAGAAGCGGGCCAGCGGGCCGCGCTCGCGCAGCCCGGGCGGGCTGCCGCGTTCGGCGTCGAGGGCGAGGCCGGGTTCGGGGGTCAGCTCGCCGGCCAGCCGCAGCTCCAGGCCGCGGGCGACGTCGGCGGCGGTGAGTCCGGAGGGTCCGGGCACCCGGACCACGGCTCTCAGGTCGGTCAGCCGCATCCGGACCGCCGCGGCGACCCGGTCGGCGGCGGCCATCGCGCGCAGTTCGGCGGGCACCACGAGCAGTCCGGTGTCGGCCTGTTCGAGGGCCTGTGCGGCGGCCGGGTCGAGCTGTCTGGGCAGGTCGAGGACGACCAGCCCGCCGCGTCTGCGGGCGGCCGCCAGCACGCTGCGCATGGCCTCGGCGGGGATCGCCAGGGTGTCGGAGCGGTCCCAGGAGAGCGCGCTGAGCCGGTGCGGATCGGGCAGCGCCTTGGCCAGCTCGGTGCCGCTGATCCGGCCGCGCGAGGCGGCCAGGTCGGGCCAGCGCAGGCCGGCGGCCTGTTCGGCGCCGAGCAGCACGTCGAGTCCGCCGCCGAGCGGGTCGCCGTCGATCAGCATGGTCTGGTGTCCGGCCCGCGCGGCGCAGACCGCGAGGGCGCAGGCGAGGGTGGAGGCGCCGGCCCCGCCGCGGCCGCCGAGCACGGCGACGGTGAGCGCGGGCGGGCCGACCCCTTCGGTGGCGTCGGCGATCCGGTCGAGCAGCCAGGACTGCGCGTCCGGCAGGAAGAGCACGTGCTCCGCGCCGAGTTGGACGGCGCGGACCCAGATCTCCCCGTCGTCGAGGTCGAGGCCGAGCAGCAGCACGCCGGGTCGGCGGGCCAGTCCGGCGCACTGCTCGGCGAGGTCGTCGCCGACCAGCACCAGCGTGGCGTCCTCCCACAGCCGGGCGGGCGGCGGCGCGCCGCCGAGCAGCCGCGGTTCGGCTCCGGCGGCGGCGCACAGCCGGCTGAGCTGCTCGGCGAGCTGCGGGTCGGCGGTGAGCACGAGCGGCCCTGCGGGCTGCGGCTGGGCGGCGTGCGGATCGGTGACGGGCGCGGACATGGCGGCCTCCCCGTGGTGCGGACGGGTGTTGACGACGCGTCGGTCCGGACCGGTCCGGAAGGAGCCGGTTCGGCGGCGCGGACACCACGGTGCGGGACGGCGCGGAATGCGTCTGCCGAGTTCGCAATGGCTGTGGATAACCCGGCCTTGTGGATAACCGTGATCACTCGGACGGGGGGCAAAGCGCTTCTGAATTGACGCGAGGGGTATGCCGATATGACACTCGGACAACTACCCAGCGTTACCGAACCAGGGCGCGCAAAAGCCCGGCGAACATCGCCGGGACACCGTCCGAACACCCCCGTCAAGCCCCCGCGGAACGCCCTCGGAGCACCCCAAGTGCCTTAGAAAACGGCCCCGGACATGCGACGACCCCCGCCGGGGGGGAGAGCGGGGGTCGTCTATCCACGGCCCGACTCGGGGGGGAGGAGCCGGACCGGGTTAGCACGGTCGCGCGAACGATCCGTGACTTCCATGGTGTACCCGACCGGCCAGAAACACAAACCCGCACGCCCGCGAGTACGCCGAATGGCGGCCTGTTTTGCCCGGCCCTCTATCCTCGGTTCCCGTGGACACCACCGAGAACGCCGACACCGCCGACCACGGTGCGAACGCCGCCGGGGCGAACTCCTCCGGGCCCGTGACGGACCCCGCCGAGGCCCCGCACCCCGGGTTCGGGGTGCCCCGGACCGCCGCCTTCTTCGACCTCGACAAGACCATCATCGCCAAGTCGAGCGCACTGGCCTTCAGCCGGCCGTTCTACCAGGGCGGCCTGATCAACCGTCGTGCGGTGCTGAAGAGCGCCTACGCCCAGTTCGTCTTCCTGGTGGGCGGGGCCGACCACGACCAGATGGAGAAGATGCGGGCCTACCTCTCGGCCCTCACCCGCGGCTGGAACGTCCAGCAGGTGCGGGAGATCGTCGCGGAGACCCTGCACGGCATGATCGACCCGATCATCTACGACGAGGCCGCCTCGCTGATCGAGCAGCACCACGCGGCCGGGCGGGACGTGGTGATCGTCAGCAGCTCGGGCTCCGAGGTGGTCGAGCCGATCGGCCAGCTGCTCGGCGCGGACCACGTGATCGCCACCCGGCTGCACGTCGAGGACGGCCGCTACACCGGCGAGATCGAGTACTACGCCTACGCCGAGAACAAGGCGGCGGCGATCCGGGAGTTGGCCGGGCGCGAGGGCTACGACCTCGCCAACTGCTATGCGTACAGCGACTCCTCGACCGACCTGCCGATGCTGGAGGCGGTCGGCCACCCGGCCGCGGTGAACCCGGACCGGGCGCTGCGCAAGGAGGCGACGGCGCGCGACTGGCCGGTGCTGGTGTTCAGCCGCCCGGTCGAACTCCAGCGCCGGCTCCCGGAGTTCCACGCGCCGAGCCGCTCGGCGCTGCTGGCGGTGGCGGTCGGCGCGGCGGTGCTGACCGCCGGGGTGCTCTGGTACAGCGCGCGCCGTCGGCGCCCGGTGGCATAGGCAGGGGCGCCGGACGGTTCGCCAAATCGGACAAACCGCAGCAGAGAACCCGAAAGTCACCCCTTTCGGGTTCCTCTTTGCCCCGATCTGCGGTAGAAATGGGTTACGGCCCGCGAGACCCGGTCAGGACCCTACGGGGTCGCTCCGATAACGCAGTTCAGGCCCACGGACCGAAGTACGGACAATCGGGCACCCACATGCAGCCGACCCGCTGTCGGGCCGCCGCACCAGGCGAACGGGCACAGGACCCCGCCTGATGGGCACTAACGGTGCATGCTTTGGTAACCAGGTATCCGTACCAGCGGCGACGCCCGGCAGGATCAGGCGTCGCCGCAACTGCGTTCCGGGGCAGGCGGGTTCGGACCGCGCCGCGCGGGGCGGAGATCAGACCATGCCGCGCTGCATCGCCTCGCACACCGCGGTGCTCTCCCGGACGCCGAGGCCGAGTGCGGCGCCGCAGTGGACGATCCAGCGGGCCATGCCCTCGGGGGTGCCGCTCAGGTAGCCGAGCAGGGCCTCGCGGTAGGCGGCGGTGCCGAGTTCGGCGAATCCGACCTCGGCGGGGCAGATCGCCTTCGGGTCGAGGCCCTCGGCGATCAGCACGATCCGCTGGGCGGCCCGGGCGACCAGGCCGTTGTGGGCGCCGAACGGGCGCAGCGCGAGCAGTTCGCCGTGCACCACGGCGGCGACCACCAGGGCGGGCGCGCCGCCGGTGGCGTTCTCGGTGCGGCCGGCCAGCAGTGCGGCCAGTTGGTCGAGTCGGGCGGCGGCCTCGTCGGCCGGGGGCGGCGGGGGCAGTTCGCCGACCGGTCCGTCGGGCGCCTTGCCCTCGGTGGCGGCGATCTCGACGGGGAACAGCGGCGCGGCGGCCTCGCCGTCGCGGCGGGGGCGGCCGGCCGAGGGGTCGGCGTCGCCGACCGCGAGCAGGTGGAGGCGGGCCAGCACCTGGAGCGGGGAGGTGCGCCAGACGTTGAGCAGCTGGCCGGCCTCGGCGGAGATCCGCAGGGCGGCGCCGACGGCGCGGGCCTCGGGGTCGGCGCCGAAGTCGGTGCGGCGGCGGACCTCTTCGAGCGGCCAGTCGGCGCCCTCCAGGGCGGCGGAGGCCCGGGCGCCGCGCAGCGCGGACTCCGAGGTCACCTCGCCGGCCCGGCGGCGCATCACCCGGTGCCCGTAGAGGCGGTCCACGGCCTTGCGCACCTCGGCGACGGCTTCGGGGACCCCGGCGAGCTGGGCGAGCG
This sequence comes from Kitasatospora sp. NPDC049285, assembly GCF_040678815.1. Lineage (NCBI taxonomy): Bacteria > Bacillati > Actinomycetota > Actinomycetes > Kitasatosporales > Streptomycetaceae > Kitasatospora > Kitasatospora sp. NPDC049285. Next base: position 76,266 of record NZ_JBFAQR010000019.1, on the reverse strand, counting down.
GGGCGAGCGGATCAGTTCCTGTGGTCACCTACCCGAGAGTAATGAATCCCCGGGGCGGCTGGGAGGCAACCCACGGGTCACCCTTTCGTGGCAATCCGCCAGTCCCCCATGTGCGGCACCCCAAACCGCCGCTAGCATGTGCACTAATCGGTGACGATAACGGTTTCCAACAAGCGTCCACCGCAGCGACAGAGCCACAGAGCCGGAGACTCAGAGATGAAGATCGCCTTCGTCGGCAAGGGCGGCAGCGGCAAGACCACCCTGTCCGCACTGTTCATCCGCCATCTGGCCGCCGCCGGATGCCCGGTGGTCGCCGTCGACGCCGACATCAACCAACACCTGGGCCCGGCACTCGGACTGACGGACGACCAGGCCGCCGCGCTCCCCTCGCTCGGCGCGCACCTGCCGGAGATCAAGGAGTACCTGCGCGGCGGCAACCCGCTGATCCGCTCCGGCGAGGAGATGATCAAGACCACCCCGCCCGGCCCCGGCTCCCGCCTGCTGCGGATCGTCGAGGAGAACCCGGTGTACGCGGCCTGCGCCCGGCCGGTGGCGCTGGACGAGGGCTCGGTCCGGCTGCTGGCGACCGGCGCGTTCACCGAGGAGGACCTCGGGGTGGCCTGCTACCACTCCAAGGTCGGCGCGGTGGAGCTGCTGCTCAACCACCTGCTGGACGGCCGCGACGAGTACCTGGTGACCGACATGACGGCCGGCTCCGACTCGTTCGCCTCCGGCCTGTTCACCCGCTTCGACCTGACCTTCCTGGTCGCCGAACCGACCCGCAAGGGCGTCTCGGTGTACCGCCAGTACAAGGAGTACGCGCAGGACTTCGACGTCCACCTGCGGGTGATCGGCAACAAGGTGCAGACCCAGGACGACCTGGACTTCCTGCGCCGCGAGGTCGGCGAGGACCTGTTCACCGCCTTCGGGCACTCGGACTGGGTGCGCCGGCTGGAGCGCGGGGACGAGCCGCCGCTGCGCGCGCTGGAGCCCGCGAACCGGGACGTGCTGGCCCAGCTGAAGGCCGCCGCCGACGCCTCCCACGAGCTGCGCGACCCGCGCCGGTACAGCCGACAGGCGGTCCGCTTCCACTTGCGCAACGCGGAGAGCTGGGGCAACGCCAAGGTCGGCATCGACCTGGCCACCCAGGTGGACGCGGACTACGTGCTGGGCGGCGAGGTCGCGGAGGCCGCCGCGGTCTGAGCGGGCGTCAGGGGCCGGTCCATCCCTCGGGGCGGGCCGGCCCTTCGCCGTCCGGGCAGGAATTCCCCGACGGTTCGAGTGCCACCCGATGTGGTGAACCGTCCCTTTTGCGCTTCCCGTGAAGATGCACGCCGTGCAAAGGTTTCATTACTCTCGGTTTACCAACTCTTGATGGTCAAGGGCCGCCGCAGGCCATCGCCGCCGCGTGCCACCACCATCCCGCCACACCCGCTGAGACCCACGACAGCCGATCCGACCCCGCGTCACACCGCCGGACCTGACTGCGTTCGCTCCCCCGGAAGAGACGGGAAGACCATGACCCTCGACATCTCCAGCGCCCCCATCGCCTCGGACACCACCGACCACGCTCCGCCGCCCGCCCCGCAGGGCCGGGCCCGCACCGTACTGGCGCACGACCTGCCCGCCTCGCTCGCGGTCTTCCTGATCGCGGTGCCGTTCTCGCTGGGCATCGCGCTGGCCACCGGCGCCCCGCTGACCGCCGGGCTGGTCGCCGCGGCCGTCGGCGGCCTGGTGGCCGGCCTCCTCGGCGGCACGCCGCTGCAGGTCAGCGGGCCGTCCGCGGCGCTGACCGTGGTCACCGCCGGGGTGATCGCCCAGTACGGCTGGCAGGTCGCCTGCCTGGTGACGGTCGCCGCCGGCCTGCTCCAGCTGCTGCTCGGCTCGCTGCGGGTGGCCCGCTCCGCGCTCGCCGTCTCACCGGCGGTGGTGCACGGCATGCTGGCCGGCGTCGGCCTGACCATCGCCATCGCCCAACTGCACGTCATCCTCGGCGGCACGCCGCACAGTTCGGCGCTGGCCGACCTGCGCTCGCTGCCCGGCGAGCTGGCCGGGCCGCACCCGCCCGCCCTGGCGGTCGGCCTGCTCGCCCTCGCGGTGCTCTACGGCTGGCCCCGGCTCGGCCGGCTGCCCGGCACGGCGGGCCGGGTCGGCGCCCGGCTTGCCCGGCTGCCCGCCGCGCTGGTCGCGGTGGCCGCCGCCACCACGCTGTCGCTCCTCGGCGAGCTGCGGCTGGCCCGGGTCGAGCTCCCGGTCTGGGAGCAGCACCAGTTCTTCTCGATGCCCTCCACCGGGGTGCTCTCCGGCCACTGGGCGGTGCTGCTCGGCCTGGTGCTCACGGTCACCGCGGTCGCCGGGGTGGAGTCGCTGCTCTCCTCGGTCGCGGTCGACCGGATGACCCGCCGGAGCGGCGACCTGGACCGCGAGCTGCGCGCCCAGGGCGCCTCCAACCTGCTCTCCGGCCTGCTCGGCGGGCTGCCGGTGGCCGGCGGCGCGGTCCGCAGCACCGCCAACGTGCAGGCCGGTGCGGCCACCCGGATGTCGGCGGTGCTGCACGGCTGCTGGGTACTGGTCGCGGCGCTCGCGCTGACCGCCGGGCTGCGCCGGATCCCGCTGGCCGCGCTGGCCGCGCTGGTGCTGGTGGTCGGCGTGCAGATGGTGAGCTTCGCGCACATCCGGCGGGTGCACCGGCACCGCGAGTTCCCGGTCTACCTGGCGACGGTGCTCGGCGTGGTGCTGCTGGGCGTCCCGCTCGGGGTGCTGCTGGGCGGCTCGGTCGCCGTCCTGCTGGCGCTGTACCGGCTGACCCGGGCCCACGTCGACGTGCTGGGCGAGGCCGACGGCTCGTTCACCGTCCGCACCCACGGGCCGCTGACCTTCGCCGCGGTGCCCAAGCTGACCCGGGCGCTGGCCCGGATCCCCGGCGGGGCGCGGGTGACGGTCCGTCACGACGGCTCGTTCCTGGACCACGCGGCCTTCGAGGCGCTGCACGCCTGGCGCTCCGGCCAGCAGGCCACCGGCGCGCAGGTCGCGATGCTGACGGACCGCCGGTCCCAGGAGGTGCTGGACCCGGACGGCACCGTCCGCGCGGGCAGCTCCCCCGGCCCGCACCGCTGCCGCGCCTGGACGCCCTGGGTCGGCCACCACTGCATCGAGCAGTCCGAGGACGATCCGCACCTGCGCCTGCTGGACGGCGTCCGCGGCTTCCAGCAGCACACCGCCCCGCTGGTGCGCCACGAACTCGCCCGCCTCGCCCGGGACGGCCAGACGCCCTCGCAGCTCTTCCTCACCTGCGCGGACTCCCGGATGGTCACCAGCATGATCACCAGCTCCGGCCCGGGCGATCTGTTCACCGTCCGCAACGTCGGCAACCTGGTGCCCGCGCCGTACGAGCCCGGCGCCGCCGACGACTCGGTGGCCGCCGCGGTGCAGTACGCGGTGGAGGTGCTGGAGGTCGCGTCGATCACGATCTGCGGGCACTCCGGCTGCGGCGCGATGAAGGCCCTGCTGGACGGCGTCACCGACCAGCCCGGGCCGCCCACCGCGCTGGCCCGCTGGCTGCGCAACGGCCGCGGCTCGCTGGCCCGGCTGCGGCGCGCGCCGGCCGAGTTCGCCGGCCGGGCGGCCGTCGACGAGGTGGAGCAGCTGTGCATCACCAACGTGGTGCAGCAGTTGGACCAGCTGCTCGCCAACCCGGCGGTGGAGCGCCGGGTCGCCGAGGGCTCGCTGCGCCTGGTCGGCATGTACTTCGACTTCGCGACGGCCCAGGCGTACGTACTGGACCGCGACACCGGGCGCTTCGCGCCGGTGGGCGTGGACCTGGAGCACGGCCCGGAGCAGGAGCTGGCCGCCTAGGCCCGCAACCGCACCGCATCAGAACGGGGCGTCGGGCCGTGGTCCGGCGCCCTGGCCCTTGAGCAGGTTCGCCAGGTCGGCCGGGGTGACGTAGCCCGGCCAGCGGTGGTCGGTGAAGAGGTGGACGCCGGCGTCCTGGTAGCACTGGTCGACGAGTTGGGAGCAGATCATGTGGCGGCTGTCGGCGACGTAGCGGCGCAGCAGGGGGGCTATCGGTCGGCCGAGGCGGGCGGCGGCGAGGGCGAAGTAGTCGGCGGCGCTGTAGGGGGTGCCGATGTAGTGGCGGGCGGCGGCGACGATCGCGGTGCGCTGCTCGTCGGTGAGCGCGATCCGTCCGGTGGACCAGAGCGTCGGGTAGCCGTCGTAGACGCTGAGCGGGCGCAGTTCGGCGCCGCCGGGCTGGGCCTCGACGAGCTGTCCGTCGCCGACGTGGACGAAGGCGTGTTCGTAGTCGGCGAAGCCGTCGCCGTTGAGCCACTGGGCGATCCGAATCAGGCGGCCGGTGCGGCCGGCCATCCGGACCACGGCGAAGTCACCGGGTCCGGGCGGGGAGGGAGGGGAGGCGGTCATGGCGGTACCCCCGTCACTGTCGCGTTCGGTGAGGGCGCGTGCACTGTCAGTGGAGTACCCGGGCGAGGGGCCGTCAAGCCACCGTGCCTGATTGACCGGAGCGGGGGAGGCCGGATGCTCCGGCGCGCGTCCGCGCGGGCGCCGGAGGCGTCTACCTGGGACGTCGTCCCGCGTCGGTCAAAGGTCTACACCAATTTCGGGGTGCCTCTTGTCAACCGGACCTCTGGCCTGGTGAGGTGTTCGCTGGGACACACGGGACAATCCCTCCGCACGGGGTTCCCCGGCACATGAGACTCGATGAGGAGCGCGCGTTGAGCAACGAGAGCCTGGCCAATCTGCTCAAGGAGGAGCGGCGTTTCGCCCCGCCCGCGGAGCTCGCCGCCTCCGCCAACGTCACCGCCGCCGCCTATGACCAGGCCTCCGAGGACCGGCTGGCCTTCTGGGCCGAGCAGGCCCGCCGGCTGACCTGGGCGGTCGAGCCGACCGAGACCCTGGACTGGTCGAACCCGCCGTTCGCGAAGTGGTTCGCCGACGGCAAGCTCAACGTGGCGTACAACTGCGTCGACCGGCACGTCGAGGCCGGCAACGGCGACCGCGTCGCCATCCACTTCGAGGGCGAGCCCGGCGACAGCCGCGCCATCACGTACGCGCAGCTCAAGGACGAGGTCTCCAAGGCCGCCAACGCCCTGACCGAGCTCGGCGTGGCCAAGGGCGACCGGGTCGCCGTCTACCTGCCGATGATCCCCGAAGCGGTCATCTCGATGCTGGCCTGCGCCCGCATCGGCGCCGCCCACTCCGTGGTCTTCGGCGGCTTCTCCGCCGACGCGGTGGCCTCCCGCATCGAGGACGCCGACGCCAAGCTGGTCATCACCGCCGACGGCGGCTACCGCCGCGGCAAGCCCTCCGCGCTCAAGCCCGCCATCGACGAGGCGCTCACCAAGGTCGACGGCGTCGAGAAGGTCCTCGTCGTGCGCCGCACCGGCGAGGACGTCGAGTGGACCGAGGGCCGCGACGTGTGGTGGCACGACATCGTCGACGCCCAGTCGGTCGAGCACACCCCCGAGGCCCACGACGCCGAGCAGCCGCTGTTCATCCTCTACACCTCCGGCACCACCGGGAAGCCCAAGGGCATCCTGCACACCTCCGGCGGCTACCTCACCCAGGCCTCCTACACCCACCACGCGGTGTTCGACCTGAAGCCGGAGACCGACGTCTACTGGTGCACCGCCGACATCGGCTGGGTCACCGGCCACTCGTACATCACCTACGGCCCGCTCTCCAACGGCGCCACCCAGGTCATCTACGAGGGCACCCCGGACACCCCGCACCAGGGCCGCTTCTGGGAGATCATCCAGAAGTACGGCGTCACCATCCTGTACACCGCGCCCACCGCGATCCGCACCTTCATGAAGTGGGGCGACGACATCCCCGCGCAGTTCGACCTGTCGAGCCTGCGCATCCTCGGCTCGGTCGGCGAGCCGATCAACCCCGAGGCGTGGGTCTGGTACCGCGAGCACATCGGCGCGGGCAAGACCCCGATCGTCGACACCTGGTGGCAGACCGAGACCGGCGCCATGATGATCAGCCCGCTGCCGGGCGTCACCGAGACCAAGCCGGGCTCCGCCCAGCGCGCGCTGCCGGGCATCTCGGCCACCGTCGTCGACGACGAGGCCCGCGAGGTCCCGAACGGCTCCGGCGGCTACCTCGTGCTGACCGAGCCGTGGCCGTCCATGCTCCGCACCATCTGGGGCGACGACCAGCGCTACATCGACACCTACTGGTCGCGATTCGAGGGCCGCTACTTCGCCGGTGACGGTGCGAAGAAGGACGAGGACGGCGACATCTGGCTGCTCGGCCGGGTCGACGACGTCATGCTCGTCTCGGGCCACAACATCTCCACCACCGAGGTCGAGTCGGCCCTGGTCGGCCACCCGGCGGTCGCCGAGTCCGCGGTCGTCGGCGCCACCGACGCCACCACCGGCCAGGCCATCGTCGCCTTCGTCATCCTGCGCGGCACCGCGACCGACAGCCCGGAGCTGATCGCAGACCTGCGCAACCACGTCGGCAAGACCCTCGGCCCGATCGCCAAGCCCAAGCAGATCAAGGTGGTCTCCGAGCTGCCGAAGACCCGCTCCGGCAAGATCATGCGCCGCCTGCTGCGCGACATCGCGGAGGGCCGCGAGGTCGGTGACACCACCACCCTCGCCGACTCCTCGGTGATGAACCTGATCCAGGCCCAGCTCCCGGCCGCCGGCTCCGAGGACTGATCCGCCGTCAGACCACCGGCCGGGCCCGCTCCGCACGTCGCGGAGCGGGCCCGGCCCGTTTCGGCGCCCGCCGGCGGATCAGCCGGCCAGCGCGCGCAGCGTCTCGTACGCGGTGGCCGCGAACCGGCGGCGGCCCGCGGCCGGGGCACTGGCCAGCACCACCAAGCCGGTCTGCGCGGCCCGGTCGAAGCCGACGAAGGCCGCGCCGCCGCCGGTGGAGCCGGTGTGGAAGACCAGGTCGTCCTGGTCGGCCCGGCGCTGCTGCCAGGTCAGGCAGATCCGCTGGCCGAAGCCGCGCCGGGCGACCCGGGGCAGGCAGACCTCGCGGAGCGCGGTGCGCAGGCTGGCGGCGGCGCCGCTGCGCGCGGGGATCGGCACCGCGTCGACCGCCAGGTGGGCCTGCAGGTAGCGCAGCATGTCGTCGGCGGTGGAACGCAGCGCGGCGGCGCCGGGCAGCGCCGGGACCTTGAACGACGGCACCCGGCGGCCGCGCCGGTAACCGGTGGACCGGTCGCGCCCGCCGCCGCACGAGGTGTCGATCAGGCCGAGCGGCTCGCACACCCGGCCCGCCAGCAGCTCGTGGTAGCGCTGTCCGGCGGCCCGTTCCAGCACCAGGCCGAGGAGTCCGGCGCCGAGGCTGGAGTACCGGACCTGCGCGCCGGGGGTGCCGCGGACCGGGGTGCGGGGCAGGGCGCGCAGCAGGTGGGCGGCGCTGAAGGTGGCGTACGGGCTGGTGAACCAGCGGGGCACCGCGGCGGGGGCGAGGCCGACCGGGAGGCGGGGCAGTCCGGAGGTGTGGGTGGCGAGGTGCAGCAGGGTGATCGGCCGGTCGTGGGGGTAGCCGGGCAGCGTGTCGGCGGGCAGGTAGCGGTCGATCGGGTCGTCGTAGCCGACCTCGCCGCGGGCGACCATGTCGGCGAGCAGCAGCGCGGTGAAGGTCTTGGTGACCGAGCCGAGTTCGAAGCGGGTGTCGGCGCGGATCGGACGGTCGCCGGCCCGGTCGGCGTAGCCGCGGCAGGCCACCGAGCGCTCGGTGCCGCGGATCACCGCGACGGCCACGCCGCCGTCGGGGACGGCACCGACGAACAGCGGGCGCAGCAGCCGGTCGAGGTCGGGGGCGAGGTCCCCGGGTTCGGCTAACGGGGGCTGGGCGATGTCGCCGCCCACGGCTCCTCTCGTCTGCGGACCCACGGCTTGCACCGGTATGGGTTCGGCTTCCTGACTGGGCATGAGCTCCTCCAAGAGCGGGCGGACCGCCCGGCAGGCGGCCCGCTTCTGGGCCCGACGATAGGAATGCCGGGGATCGTCCGCATCCGGCCGAACCCATCCGGGTCAGCGTTCACCGAGCCGACGGATGAGTCGCCATAAAATGCGACAAACTGGATCACCTCTTGTCGCACCTCGTAGGATGTCAAGGAACCATCAAGGTCCGAGGCGCGCCGGGAAGTCTGGTCGGCACTGCACCACCCGTGTGTCCGTACGCCGCCTCAGGAGGTTCCCACCGTGGCCACGCCGCCCACCGACGAGCGCCGCCAGTTCCTCGGACTGCTCTCGCTGCCGGAGCGCCGTTTCATCACCGACGCCCTGCGGACCGAGACCGTCGGCGGCGTGCTGCTGCTGACCGCCGCGCTGGTCGCCCTGGTGTGGGCGAACGTCTGGCCGCACGCCTACGAGGCGGTCCGCGACTTCACCGTCGGACCGAGCGGGCCTCTGCACCTGGACCTGTCGCTGGAGGCGTGGGCGCAGGACGGACTGCTGACGATCTTCTTCTTCGTGGCCGGGATCGAGCTGAAGCGCGAGTTCGTGGCCGGGGAGCTGCGCACGCCGAGTGCCGCGGCGCTTCCGGTGGTGGCGGCGGTCTGCGGGGTGGCGCTGCCGGCGCTGCTGTTCACGGTGATCAACGCGGGCTCGTCCGGGCATCCGGCGGGCTGGGCCATTCCGACCGCCACCGACATCGCCTTCGCGCTGGGCGTGCTGGCCGTGGTGGGCAGTCACCTGCCGTCCGCGCTGCGGGCGTTCCTGCTGACCCTGGCGGTGGTGGACGACCTGATCGCGATCCTGATCATCGCGGTGTTCTACTCGTCCGGGATCGAGTTCTGGGCGCTCGGGCTGGCGCTGGCCGGGCTGGTGCTGTTCTGGTTCCTGCACCGCCGCGGGGTGCACGGCTGGTACCTGTTCGTGCCGCTGGCGCTGGTGATCTGGGCACTGATGCACGAGAGCGGGGTGCACGCCACGGTGGCCGGCGTGGCGATGGGGCTGATCCTGCGCTGCCACCGCGAGGAGGGTGAGAGCGTGTCCCCCGGCGAGCACATCGAGCACCTGGTGCGCCCGCTCTCGGCGGGCTTCGCGGTGCCGGTGTTCGCGCTGTTCGCGGCGGGGGTGCCGGTGTCGGCGCAGGTGCTGGGCCAGGTGTTCACCGAGCCGGCGCCGCTGGGCATCGTGATCGGCCTGCTGGTCGGCAAGTCGGTGGGCATCTTCGGCGGCACCTGGCTGGCCGCCCGCTACACCCGGGCCACCCTGAACCCGCAGCTGACCTGGTCCGACCTGTTCGCGCTGGCCACCCTGGCGGGCATCGGCTTCACCGTCTCGCTGCTGATCAGCGACCTGGCCTTCCCGCACGACGAGCACCTGGCCGCGCTGTGCAAGGAGGCGGTGCTGGTCGGCTCGCTGTTCTGCGCGGTGGCCGGCACGGTGCTGCTGAAGCGGCGCAACCGCCACTACCGGCAGCTCTGCGAGGACGAGGACCGCGACTCGGACGGCGACGGCATCCCCGATGTGTACCAACAGCTCAGGTGACACGCCGTCGGCCCGGGACCCGGAGTGGTGTCCGACTGACCGGTAGGGGCATGATGCTGAGCTGACAGACCCTCACCAGCCCGCGAAATGGAGACCGCCGATGGCCGCAGGAGCCGCACACCCGAACGGTGACGGCCGGATGCCGCACGAGGGCGAGCGGACCGTCGGCGAGCTGTTCGCCGCCGCCTCCGCCGACCTGTCCGCCCTGGTGCACGACGAGATCGCGCTCGCCAAGGCGGAGATCAAGGCGGACGTGGTGCGCGGCGGCGTCGGCACCGCGGCCGGCGTGGTGGCCGGGGTGGTGGCGCTGGCCTCCATCCCGATGTTCTCCTTCGCCTTCGCCTGGGGCCTGCAGGCGCTCGGCATCACCACCGGCTGGTCGTTCGCCATCGTCGGCGGCGCGTACGTGCTGATCGCGGCGCTGCTGGCGTTCCTGATGATCCGGTACTTCAAGAAGATCAGGAAGCCGGAGCGCACCATCGCCGGCGCCCAGGCCACCGCCGAGGTGCTGAAGAACGCCAAGCCGCGGCCGGCCACCAAGGAGGAGATCGACCGGGCGCTGGGCCGCATCCGGTGACGACCGCCGGGTAACGGTTGCTGTATTACGCGAGTGCCGGGCGCGTGTGAACGGCAGGGGTATGACAGGCTGCGGGTATGTCGTTGGACCAGAAACCCGTCGGTGACGCCGCCCCGTCCGTGCCCGTCCGGCCCGCCTCCGAGGCGGCGTGGAGCGTCCGTTCGGCCGGTCCGTGGACGCACCGCGACCTGGCGGCCAACGGGGCCCGGTTCCACATCGCCGAACTCGGCGAGGGGCCGCTGGTGCTGCTGGTGCACGGCTGGCCGGAGTACTGGTGGGCCTGGCGCCACCAGTTGACCGCGCTGGCCGAGGCGGGGTTCCGGGCGGTCGCCCTGGACCTGCGCGGGATGGGCGGCAGCGACCGCACCCCGCGCGGCTACGACCCGGGCAACCTGGCGCTCGACATCACCGGTGTGATCCGCTCGCTCGGCGAGCGCCGCGCCCACCTGGTCGGGCACGCCACCGGCGGCACGCTGGCCTGGGTGGCCGCAGTGATGCGCCCGTCGGTGATCCAGAGCCTGACCGTGGTCTCCGCCGCCCACCCGCGGCACCTGCGCCGGGCGCTGCTGACCGACCGTCGGCAGATCGCCGCCTTCGACCACGTGCTGGGCTTCCAGCGGCCGTGGATCCCGGAGCGCCGGCTGGTCGCCGAGGACGGCGCGCTGGTCGGCGAGTACCTGCGGGCCTGGACCGGGCCGACGGTGCTGCCCGAGGAGGCGATCGCCGCCTACCGCAAGGCGATCCAGGTGCCCAGCACCGCGCACTGCTCGATCGAGCCGTACCGCTGGCTGCTGCGCTCGATGGCCCGGCCGGACGGCATCCAGTTCGCCCGGCGGATGAAGAAGCCGATCACCGCGCCCACCCTGCACGTGCAGGGCGCCGCCGATCCGGTGCTGCTCTCGCACACCGCGCTGGGGGCGGGCGAGTACGTCTCCGCGCCGTACCGGTGGCGGCTGCTGCCCGGGGTGGGGCACTTCCCGCACGAGGAGGTGCCGGAGGAGTTCACGGCGGAGCTGATCGGGTGGGTCCGGGAGCACAAGGACTGAGTCCGCGTCAGGTCGGAAGTGCCGGGTGGGGCGACAGAGTTGACCGCATTCATATGACAAACGCATAAGCCAGTCGCATGGCGTTCGGGCGGTTACTCCGGCTGGCCGAAGGGAATCCATCCGGTATGACCTGGATGCCCGATCGGGAAGCCCAGCCGCGCCGACGCAGCCGCGGCAGCAGCAGCTCGCAACCGCACCTCCCGCAGCCCCAGTGGCCGTCGGAGCCGGACGAGCGGACACCGCGCGGCGGGGGCTACCGGCTCGGCATCCCGAAGATCATCGGGCGGCGCGCCCGCTGGGTGGGTGCGCGGCTGCGCCGGGAGGGCTGAACGCGCGACGGCCGCGCCGGGGGCCCGAGGGCCCGCCCGGCGCGGCCGCGGCGGTCGGCCGGCTCAGGTGAGCACGGCGGGCGAGATCGCGGTCGACCAGAGCAGCAGCGCGAAGGTCGCCAGCGTCATCACCGGGACCAGGATCTTGGTCTCCACGTCGTTGCCGGTGCGCTTGATCAGGACCAGCTCGTAGCGCTCCTTGTGCGGCCACAGCAGCGGCGAGCCCTGCTTGGTGAGGCAGTCGCCGAGCAGGTGCGCCAGGGTGCCCAGAGCCACCGCGTAGGGCAGCCAGCCCGGGGCGCTGGGCAGGTAGCGCAGCATGCCGAAGGTGCCGAGCGCGGCCAGGCCCATCACCGTCACCGCGGTCGGACCGTCGCCCGGCGGGTGCAGGCGCAGCGCGCGCAGCGCCATGGCCAGCAGGAAGAACGTCAGGCCGATGGTGAACCAGCGGCCGATGAGGGTGATGCCCAGCCAGCTGCCGCCGCCCATCAGCGCGACGAACAGCAGCGAGTGGGTGGCGTGTCGGTGGCCGCCGGAGACCCAGGCGACGAAGCGGCACAGGATCTTGGAGATCGGGCCGAGGAAGTTGGCGATGGTGCCGTCGTGGTGGTCCAGGTCCGGCAGCAGCGCCGCCCCGGCGCACAGCACGGTGCCCATCAGGACGTCCGCCGGGTGCAGGTGCATGCCCAGCAGCGGTGGGACGAACGGCGCGGTGGCCGCGAACAGCAGCGCTCCGCTGACCGCGTGCGAGTGACCCATCATGACGTCTGTCTGACCTCCCGTCGGGGCTCCGCCGCCAGCGGCCGGGTTCGACCGTTCGGGTGAGCGCGGCCGACGCTATCAGGAGCGACCGACGGTCCGTCAGGGGCTGTTCGGCAGCCGGTCGGTCACAGTGCGCAGCCCTCGGTGCCGACCTTGGCACCGGCGGCGGCGCCCTGGGCGACGTCCTCCTTGACCTCGGCGGCGGTGAGCACGTACCCGGTGTCGGAGCTGTCCAGCGACTTGGCGAAGACGACGCCGTAGACCTGGCCGTCGGGGCTGAGCAGCGGGCCGCCGCTGTTGCCCTGGCGGACCAGCGAGCGCACCGAGTAGACGTCGCGGACCACCTGGCCGCGGTGGTAGATGTCCGGGCCGTTGGCCTGTATGCGGCCGCGGATGCGGGCGGGCTGGACGTTGAACGAGCCGTTCTCCGGGAAGCCCGCGACGATCGCGGAGTCGTTGGTCTTGGCCTCGCCGGCGAAGGCGAGCGCCGGGGCGTTCAGCTTGGGGACGTCCAGCACCGCGATGTCGCGCTGCCAGTCGTAGCGGACCACGGTGGCGTCGTAGAGCTGGCCGGTGCCGCCGATCTGCACGGTGGGCTCGTCGACGCCGCCGACCACGTGGGCGTTGGTCATCACCCGGTGCGGGGCGAAGACGAAGCCGGAGCCCTCCAGGGTCTTGCCGCAGGCGGTGGCGGTGCCGACCACCTTCACCAGCGACTGCTTGGCCCTCACCACCGCCGGGCTGTTGGCCAGCGCCGGATCGGGGGCCTCCACCTCGGTGATCGGCTCGTGCTCGAAGGGGTTGAAGACCTGCGGGAAGCCGTTGCGGGCGAGTTCCTTGCTGAAGTCGGAGAACCAGTTCGGTGCGTCGGAGGGCAGCGCGGACTGCACCGAGCCGAGCACCTTGGAGGTGCGGACCTGCTTGGAGACGGTCGGCAGCGAGGTGCCGGCCAGCGCGGAGCCGATCAGCCAGGCCACCAGCAGCATGGAGACCACGTTGACCAGCGAGCCGCCGATCGCGTCCAGGGTCTTCACCCGGCCCTGCCCGATCCGGCCGCGCAGCTTCCAGCCGAAGTGCGTGGTGATCGCCTGCCCGATCGCGGCCAGCACGATCACCACGACCACCGCCACCACCGAGGCGGTGGTGCCCGGCGACAGGTGGCGCAGCAGCAGCGGCAGCAGTTGCACCGCGATCAGGCCGCCGCCGAGGAAGCCGAGCACCGAGAGCACGCCGACCACGAACCCCTGCCGATAGCCGGAGACGGCGAAGCCCAGTGCGGCGGCGATCAGCAGCAGATCCAGGACGTTCACCCGGATACCCTCCCACGTCCCACCGGGCGGGGGACACCGGCTCCTGCCCGTCGCCCGATCGGGTCAGCTCGGCGGGCAGCGGGCCACGAATCGTTGCGACTGTCTGACCATCCGACAGATCAGGAGCGTGCGATGGAACAGCCCAGGTGGGAAGTGCCGGTCGAGGACCGCACCGAATGGCTTCCCGCCCTCGACGCTCCGCCGCCCGAGCCGCAGAACCGGATCACCGTGCTGCTGCGCCTGCTGCTGCTGATCCCGCAGTTCATCGTGGTCTGGCTGCTGTCGCTGGTGGCCTTCGTGGTGGTGGTGATCGGCTGGTTCGGCGCGCTGTTCACCGGCCGGCTGCCCGCCTTCGCCGCCGACTACCTCGGCGGGTACCTCGGGTACGAGACCCGGGTCCTCGCCTCGGTGCTGCTGATGGTCGACCGCTACCCGCCGTTCCGCTTCGAGGCGGCCGACTACCCGGTACGGATCGAGCTGCGCCCCGGGGGGCCGCTGAACCGGCTGGCGGTCTTCTTCCGGCTGCTGCTGGCCATCCCCGCCGCGATCGTCCAGGGCCTGCTGCTTGCCGGGTGGTGGATGGTGTCGTTCATCTGCTGGCTGGTGGTGCTGATCCTCGGCCGGCAGCCGCAGGCGCTGTTCGAGGCCAGCGCGGCGGTGCTGCGGTTCCGGATGCGCTTCCAGGCGTACCTGCTGATGCTCACCTCGGCCTACCCCAAGCAGGTCTTCGGCGACCCGCTGGACGCGGAGCCGAAGCGCTCCGCGACCCGGCCGCTGGTGCTGGGCGGGGGCGCGAAAGCGCTGCTGGTGATCTTCCTGGTGCTCGGGCTGGCCTCCTGGGCGACCAGCTCGTTCAGCGGGAGCTGGAGCAGCGACTCCGACAACGACACCGACACGGTCACCACGAGCGGTCCGCTGCGGGTCGGGCCCTGACTACGCGTCAGTCCCGGCGCGGGCGGGCCAGTGCGGCGGCCTCGTCGTCCAGGGTGGTGATCCGGGAGCGGTCCCAGGGCAGCTCCAGGCCGCTGTAGTGCAGCACCCGGTCGATCACCCCGGCGGTGAAGCCCCACACCAGGTGGCCGCCGACCTGGAAGGCCGGGCCGATGTGGCCGGACGGGTGGCGCAGCCGGGAGCGGTTGGCCGGGTCCGTGAGCTCGGCCAGTGGCACTCGGAACACCGCGCCGGTCTCCGCCGGGTCCACCACCGCGACCGGCGACTCGCGGCGCCACCAGCCGAGCACCGGGGTCACCACGAAACCGCTCACCGGGATGTACAGCGCGGGCAACTGCGCGAACAGCTGCACCCCGGTCGGGTCCAGGCCGGTCTCCTCGGCGGCCTCGCGCAGCGCCGCGGCGAGCGGGCCGGTGCCGGCCGGGTCGCCGTCCTCCGGGTCGAGCGCGCCGCCCGGGAAGGACGGCTGGCCGGCGTGCGAGCGCAGCGACCTGGCCCGCTCGGTCAGCAGCAGGTCCGGGCCGGTCGGGCCCTCGCCGAACAGCATCAGCACCGCGGACGGGCGACCCCCGGAGGCCGGCGGCAGGAAGCGGCTGAGCTGCTCCGGGTGGGCCTGCTCGGCGGCGGCGCGGACCGGCAGCAGCCAGTCGGGCAGGCCGTCGCGAACGAGGGCGGGGGACGTCATGCGGGGCCTCCGGCGGTGCGCTTCTTCGGGCTTGCCTTCTTGCTGACGGCTTCCGCGGCGGCGGAGTTCCCGGCGACGGACGTCCCGGAGTCGGACTTCCCTGCGACGGACTTCCCGGCGACGGACGTCCCGGAGTCGGACTTCCCGGCGGCCGGCTCGGGCGACGGGGCCGGGGTGGTGTCGGGGAGCGGGTGCCCGGCGGTGAGTTCGGCCCGGGCGGCGGCCTCGCCCGGGAAGTCCGCCGGGGGGCGCAGCCGCTGGCCGGGCTGGCCGGCCAGCTCGTACTTGAGCAGCTTCTGCGCCTTCTCCGGGTCGGTCTCACCGGTGCCGTAGGACGGGCAGAGCGGGGCGATCGCGCAGGCGCCGCACGCGGGTTTGCGGGCGTGGCAGACCCGGCGGCCGTGGAAGATCATCCGGTGCGAGAGCATCGTCCACTCGGACTTCGGGAAGATCGCGCCGACCGCGGCCTCGACCTTCTCCGGGTCCTCCTCGGTGGTCCAGCCGAAGCGGCGGGCGAGGCGACCGAAGTGGGTGTCGACGGTGATGCCGGGCACCCCGAAGGCGTTGCCGAGCACCACGTTGGCGGTCTTGCGGCCCACCCCGGGCAGCGTGACCAGGTCCTCCAGGCGGCCCGGGACCTCGCCGTCGTAGCGGTCGCGCAGCGCGATGGCCAGGCCGATCAGCGACCTGGCCTTGGCGCGGAAGAAGCCGGTCGGGCGAATGATCTCCTCGAGCTCCTCCGGGACGGCGGCGGCGAGGTCCTCCGGGGTCGGGTACGCGGCGAACAGCGCCGGGGTGGTCTGGTTCACCCGCAGGTCGGTGGTCTGCGCCGACAGCACCGTGGCCACCACCAGCTCGAACGGGTTCCGGAAGTCCAACTCCGGGTGCGCGTACGGGTACAGCTCCGCCAGTGCCCGGTTGATCCGCCGGGCCCGCCGCACCGTCGCCAGCGCGGACTCGGGCTTGCTGGGCTTGGCCGCCGGCCGGGGCTTCGTGACCTTGCTCTCTGCCATGGACGAAGGCTACGCCGCCCGGGACGGCCCCCGGGCCACCTTGAGGCGGGTGACGAATCGACCGATCAGTTTCCGAGAAGCCGCCGGAGTTGATCCTTCCTACGATGAGACACGTCACCAGCGAACGGAAACGGGAGGACCGGCGATGACGGAGAGTCAGAAGCACGAGGGTTTCACGGCGGACGAGCGCGCGGCCATGAAGGAGCGGGCCCGGGAGCTGAAGGCGGAGTCCAAGCGGGTGTCGGCGGCGGCGAAGGCCGCCGAGGCGGAGAAGGACCTGCTGGAGAAGATCGCCGAGATGCCGCACGAGGACCGGGTGCTGGCCGAGCGCTTCCACCAGATCGTCACCAGCGTCGCGCCGGAGCTGGCCCCGAAGACCTGGTACGGCATGCCCGCGTACAACAACGCGGACGGCAAGCCGGTCTGCTTCTTCCAGAGCGCGGCCAAGTTCAAGGCCCGCTACGCGATGATCGGGTTCAGTGACAGCGCCCGGCTGGACGACGGCGAGATGTGGCCGGTGTACTTCGCCATCGCCGACCTCCGCGAGGCCGAGGCGGAGCGGATCAGCGAGCTGGTCAAGCGGGCCGTCAGCTGACCGGCCGCTGACGGCCGCGCGTCGGTCGCCGCCCTCCGGACGCCCTGTTCCTCAGTCCCGGAACAGGGCGTTCAGCGTGCCGAAGTCCAGCGCGCCGTCCAGGGTGTGCAGGCTGCCGGGGCCGAGCAGTTCCGCGGCGGCGCGGTGCGCGGCGGTGTACGCGGCCTGCGCGAGCGCGGTGCCCAGGCTGATCCGGCGCACCCCGGCGGCGGCGAGCTCGGCGACGGTCGGGCCGCCCGGGACGGCCATCGCGTTCACCGGCAGCGGCGAGCGGGCGGTGAGGTCGGCGAGCTGCGGCAGGTCGAGCAGGCCGGGGACGAACAGCGAGTCGGCGCCGGCCGCCGCGTACGCCTCGGCGCGGCGCAGCACCTCGGCCGGCCGGTCGGCGGCGTCGCCGATGCCGAACAGGAAGACGTCGGTGCGGGCGTTCAGCACCAGCTCGGGCAGGCCCGCCGCGGCGGCCGCGGCGCGGGCGGCGCGCAGCCGCTCGGCCTGCGCGGCGGGGTCGAACAGCGGGCCGCCGGGCGCGGTGGAGTCCTCCAGGTTGACGCCGACCGCGCCCGCCTCGACCACGGCGCGGACGGTGGCGGCCACGTCCTCGGGCGCCGGGCCGTAGCCGCCCTCGATGTCGGCGGTGACCGGGACGTCGACCGCGGCGGCGATCCGGCGCACCGCCTCGACCGACTCGGCGCGGGTGAGCCGCTGGCCGTCGCCCCGGCCGGCCGACCAGGAGACGCCGCCGCTGGTGGTGGCGATCGCGGCGGCCCCGGCGGCGGCGATCACCGCGGCGCTGCCGGCGTCCCAGGCGTTGGGCAGCACCAGGACCGCGTTGGCGCTCAGCTTGCGCAGCAGGCGGGCGTGGTCGGTGCGGGGGGTGGTGGGCAGGGACATCAGGACACCGCTCTTCCCTCAGTGGTTCTCCGGTCGTCCTGAATGCTGCCGGAGTCCGAGCGGGTGTTCCGATTGATTAAGCTCGGGCCGAATCCTGAAGGGGGTGCGGCGGATGCGGACACGGCTGGCGCTGTCGGTGGGCGACCTGGCCCGGACCAGGTTCGCGGTCTCGCCGATGTGGGAGGTGGTGACCAGCTTCCGGGCGCTGGCGGCCTCCCCGGTGCCGACCCCGCACCGGTCGTGGGCGGCGCAGGTCCGGCCCCGGCTCGCCGCGGCCGGGCTGGACCGCGGCTGGCTGGCCGCGATGATCCCGCCCAGCGGTCACCTGCCGGACTTCCTCAACCCCGCGCCGACCGGGCATCTCGCGCTCCTGGACGAGGAGCTGACGGCGATTCGGGCCACCGACCCGGCGCTGGTCCGGCACGACCTGGACTGCCTGCGGGCGGACCGCGAGGGCGCCCTGCCGGCCCGGCTGCGGGCGCTGGAACGCGAGCCGGACGAGGCGCTGCGCCGGGTGGCCGCCGAGATCGAGGCGTACTGGGAGCTGGCGCTGGCCCCGTACTGGGCGCGGATCCGCACGGTGCTGGAGGCGGACGTCTTCCAGCGGGCGCGGCAGGTCGCCGAGCAGGGCAGCGCCGGGATGCTCGGCGAGCTGCACGGCACCGTCCGCTGGGACGGCGAGACGCTGCACCTGTCGGAGCGGCACTGCGCGGTCACCCGGATCGCCACCGGCGCGGGGCTGCTGCTGATCCCGTCGGTCTTCGCCTGGCCCAGGGTGCTGACCAGGTCGGTCGGGCCGGACCCGGCTCCCGCGGGAGGTGCTCCCACCCAGCTCTGCTACCCCGCGCTGGCCGCGGCCACCGTCTGGGAGCGCCGTCCGCACCCGCGCGGCGACGGGCTCGCCCAGGTGGTCGGCCGCTCCCGCGCGCAGCTGCTCACCGAGCTGGACTCCCCCGCCTCCACCACCGACCTGGCCCGCCGCTGCGGCCTGTCCCCCGCCGCCGTCTCCCAGCACCTGACCGCGCTGCGCACCGCCGGACTGGTCAGCTCGCACCGGGCCGGCCGCTCCGTGCTGTACGCCCGCACCGGCGTCGCCGACGGGTGGCTGGACGGCGCCGGTTAGCGCGGGCTCTTCCGGACGGCGGGCTCGGGCAGACTGGTGGGGTGGGTTCCCGGTACCGGCAGTGGGCGCCGGCCGTCGCGCCGCGGCGGCAGGTGGCGTGCGTCTGGGTGCGGGAGAGCGACGCGGGGGCGGCGCACCGGCAGTTGATCGTGCCGGACGGGTGCCTCGACCTGCTGTGGGACGGCGCGCAGGTGCAGGTGGTCGGCCCGGACCGGGTCCCGCGGACGGTGCCGGTGCCCGGCGGGACGCGGATGGCCGGGCTGCGGCTGCGACCCGGCGCGGCCGCCCTGCTGCTCGGCCGCACGCCCGCCCGGGAGCTGTGCGACCTGCAGGTGCCGCTGGCCGAACTCGCCCCGGGGACGGCCGAGTTGCTGACCGAGCGACTCGGCACGGCGGGCACCGCGACGGCCGCCGCGGAGCTGCTGGACGCCTTCGCCGCCGAGCTGCGGCCCGGCCGCCCACCCGATCCCCTGGTGGAGCAGGCGGTCGCCGCACTGGGCCGGCCCCGACCGGCCCCGCTCCCCCGGCTCGCCGAACACCTCGGGCTCTCCGAGCGACAGCTGCGCCGGCGCCTGACCGACGCGGTGGGCTACGGGCCGAGCACCCTGCACGGCGTCCTGCGCTTCCAGCGGGCCCTGGCCGCCGCGCGCCGGGACGGCCGCCCGCTCGCCGAGGCGGCGGCGGCCGCCGGGTACGCCGACCAGGCGCACTTCACCAGGGAGGTCCGCCGACTGGCCGGGGTACCGCCGACGACGCTGCTCGGCCGACGGCCGGAGCGCGGGATCGGCTGACCCTGGTGCCACGTGGCACCACATGGCACCACTCTGCCCCCTCGAAGCCACCCCGCCGCGCCAGACACTCCCCTACAGCAACCCTTCGACAGCACGTTTCCGCAGGTCGAAGCCCTAGCGTCACGCCTGGCACCACAATGACACCATTCACGCTTGCGCATGGCATCACCGTGGTGCCATGATGGCGTCATGGACCTCACCCCGTATGTCGACACCCTCCGCCGTGAACTCGCGGTGGCCGCCGAAGCCGGCGGGGACGAAGCACGCGAGCTGGCCGAACGGCTGACCGCTCCGCTGGAGTCGGCCACCCGGCTGACCATGCTCAACGTGCTCTCCGCGGCGATGGACGAGATCACCCGGGAACTCGCGCCCGGCTCGGTCGACGTACGGCTGCGCGGACTGAACCCCGACTTCGTGGTGACGCTGCCGCACACCGACAGCGCCCCCGCGGTGCCGGCCACGCAGGTCGAGACGGCCAAGGCCCAGGCAGCCGTCGAGGGCGACGAGGGTGGCACCGCCCGGGTCAACCTGCGGCTTCCGGCCCAGCTCAAGGCGCGGGCCGAGGAGTCCGCGAACCGCGAGGGGCTGTCGGTCAACGCGTGGCTGGTCCGGGCGGTGTCGGCCGCGGTCGACTCCGGCGGACGGCCGCAGGCGGCGGGGACGACCCAGACCGTCGGACAGAGCATCACCGGCTGGGTGCGCTAGCCGCACCCCGCAGCACCTCACCTTCACTCCACCGCTCCCCACCTGCGGGGACGCCCCGAAGACCCAAGAGGACGGGACAGCCATGCCTTCTTTCGACACCTCCGGACCGATCTCCGTCGTCTCCCACGTGGAGGCCGGCTCCATCCGCTTCACCGCCGCCGACCGCTTCGACGCCACCGTCGACGTCCAGCCCCGCGACCCGAAGAAGGACCAGGACGTGCGGGCCGCCCAGCAGACCGAGGTCGGCCTCGCGGGCAACGTACTGATCATCAGGACCCCCAAGTCGCGCACCTCGCTGCGCCGTCCGGGCGTGGTCGACGTGACGGTCGGACTGCCCACGGGCTCCGGCGTCGAGCTGACCGGCGCGTGGACGCAGGTGCTCGGCGAGGGGCGGCTCGGCGAGGTCCGGGTGAAGACCAGCTCCGGCGACGTCCGGCTGGACACCACCGGGCCGCTGAGCCTGATCGCCTCGCACGGCTCGATCACCGTGGAGCGGGTCGAGGGCTCGGCGGAGATCACCACCAGCTCCGGCAGCCTGCGGGTCGGCGAGGTCGGCGGCTCGGCCGTCCTGAAGAACTCGCACGGCACCACCGTCGTCGGCGCCGCGGGCGGCGAGCTGCGGGTGAGCGGCGCCAACGGCGACATCGACATCCGGCTGGCCGAGGACTCGGTCTTCGCGGCCACCGCGCACGGCACCCTGCGGGTCGGCGAAGTGGCGCGCGGCGAGGTCCAGTTGGAGACCTCCTACGGCGCCATCGAGGTCGGCATCCGGCGCGGCACCGCCGCCTGGCTGGACGTCCACTCGGCCAACGGGCAGGTCCGCAACATGCTCAGCTCCACCGAGGCGCCGGAGCAGCCCGAGGAGACCGTACGGATCCACGCGCGCACCCGCTACGGCAACATCGACGTCCTCCGGGCCCGCGGCTGACGACCGGTCAGCAACCGCACCGCCCCACCCCCACCAGCCACTTCAGCCTTCAACGGGAGGGTTCCATGCCTTCTTATGTCATGCCCACACCCAGGACGAGTGTCGATCCGCAGCCGCCCGCCGCCATCTCCGCCGTCGGGCTGCGCAAGTCCTACGGCGACAAGACCGTCCTGGACGGCATCGACCTGGCCGTCCCCGCCGGGACGATCTTCGCCCTGCTGGGCCCGAACGGTGCCGGCAAGACCACCGCCGTCAAGATCCTCTCCACCCTGATCTCCGCCGACGAGGGCCAGGCCCAGGTGGCCGGCCACGACGTGGCGAAGGCACCGCAGCGGGTCCGCGCCGCGATCGGCGTCACCGGCCAGTTCTCCGCCGTCGACGGCCTGATCACCGGCGAGGAGAACATGCTCCTGATGGCCGACCTGCACCACCTCCCCAAGACCGAGGGCCGCCGCGTCACCACCGAACTCCTCACCCGCCTCGACCTCCTAGACGCCGCCCAGAAGCCCGCCGCGTCCTACTCCGGCGGCATGAAACGCCGCCTCGACATCGCCATGACCCTGGTCGGCAGCCCCCGCATCATCTTCCTCGACGAACCCACCACCGGACTCGACCCCCGCGCCCGCCACGCCATGTGGCAGATCATCCGCGACCTCGTCCGCGACGGCGTCACCGTCCTGCTCACCACCCAGTACCTCGAGGAAGCCGACCAACTCGCCGACCGCATCGCCGTCCTCAACCACGGCCACATCGTCGCCGAAGGCACCGCCGACGAACTCAAGCGCCTCATCCCCGGCGGCCACGTCCGCCTCCGCTTCACCGACCCCACCGCCTACCGCCACGCCGCCACCGCCCTCCCCGACGCAGCCCCCGACCACGACGCCCTCGCCCTCCAACTCCCCAGCGACGGCAGCCAACACGACCTGCGCACCCTCCTCGACCGCCTCCACACCGCCCACATCGAAGCCGACGAACTCACCGTCCACACCCCCGACCTCGACGACGTCTTCTTCGCCCTCACCGGCGGCGCCGCCACGTCGGACCTGCCCAAGGAGAATGCCCGATGAGCTCCCTGTCGCTCGCCGTGCGCGACTCGTCGACGATGCTGCGCCGCAACCTGCTGCACGCCCGCCGCTACCCGTCGATGACGCTGAACCTGCTGCTCACCCCGGTGATGCTGCTACTGCTCTTCGTCTACATCTTCGGCGACACCATGAGCGCCGGGATCGGCGGCGGGGCGGACCGGTCCGCGTACCTCGACTACCTGCTGCCGGGCATCCTGCTGCTGACCATCGGCGGCACCACGATCGGCAGCGCGGTCTCGGTCGCGATGGACATGACCGAGGGCATCATCGCCCGCTTCCGCACCATGGCCATCCACCGCGGCTCGGTGCTGATCGGACACGTCGTCGGCAGCGTCATCCAGTGCATGGCGAGCGTGCTGCTGGTCGGCGCGGTCGGGGTGGCGATCGGGTTCCGGTCCAAGGACGCGACCGCGCTGGAGTGGCTGGCGGCGTTCGGACTGCTGACCCTGGTCTCCCTGGCGCTCACCTGGATCGCCGTCGGCATGGGCCTGGTCAGCCCGAACGCGGAGGCGGCGAGCAACAACGCGCTGCCGCTGATGGTCCTGCCGCTGCTGTCCTCGGCCTTCGTGCCGCTGCACTCGATGCCGGGCTGGTTCCAGCCGATCGCCCAGTACCAGCCCTTCACCCCCGCCATCGAAACCCTGCGCGGACTGCTCCTCGGCACCGCGATCGGCAACAACTGGTGGATCGCGCTGGCCTGGTGCGTGGCCCTGACCGCGCTCGGCTACCGCTGGTCGAAGGCGGTGTACAACCGCGACCCGAAGTGACGGCTCCACGGCTCCCGCGAGCGGTCGAGGGCGGCGCACCCGGTGCGCCGCCCTCGCGCGTCGATTGACGGTGCGTCAGCCCGTCTCGTCGTACGCCCGCAGGGTCAGCAGCGCGCCGAGGGTGACGCCCGGGCGGGCCTCCGACTCGGTGGCGGCGGACCAGCGGGCCCAGTTGATCGGCCAGCCGCCGTCCGGCTGCTGGGCGGCGGCGAGGTGGGCGAGGCCGCGTTCGAGTTCCGCGTCGGTGAACCAGGCGCGGGCCAGGCTATCCGGGCGCGGCGCGTAGTCGTGCGGCAGGTGGTACTCGCCGGGGGCGTAGCCGGGCGCCGGGCGGACCTGCTCGGGGTGCGCCGGGTCGAGCAGGACCAGCCCCTGTTCGCGCACCGCCGCGCCGAGCCGGGCGGCCTGGCGGCGGGCCCACGCGCGGTCGGGCGCGCCGTCCAGGTAGCTGACGGCGGCGATCAGTTCGTACGGGTGGGTCTGCTCCAGTTGCTCGACGGCGCGGCGGCAGAAGGCGTCGGCGGTGCGCACCCACGGGTGGTCGACGCCGTGGCGCAGCAGCGGGCCGGCGATCTGGCCGGTGGCGAGCAGGTCGGCGGGAGGGTCGTCGGCGATCGGCAGGAACGGCGGGTGGGGGTACGGGCGGAGGCTGGGCAGGACGGCGGGCACCCCGCCGTCGGGGGTGGTGACGCCGGTCAGCCAGTCGCAGAGCCCGCGGGCGCGCTGGTCGCCGGGCAGCGCGCCGGCCTCGGCGAGGGTGCGGGCGGCGGCGATGGCGGCCAGCGGTTGCGGGGCGGGGCCGCGGACGTCGGGTTCCAGGCCGAAGGCGTAGCCGCCGTCCGGGGTGCGGTAGGCGTCCAGGGCGGCGAGGAGGCCCGCGGGGTCGCCGCCGTCGAAGTGCAGGGCGAAGCGGCGCTGCTCCAGGACCCGGCCGCCCGTCCAGAGGAAGCCGGCGGCGCGCTCGATGATGCTGTCGTCGATCCATGCCATGCCTCGACGGTAGGCGGCTCAGCACGGTGCGGTCTTGAACGAATCGGCCGTCGCCGCGGAGGCTGGGAAAGAAACTCCGCCGCCACCGATGAGTTCGGCCCGCCCGCCCCGTCCGATCCTGTGACGGCAGCACACCGCACGGATGGAGCAGACAGATGAGCGTCAAGGGACCGGCCAGCTACTTCCCCTCGATCGAGCAGAAGTACGGGCGCCCGATCGCCGAGTGGCAGCAGGTGATCCGCGAGTCGCCGCTGACCAGGCACATGGAGCTGGTCGGCTGGCTGAAGACCGAGCACGGCCTCGGCCACGGCCACGCCAACGCGCTGGTCGCGGCCACGCTGGCCGAGCAGAACTGACGACCTTTCGCCTTCGTTGGGGAGTTCCGAGATGACCGGCACCACCAGCAGCAGCGTCACCTCCGCCGACGGCACCCGGATCGCGTACACGGCCACCGGCAGCGGACCGGCCGTGGTGGTCGTGGACGGTGCGCTGTGCTACCGCGGGTTCGGCCCGGCGGCCGGGATCGCCCGGCAACTCGCCGACGGGTACCGGGTGTTCACGTACGACCGGCGCGGTCGCGGCGAGAGCGAGCCGGGTGGCGGGCCCGCGGCCTCGGGGGGCCCGGCGGGCGGGGGCCGGGAGCGGGAGGTGGCGGACCTGGCGGCGGTGATCGCCGCGGCGGGCGGCAGCGCGGCGCTGGTCGGCCTGTCCTCCGGCGCGGCGCTCGCGCTGGCGGCGGCCGGCGCGGGCATCGGAGTGACCCGGGTGGTCGCGTACGAGCCGCCGTTCAGCACCGACGACGGGCAGCGCGGCCGGTTCAAGGAGTACGTGGCCGGGATGGAGCAGGACCTCGCCGCCGGGCGGCCCGGGGACGCGGTGGCGCGCTTCATGACCTTCGTCGGCACGCCCGCCGGGATGCTCGCCCAGTTCCGGGAGTCGCCGCTCTGGGAGGTGTTCGAGCAGGTGGGCCCGTCGCTGGCCAACGACGTGGAGGTGCTGGACGGGCGCGAGGGCGCCGACGTGCCGACCGCGCGGCTGGCCGAACTCGCCCTGCCGGTCCTGCTGGTGGACGGCGAGCTGGCCTCCGCGACGATGCGGGCGGGCGTCCGGGCGGCCGCCGCCGCGGTACCCGGCGCCGGGTACCGCACGCTGGCGGGGCAGACCCACGACGTGCAGCCGGCCGTGCTGGCGAAGGCCGCGGCGGAGTTCTTCGCCCAGGGCTGAGCGGCGCCGCCGCGGTTTCCGAACGACGGTCAGACCTCCCGCTCCGGCGCCTCGGTGAGGCGTCGGAACAGGCTGCTCAGGGCGCTGCCGTCCAGCGCCGGGAGATCGCCGGCGGGGTGGCCGGCCGGGGCGAAGAAGGCCCGGTCGACCGCCTCGACGGCGGGGATCGCCGCGCGGGCGAGCTCGACCCCGCGCGGGGTGATCCGCAGGCGGCGGGCCCGGGTGTCGTCCGGGTCCGTCGCCCGGTGCAGCAGGCCCTTGGCCTCCAGCTTCCGGACCACCTGCGAGGTGGTCCGGACGTCCGTCCCGGCCTGCCGGGACAGCTCCTGCTGGTTGGGGGCGGCGCCCTGCTCGTTCAGCCACCAGGCGCAGGACAGCAGCACGAACTGGGCGTGCGTCAGGTCGTGCGGGGCGAGGGCCGCCGCGATCTCGCGCTGCCAGCGCAGGGTGGTGTGCCAGAGCCAGAAGCCGGGGCTGCGGCCGGGGCCGTCGACCAGACCGTCCATCAGGCGGCGCCCTCCGCCCGGGCCAGCAGGCCGGCCATCGCCTCCGGGAAGTCCTCGGTGATCTGCGGGCCGAGCTCGGGGGCGATCTGCCCGGCCTCCGGGCCGGTGATCTCCAGCCGGTGCAGGACCCTGGTGCCGCCGCCGGGCAGCGCGGTCAGCGTGTGGGCGAAGCGCAGGGTGACGCCGCCGAACTCGGTCTGGTCGGCGTACGCGACGTTCTCCTCGATCCGGACGATCACCGACTCGATCGGCTCCTGGCCGGTCGGGGTCATCACCACCTTCGCCCCGACCTCGAACGCGCCCTGCAGCACGACCGACTCCATCGAGGTGTCCCAACTCGCCCAGCCGTTCAGGTCGCTGAGCACCGCCCAGACGTCCTGCGGCGCGGCGGCGGTCTCGGCGCTGTACTCGTGCTCCCACATGGTCGGCTCCCCTTCGCCACTGAGATTGTCTATGCAGAGACTATCTCCGTGCGGATCATCTCGCAACCGTGCGCCGTCGAGGACTCCGAACCGGGGTGAAAGGCGCTGCGACGCGGTCTGCGGCCCTGCTACGGTCGGGGCACCTACCTGGCTGTACCAAGGAGCAGATCCCCGATGCATGATGCCCGCGTCCTGATCGACCTGGGGGACGAAGCCGTCCGGCTTCTGGCGCGCCGCGGCTACCAGTTGGACCTGTCCGCGCTGCAGGAGCTGCAGTCCCGCCGCAACGGCGGGATCCAGGCCGGCGACGAGCTGCGGGCCCGTTCCAAGCAGGTCGCCCAGGAGGTGCAGCGCACCGCCAAGTCGGGCGGGGACGTCTCCGAGCTGAAGGAGAGCGCCCGCGCGCTGAAGGAGCAGGTCCAGCAGAACGAGGCCGAACTGGAGCAGGTCCAGCAGGAGTTGACGGAGCTGCTGCTGACCATCCCGAACCTGCCCGCGGACGAGGCCCCGGACGGCAACTCCGACGCGGACGCCCTCGAGCTGCGCAAGGTCGGCACCCCGCCGGCCTTCGACTTCGCCCCCAAGGACCACGTCGACCTCGGCGAGGCGATGGGCATCCTGGACTTCGGCCGCGCCACCAAGCTGTCGGGCTCGCGGTTCAGCGTGCTGCGCGGCGTCGGCGCCGCCCTGGAGCGCGCGGTGGTCTCGCTGCTGCTGGACCTGCACACCCGTCAGCACGGCTACGTCGAGCACGCGGTGCCGTACCTGGTGAACCGGCGGACCATGACCGGCACCGGCCAGCTGCCGAAGTTCGAGGAGGACCTGTTCCGCACCGGCACCGCCGACCGGGACCTGTACCTGATCCCGACCGCCGAGGTGCCGCTGACCAACCTGTACGCGGACGAGATCGTCCCGCCCGCCGAGCTGCCGCTGGCGCTGACCGCGCACACCCCGTGCTTCCGCTCCGAGGCGGGCTCGTACGGGCGCGACACCCGCGGCCTGATCCGGCTCCACCAGTTCTCCAAGGTGGAGATGGTGCGGATCTGCGCGCCCGAGCAGGCGAACGAGCAGATGCTGCTGATGGTCTCGCACGCCGAGGCCTGCCTGCAGGCGCTGGAACTCGCGTACCGCGTGGTCGCCCTGGCGGCCGGTGACACCGGGTTCTCCGCGCGGCTGACCTACGACCTGGAGGTGTGGCTGCCCAGCCAGGACACCTACCGCGAGGTCTCCTCGGTCTCCGACTTCGGCACCTTCCAGGGGCGCCGGGCCGGCATCCGCACCCGCGACGAGAACGGCAAGCCCACCCCCGCCGCCACCGTCAACGGCTCCGGCCTGCCGCTGGGCCGCACCATCGCCGCCGTCCTGGAGCAGCACCAGCAGGCCGACGGCTCGGTGCTGCTGCCGAAGGCGCTGCACAAGTACCTCGGCTTCGCGCGGATCGCCGCCGACGGCACGCCGCAGGAGTAAGCAGCACCACGGACGATCAGCCACCATCAGGGGCCCTGGCGGTGGCTGATCGTTCTGCGTTCCTGAGGGGCGGGCGGCCTGACGCCGCGTTACCGTCGGGAGATGGGTGAAGTGGCGCTGGCGAGGGTCGCCGTCGGGTGCGGGGTGGCGGCGGTGGCGGTGCTGGCCGCCGGGGCGGGGTTGCGGGGCGCGCTGGTGGTCGCGGTCGGGGTGGTGGCGCTGGCACTGATGGCGGCCGGGATGTGGTGGGCGCTGTCGCGGCGCGGCCCGGTGCGCTGGCTGGGCGCGGCACTGGCGGTGGCAGCCCCGGCGGGCGCGGTGGCGCTGTACGTGGGCGGCGGGACCTGGCCGTGGGTGCTGGGCGCGGTGGCGCTGTGGGCGGTGGGGTTGGCCTTCGCCCGGGCGGCGCTGCGCAAGGCGCGCGGTGAGCAGCAGATGCCGGAGCGGACGGTCGACGCGCCCCGCAAGCCGGTGCTCATCATGAACCCGAAGTCCGGCGGCGGGAAGGTGGAGCGCTTCCACCTGGCCGAACGGGCACGGGAGTTGGGCGCCGAGGTGGTGCTGCTCGACCCGACGGCGTGGCAGGACGTGGTGGAACTCGCCGAACGGGCCGTCGCCGAGGGCGCGGACCTGCTCGGGGTGGCCGGCGGCGACGGCACCCAGGCGCTGGTGGCCCAGGTCGCGGCCCGGCACGGGCTGCCGTTCCTGGTGGTGTCGGCGGGCACCCGCAACCACTTCGCGATGGACCTGGGCCTGGACCGCACCGACCCCGGCCGCTGCCTGGACGCGCTGACCGACGGAGTGGAGGTACGGGTCGACCTCGGCGAGGTGTCGGGCCGGGCGTTCGTCAACAACGTGTCGTTCGGCACGTACGCGGAGATCGTCCAGCGCCCCGAGTACCGGGACGCCAAGGCGACGACCGTCCTGGCCATGCTGCCGGACCTGCTGGTCGGCTACGCGGGCGCCCGGCTGACCGCCTCGGCCGGGGAGCGGCGGCTGGAGCAGCCGCAGGCGGTGCTGGTCAGCAACAACCCCTACGACGCAGGGGACTTGCTGGATCCCGGGCGGCGTTCGCGGATGGACCGCGGACTGCTGGGTGTGCTGGGCGTGCGGGTCGACGGCGCGGCGCAGGCCGCGGACCTGGCGTTGCGCGGTACGAATGCGGAGGCGGTGACGGTGCTGACGGGTCGGGAGGTGCTGGTGACGGCGGATACGGCGAGCATTCCGGTGGCGGTGGACGGCGAGGCGTTGGAGCTGGCGGTGCCGGTGCGCTGCGTGATCCGCCCGGCGGCGCTGCGGGTACGGGTCCCGCGGCACCGGCCGGGCCCGGTGCAGGCGGTGCCGACGGTGCGGTGGAGCCGGCTGGCCCAGCTCGCGGCGGGCCGGACCGAGACCGACGGCGGTGCCCGATGAGGGCGGTGACGCGCTGGGCGCTGGCCGGTCGGCAGGTGGTCGCGGACCTGGCGGCGGTGGACGAGGCGGTGTACGTCGCGGTGGCGGCGACCCCGACACCGGCGCTGGACCAGGGGCTGCGGCGCCTGTCGACGGCGGCCGACAACTCCAAGTTGTCGATCGCGGCGGCCTGCGCCCTCGCCCTGGCACCGGGCGCGCCGCGCCGGGCGGCGCTGGTCGGGCTGGGGTCGGTGGCGGTGGCCTCGGCGGCGGCGAACCTGCTCGGCAAGTCGCTGGCCCGCCGCCCGCGCCCGGACCGGGAGGCGGGCAGGGTGCCGGAGAGCCGGCACGTGCCGATGCCGGAGTCGGCCTCCTTCCCCTCCGGCCACACCGCCTCGGCGTTCGCCTTCGCCACCGGGGTGGCGTCCCGGCTGCCGTGGGCAGCGGCGCCGCTGGGCCTGCTGGCGCTGTCGGTGGGGTACTCACGGGTGCACACCGGGGTGCACTACCCGGGCGACGTGGTCGCGGGCGCGCTGCTGGGCACGGTGGCGGGCAGCGTGGTCGCGGGCGTCGACGCGCACTGGCTCGGCGGACGGCACTGCTGACCGTCCGTCAGGGTTCGCGACGCGGCGGGTGCCGGGCGCGGTGCCGACGTGACCGGTGCCGGGCGCGGCGCGACGCGCCCACCGTGCCGCAGTCCACGCCTACCTCGCCTACCGCGCCGTTTCGATCCGCGTCGCGAGTTCGGTGAGGGCCTCGCCCAGCGGGCGGTCCACCCGGACGCCGGCCAGCTCGTCGCCGCGGGTCGGGCCCTGGTTGACGATGGCCACCGGCTTGCCGGTCTTCGCCGCGTGGCGGACGAAGCGCAGGCCGGACAGGACGGCCAGCGAGGAGCCCAGGACCAGCAGCGCCCGGCTGTCGTCCACCAGGCGGTAGCAGAGATCGACCCGCTCCTTGGGGACGCTCTCGCCGAAGAACACCACGTCCGGCTTGAGGACCCCGCCGCACGTGGTGCACTCGGCGACCGTGAAACCGGCCACCAGGTCGTCCGGGAGTTCGACGTCGCCGTCCGGGTTCACCCGGGAGCCGGCGTCCTGGAAGTGCGGGTTGAGTGCGGCGAGGCGCTCGTCGAGTTCGGTGCGGGTGGTGGTCCGGCGGCAGTCCAGGCAGATCACCCGGTCCAGGCCGCCGTGCAGCTCGACCGCGTCCGCGGTGCCCGCCGCGCGGTGCAGGCCGTCGACGTTCTGGGTGATCACCGCGGAGAGGTGGCCGGAGGCGCGCAGCTCGGCCACCGCGCGGTGGCCGGCGTTCGGTCGGGCCCGCGAGATCACCGCCCGGCCGGCGTGGCTGCGCGCCCAGTAGCGCCGCCTGGCCTCCGCCTGTGCCACGAACTCCTGGTACGTCATCGGCGCGCGGTGGCGCCGCACCCCGTTCGGCCCGCGGTAGTCCGGGATCCCGGACTCGGTCGACAGTCCGGCGCCGCTCAGCACCACCACACCGCCGGCCGCGACCAGCTCCGCCACCGCCACGAGTCCGCTGTCATCCGCCGCAGTCATGTGGTCCATTGTCCGCCAAGGGCGGGGGGTCACGTCGGCCGGTCGGTCATTGCGCGGTGGATCGCCGGGCGGAGGCCACCGGGCGGGTGAGTTCGCGCAGCTCCGCCTCCAGTGCCCGGGCCGCGAACGGGTGGCCGCTCAACTCGTCGAAGGCGACCTGGAGTTCGGAGCGGGGGACGATCAGCACCGGACAGTGCGCCGGCCGCACGCAGGACTGCCCGACCGAGGCCCGCAGGCCCCGCCGGAACCACGAGCCGGACGGGCCGAGGACCAGCAGGTCGCCGGGGCGGTCCGCGGCGGCGACCAGGGACGGGCCTGCCGGGCCCCGCACGGTGGTGGCGGTGACCGGCACGCCGGGGTCCGCGCCGCCGAACGCCTCGGCCATCGCCTCGGCGAGGGTCTGCGCCGCGGCGGCACGGACGGCCGAGAGCAGCGGCGGGCACGGCGAGCGGCGGTAGCCGAACTCCCCGCCCGGGGGCTCCCAGGCGTGCAGCGCCAGCACCTCCGCGTCGAGCCGCCGGGCCTCGGCGACCGCGCGGTGCAGGGCGCCCAGGCTGCCGAGCGATCCGCTGACTCCGACCACGACCCGCAGCCCGTTTCGGCCCGCGCGCGGCTGCTGCTCCATCCCGTCCTCCGTCCGAGGCGGCCGGACCCCGGCCTTCCGGTCGCCGGGGTCCGCGCCGCACCGCCAGCAGATCCGATCCGCCGAGGCCCCGGCCCCGCGTTGACGCTTCCCTGACGCCGCCGCCCTGGATACCAACGCCACCCTGACGCCCGGCCCGCCGGAACCGGCGTTCACCGGGAGTGAAGGAGAAGGAGGCCCGCCATGGCAGCCATCACCTCAGCCTCCCCCTGTCGCCGTCACCCCGCGCCGTGGTAGGAAAGTTTCCGACCTACTCATCCCTCTCCCCCGAAGGTGTCGCCGAGACATGTCCGACAAGCCGCTGGCCGGTCAGCAGAACCTGCTGTGGTCGATCAATGCGCGTGCCGTGCTCGAACTGGTCGAGCGGGACGGGCCGGTTGCGCGGCCGGAGTTGGTGCGGGCGTCCGGGTTGTCGAAGACCACCGTCGCGCAGGCGTTGGAACGGCTGGTGGAGCGCGGGGCGGTCCGGGAGCTGGGCCTCGACACCTCGCGTCGTGGGCCGGCGGCCACGCTGTACGGCGTCGACCCCGGGGCGGGGCACGCGCTGGGGGTGCGGGTCAGCCCGACCACCGTCGAGGCGCGGTTGATCGACCTGACCGGCAGCGTGCTGGCGACGGCCACCGCACCGGCCACGCTCGACGTGGCGTCCGCCGTGACGACGGCCGCGGCCCGGTGCGCCAAGCAGGCGGGGATGCCGCTTCACGCGGTCGATGCGGCGGTGGTCGGCGTCCCGGCGATCGTCGGGCGGGACGGGCGGACGATCCGGGTCGGCCGTGGCCTGCCGCGCGACGGCGCGGGGCTGGTCGAGGGGCTGGAGCGGTCGTTCCCGTTGCCGTTCACGCTGGAGAACGACGCCAACCTCGCCGCCGTCGCCGAACTGCGGCTCGGCGAGGGCCGCGGCACCAAGGACTTCGCGCTGCTGCGGATCGGGCCGGGTCTCGGCGCCGGACTGGTGCTGGACGGGCGGCTGCACCGCGGCATCGCGGGCGGTGCCGGCGAGGTGGGCTTCCTCCCGCAGGCGGGCCTGCCGCTCGGGGCGGCGGTCCCGGGGCTGACCTCGGACTCGACCGGCGCCGAGATCAGCGACTTCGTCGGTCGCGCCGCGCAGGTGATCGGTGCCGTCACGCTGGTCGTCGAGCCGGGGCTGTTCGTCCTCGGCGGTCCGGCCGGGGCCGGGAACGAGCCGCTCGCCGCGCTGGTGCGCCGCCGGCTCGCGGAGATCGCCGGCCCGCTGCGGATCGACGTGCGCGCCTCCGAGCTCGGCCCGGACGCGGACCTGGACGGGGCCTGCCTGCTGGCCCGCGAACAGGTCCGTGAAAACGCTTTCCTGACTGCGTGTCAGTAACCGTTTCCACTCCCCCCACACCCCCGGGACCCCGCATGCCGCCCAGCGTCGCCGAACGCCTCGGCCACTCCCCCGACACCCGCCTGCTGATCGTCAACGCCGACGACTACGGCATGTGCCGCTCCGCCAACACCGGTATCTCCGGCCTGCTGGCAGCCGGCGCGATCGACTCCGCCACCGTGATGCTGCCGTGCCCGTGGGCACCGGAGGCGATCGCCACGGCCGCCGCGCACGGCTGGGACGTGGGCGTGCACCTGACCCTGACCAGCGAGTGGGAGGGCTACCGGTGGGGACCGGTCGCCCGCACCGGCGACAGCTCCTCGCTGGTCGACGAGCACGGCTACTTCCCGCGCGACTGCGCCACCGTCGAGCGCACCGCCGACGCCGGACAGCTCACCGCCGAACTGCGCGCCCAGCTGGACCGGGCGATCGCCCTCGGCCTCGACCCGACGCACGCCGACAACCACATGGGCAGCGTCTACGGCCTGGCCACCGGCCGGGACTTCCTGGAGCAGGTGCTGCCGCTGTGCGCCGAGTACGGCCTGCCGTTCCGGCTGCCCCGCTCGGCGGCGGGGATGGGACTGCCGCCGGAGTTCGACGAGCTGGTCGCCGCGAAGGCGGAACTCGCCGACCGGGCGGGCGTGGTGATCCTCGACCACCTGTGGACCGGCACCTTCCAGCTCGGCGAGGGCCATGCGTACGAGGACGTCCGGGCCGAGATGATCGGCCTGCTGCGCGGGCTGCGGCCGGGCGTCAACGAGGTCTTCGTGCACCCCTTCGAGGACACCGCGGAGCTGCGCGCGATCATGCCGCACCACGCCAAGCGCGGCACTGCGGCTGTTCACCGACCCCGAGGTGCGGGCGGTGCTCGCCGAGGAGGGCATCGTCCGGACCGGCTGGCGCGAACTGCGCGAGGTCCAGCGCTCCCTGACGCTCCATCACCTTGGCGCGCACCCCGCGGGCAGCGCCGGATGATCGACCGTCTGCTCGGTGCCCGCCGCACCCGCAGCCCGCTGCGCTACGCCACCGGCAACCTCGGCGTGCAGCTGCTCAGCCAGGCGTTCGCCACCTACGCGACGTACTACTACGTGGACCGGCTCGGTGTCCCGTCCGGGCTGATCGGCCTGGCGATGGTGCTGCACGGCGTCGCCAACGCGGTGCTCAACCCGTTGATCGGCCACCTCTCCGACCGCACCCGCACCCGCTGGGGCCGCCGGCTGCCGTACATCGCGCTCGGCACCGTCCCGCTGGCGGCCGCGCAGACGCTGGTGTGGACGCCGCTGGTGGACGGGGCGACCGCCCGGTTCTGGTACTTCCTGGCCGTGGTGCTGGTCTACGACCTGCTGACCGTCCTGGTGGTGCTCAACTACGTCGCGCTCTTCCCGGAGCTCTTCCCCACCACCGGCGAGCGCGCCAGGGCCGCCCCGTCCCGGCAGGCGCTCGGCATCGGCGGCATGGTGCTCGGCGTCGCCGCCGCCCCGCTGCTGTACGGCTCGATCGGCTGGCCCGCGATGGGCGCGGCGTTCGGCCTGATCGCCACCGGCTGCTTCCTGGTCTCGCTGCGCGGCTCGGTGGAGCGCCCGGAGCAGCCCCGCGAGGCGTTCGGGTTCCTCACCGCCGTCCGCTACACGCTGGCCAACCGGGCGTTCCTGACGTACGCGGTGGGCAGCTTCCTGGTGCAACTGACCATCGCGCTGATGCAGGCCGGGCTGCCGTTCTTCACCAAGTACGTGCTGCACGAGCCGGACTCCGCGAACACGCTGGTGCTCGGCGCGATCTTCGCCACCGCCGTTCCCGCGGTGTGGGGCTGGGGGCGGCTCACCGTCCGGCTCGGCCCGCGCCGGGCGGTGCTCGCCGCGACCGGCGTGCTGGCCCTCGGCCTCACCCCGTTCCTGCTGGTCGGCACGCTGCTGGGAGCGGTGCTCACCGCCGCGCTGGTCGGCCTCGGCATCGCCGGGATGCTGGTGCTGCTGGAGATCATGCTCGCCGAGGTGATCGACGACGACGAGACCAGGACCGCCGCGCGCCGCGAAGGCATGTACATGGGCATGAACGGCTTCATCGTCCGCTGGTCGGTCTCGTTGCAGGCCGCGGTGCTCTCCCTGGTGCTCGCCGCGGGCGGC
Source organism: Kitasatospora sp. NPDC049285 (assembly GCF_040678815.1). NCBI lineage: Bacteria > Bacillati > Actinomycetota > Actinomycetes > Kitasatosporales > Streptomycetaceae > Kitasatospora > Kitasatospora sp. NPDC049285. The sequence continues at coordinate 41,552 of NZ_JBFAQR010000019.1, read as the reverse complement.
TACCGCTCGGGGGCCGACGTCCAGCCGGCGTCCGCGCTCAGCGGAATCCGGCTGCTGCTGGGTGCCGTCCCGCCGGCGATCCTGCTCCTCGCGGCCGCCTGCTTCGCGCTGTACCCACTGCGCGGGGGCCGCGATCAGCGGCCTGCCGGAGGCGATCCGGCCGGGTCGCGGGGCCGGCGGGCCGTCACCCGAAGTGCGCGAATGGCCGCGTACTCGGCCCCCGGGCACACCCCCTCCTCATATGATCGGAGCGACATGCGTCATCCTTGTGAGTAGATCTGCCCAGACACCAGCAGGAGGAAGCTCGTGGACGACGTTCTGCGGCGCGCGGCGCTCTTCGCGGCACTCGACGACGACCAGGCTGCCGAGCTCCGCGCTTCCATGACCGAGGTGACGCTCGCTCGCGGCGAGTCGCTGTTCCACGAGGGCGACCCGGGCGACCGGCTGTACGTCGTGGTCGAGGGCAAGGTGAAGCTGCACCGCGCCTCCCCGGACGGCCGCGAGAACATGCTCGCGGTGCTCGGCCCCAGCGAGATGATCGGCGAACTGTCGCTGTTCGACCCGGGCCCGCGCACCGCCACCGCCACCGCCCTCACCGAGGTCAAGCTGCTCGGCCTGGGCCACGGCGACCTGCTCCCGCTGCTGCACGCGCGGCCCGAGGTCTCCATCGCGCTGCTGCGCGCCATCGCCCGCCGGCTGCGCCGCACCAACGACGTGATGTCCGACCTGGTCTTCTCCGACGTGCCCGGCCGCGTCGCCAAGGCCCTGCTGGACCTCTCCCGCCGCTTCGGCGTGCAGTCCGAGGAGGGCATCCACGTCGCCCACGACCTGACCCAGGAGGAGCTCGCCCAGCTGGTCGGCGCCTCCCGCGAGACGGTCAACAAGGCCCTCGCCGACTTCGCCGGCCGCGGCTGGCTCAAGCTGGAGGCCCGCGCGGTCGTCCTCCTCGACGTCGAACGCCTCTCCCGCCGCTCGCGCTGAGCCGCGACGCGCCGGACGCGAGCCGCAACGAGATCCGCCCAGGGAGTGATGTGCTCTCCCGGGCGGATCTTTGGCGTCCCGGTTCCCGCTAGATCAGCCCGTGCTCTTCCAGGTACGTCAGCTGCGCCCGCACCGACAGCTCCGCCGCGGGCCACACCGCGCGGTCGACGTCGGCGTAGACCCGCGCGACGACCTCCTCCGGCGTGCGGCAGCCCGACTCGACCGCGGTCTCGACCTGGGCGAGGCGGCTGGCCCGGTGCGCCAGGTAGTACTCGACGGCGCCGAGCGCGTCGGCCAGGACGGGGCCGTGGCCGGGCAGGATCGTGCGGACGCCGTGCTCGGAGGCGAGCACGTGCAGGTGGCGCAGGGAGTCGAGGTAGTCGCCGAGCCGCCCGTCGGGGTGGGCGACGACGGTGGTGCCGCGGCCGAGCACGGTGTCGCCGGTGAGCAGGGCGCCGTCGGCCGGCAGGTGGAGGGTGAGCGAGTCGGCGGTGTGGCCGGGGGTGGCGATCACCCGGAGGTCGAGGCCGCCGACGTCGAGCCGTTCGCCGCCGTGCAGGCCGTCCACGCCGAGGGGGTGTTCGGGGTCGAGGGCGCGGACCCGGGAGCCGGTGAGTTCGGCGAAGCGCTCGACCCCGTCGGTGTGGTCGGGGTGCCCGTGGGTGATCACGGTGAGGACGATCCGCTTGCCCTGCTCCTCGGCGGTGGCGACCACCCGGCGCAGGTGGCCCTCGTCGAGCGGACCGGGGTCGACCACGACGGCGAGGTCGGAGCCCGGTTCGGACAGCAGCCAGGTGTTGGTGCCGTCCAGGGACATCACGCTCGGGTTGGGCGCGAGGAGGCAGTACGCACGGGGGGTGGCGGCCCCGCCGATGGTCTCGGCGGGGTCGCCCGGCAGCAGAGTGGTCACCCGGTGGCTCCGAGGTCGTGGGGTCCGCTCACCCGGCGTCCACCTCGGCTCGGCTGAGGCGGCGCAGCGGCAGCGAGCGAACCGTGGCCCGGGCAGGCAGCTCGCGGTGCAGCAGGCGGGTGGTCTCCCGGGGCGCCGGTTCGTCGCAGGCGGCGGCGCGCGGGGTGACGGTGCGGGCGGGCGTGACGGGTGTCCGGCGAGCCACGTCGTTGTGGGTCATCGGAGGTCTCCTTCCGGGCGTCGGTACGTGTTCCCGCAGGTTGCGGGTGTCTCAGGGAGGGCCGGCAGGCCCTCGGTGGGAGCTTCTCATGCAGGAAACTCGCCGTCGATAGTGAGTTCGTCATACCCGGGCCAGCGGATGGTGATCCGTTCCCCGGCGACCTCGGCGTGGCCCAGGACGGGTGCCACGTCCCGTCCGGCGGCGGCCGTGAGGGCCGCGGCGACGCTGTCCGCGGGCAGCAGCTCGCGCAGCACCGTGATGGTCGGCGGCATCATCCCGAACCGGCCCTGCTCGAAGCCCGCCACCGCGTCGGCGGGTCGCAGCCAGGCCACCCGGTCGGCCTCGCCGACGGTGTCGGCGGCGTGCTGTCCGGCGGGCAGCGCGGCGACGAAGAACCAGGTGTCGAAGCGGCGTTCCTCGAACTCGGGGGTCACCCAGCGGGCCCAGGCCGCCAGCAGGTCGGTGCGCAGCACCAGCTGACGCTGCGCCAGGAAGTCCCCGAACGACAGCTCGTGGGCCTCCAGGGCGGCCCGCTCGGCGGACCAGTCGCGCGGCTCGACCAGCGAGTGGGCGTCCGGCCCGGCCAGCAGCACGCCGGCCTCCTCGAAGGTCTCGCGCAGCGCCGCGCAGACCACGGCCCGGGCGGTGTCCTCGTCCACGCCGAGCCGCTCGGCCCACGCGGCGGCGCTCGGGCCGGCCCAGGGCGCGTCGCCGTCGCGCGGGTCGACGCCGCCGCCGGGGTAGGCGTACAGCCCGCCCGCGAACGCCATCGAGGTGCGTCGGCGCAGCAGGTACGCCTCCGGGCCGGTCGCGCCGTCGCGCAGCAGCACCACGGTGGCGGACGGGCGGGGGGCGGGGGGCTGCACCCGGCCGGCGGCCAGGGCGCGGATCCGGGTGGGCCAGGGAGCGGGCATCTGCGGCATGTTCACGGATGTTAACGCCCCCGCTCGACGGGGCGGCGAACGCAGCGGGGCCCGCGCCGTGGTCGGCAGCGGGCCCCGGTCGGGTGCGTCTGGTCAGTCGCGGACGCGGACCATCAGCTCGACCTCGACGGGCGCGTCCAGCGGCAGCACCGCCACGCCGACGGCGCTGCGGGCGTGCACGCCCTTGTCGCCGAAGACCTGGCCCAGCAGCTCGCTGGTGCCGTTGACGACGCCGGGCTGGCCGGTGAAGTCGGGGGCGGAGGCGACGAAGCCGACCACCTTGACGACCTGCTCGACCTTGTCCAGGTCGCCGACCACCGACTTCACGGCGGCCAGCGCGTTGAGCGCGCAGATCTGCGCGAGTTCCTTGGCCTCCTCGGCGGTGACCTCGGCGCCGACCTTTCCGGTCCGCTGGAGCTTCCCGGCGACGACCGGCAGCTGACCGGAGGTCATCACGTAGTGGCCGGTGCGCAGCGCCGGAACGTACGCGGCGACCGGTGCGGCGACCTCGGGCAGGGTCAGCCCGAGGTCGGCGAGCTTCTGCTCGACCTGGCCCATGGCTACTCCTTCTCCCGCTTCAGGTACGCGACCAGCTGCTCCGGGTTCGGGCCGGGCACGACCTGGACGAGCTCCCAGCCGTCCTGGCCCCAGGTGTCGAGGATCTGCTTGGTGGCGTGCACGAGGAGCGGCACGGTGACGTATTCCCACTTGGTCATGGGGGTGACTCTAGCCGCCCGGGCCGTGTGAGGTGGGACACAAAGGGGGCATGATTGCCGGGGGCGGCCGGGATGCTCCGGGCATCGGGACCGCTCGCTCGTTACCCTCGCGGTGAGGGCACCCGCACGGTGCCGGCGGACCGACGGACGGAGAGCGAGCGTGGCGAGCACCCCCGGCACGGCCAGGCCGACCGCGCAGGAGGCGGAGCGGGAGCCGGACTGGGAGGGCGTCAGGCTGCACGTGGTCAGTGGGAAGGGCGGCACCGGGAAGACCACGCTGGCCGCCGCGCTGGCCCTGGCGCTGGCCGCCGAGGGCGGGCGGACCCTGCTGATCGAGGTGGAGGGCCGGCAGGGCATCGCCGAGCTGTTCCAGATCGCGGCGCTGCCCTACCAGGAACGCCGGGTCGCCACCGTGACGCCCAGTCAGCTCGGCCTGCCCGGCAAGGGCCACGGCGAGGTGCACGCGCTGGCGATCGACACCGAGCTGGCGCTGCTGGAGTACCTGGAGATGTTCTACAAGCTGGGCCGGGCCGGGAAGGCCCTGCAGAAGGTCGGCTTCGTGGACTTCGCCACCACCGTCGCCCCCGGCGTGCGGGACGTGCTGCTCACCGGCAAGGCCTGCGAGGCGGCCCGCCGCAAGGGCCCGGACGGGCGGCTGCTGTACGACGCGGTGGTGATGGACGCCCCGCCGACCGGCCGGCTCACCCGTTTCCTGAACGTCAACTCCGAGGTGGCGGGCCTGGCCCGGTTCGGCCCGATCCACACCCAGGCGCAGGCCGTGATGCGGGTGCTGCGCTCCCCGGAGACGGCGGTGCACTTCACGACGCTGCTGGAGGAGATGCCGGTGCAGGAGACGGTGGACGGGATCACCGATCTGCGGGAGGCCGGGCTGCCGGTCGGCGGGGTGCTGGTGAACATGGTGCGCCCGCCGATACTGGACGCGGCGGCGGTCGAGGCGGCGCACGCCGACCACCGCGAGGACGTCGCGCTGGCCCTCGGCGAGGCGGGCCTGGGCGGGCGCTCGCGCAAGCCGGAGACCGTCCGGGCCAACGTCGAGCCGCTGCTCGACCCGCTGCTGGAGCAGGCCCGGGAGCACGCCGAACGCGTCGAACTGGAACGCGTCCAACGCGCCGACCTGCAGCAACTGCGGCTGCCGACCTACGAGTTGCCGCTGCTCGGGGAGGGCATGGAACTGGCCGGGCTGTACCGGCTGGCGGGCGAGCTGAAGCGGCAGGGGGCGGCATGACCGGCCTGGACATCGATGCGCTGATCGACGACCCGGGCACCCGGATCGTGGTCTGCTGCGGCTCCGGCGGGGTCGGCAAGACCACCACCGCCGCGGCGATCGGCCTGCGCGCCGCCGAACGCGGCCGCCGCGTCGTGGTGCTGACCATCGACCCGGCGCGGCGCCTGGCCCAGTCGATGGGCCTGACCGAGTTGGACAACACCCCGCGGGTGGTGAAGGGCACCACGGGCGAGGGCGAGCTCCAGGCCATGATGCTCGACATGAAGCGGACCTTCGACGAGGTCGTGCTCAACCACGCCGAGCCCGAGCGGGCCAGGACGATCATGGAGAACCCGTTCTACCAGTCGCTCTCGGCCGGTTTCGCGGGCACCCAGGAGTACATGGCGATGGAGAAGCTGGGCCAGCTCCGCGCCGAGGACCGCTGGGACCTGATCGTCGTCGACACGCCGCCGTCCCGCTCCGCGCTGGACTTCCTGGACGCCCCGAGCCGCCTCGGGTCCTTCCTGGACGGCCGGGTGATCCGGCTGCTCACCGCCCCGGCGAAGGTCGGCGGGCGCTCCGCGATGAAGTTCCTCAACGTCGGCATGGGCCTGCTCACCGGGACCCTCGGCAAGATCTTCGGTGCCCAGCTCCTCACCGACGTGCAGACCTTCGTCACCGCGATGGACTCCATGTTCGGCGGCTTCCGGGAGCGCGCGGACCGCACCTACCAGCTGCTCAAGGCCGAGGGCACCGCGTTCCTGGTGGTCGCCGCGCCCGAACGGGACGCGCTGCGCGAGGCCGCGTACTTCGTCGACCGGCTGGCCGCCGACGCCATGCCGCTGGCCGGGCTGGTGCTCAACCGGGTCCACTCCACCGGCGCCCCGCAGCTCACCGCGGAGCGCGCGCTGGCCGCCGCCGAGGCACTCGAGGAGAACGGCTCGCACTCCGCCACCGTCGCCGCCGAGACGCTGGCCGCCGGACTGCTGCGGCTGCACGCCGAACGCATGCAGATCATGACGAGGGAACGGCGCACCCGGGACCGCTTCGTCTCGGTCTACCCGGACGTGCCGATCGTCGAGGTGCCCGCCCTGCCCGGGGACGTGCACGACCTGGACGGACTGCGGGCCATCGGCGACCGCCTCGGCTCCCCCACCGATTGAGCCGCCGATGCTGCGTCAGAACCGTCCGGTTTCCCGGCTCCTGACGAAGGGTCAGCCGGCCTGGGCGTAGTCCCGCAGGACCACCCCGGTCGCCAGTGACTCCTCGTACTCGGTGCGCGCCGTCTCCAGCAGCCTGCGCCAGGAGACCACGGTCGGCCGGCGGCGCAGCAGCGCCCGGCGCTCACGCTCGGTCATCCCACCCCAGACGCCGAACTCGACGCGGTTGTCGAGTGCGTCAGCGAGGCATTCGGTGCGCACCGGGCATCCGCTGCACACCGCCTTGGCGCGATTCTGCGCCGCCCCCTGTACGAACAGTTCATCCGGATCGCTCGTGCGGCAAGCCGCCTGTGCGCTCCAGTCGTCCACCCAGCCCATGCCGGCGCCGTCCTCTCCCGATTCGGGGCTCCCCCACGGCGGCAACGGCATATTCACCGCTGCCAGTTGAGGACGTTACGGAAGAACGGCACGACGCAACAGCCCCTGTGGGCCCAATCTGAAATGACCCGATCGGACTATGGGTGTCCGTCAGCTCACTCGTTGGAGTGATTGCAGGTCGCAGGCCTTGCCCGGGACCGTTTGGTCACTTTCGTCACGGTGCGCCACGACAGCCGGGAGATCGCCCGCCAAGATCCATCGCAAATCATCCCGAATCGGACAAAGCTCATCACTCACAAGAGTGATGACGATGAACAGAGCGAAGCTGTCGCAGTTCTGTGACAAGCGTAGGCGAACACCTGCCCCCCTGTACGGGATTCGCCGACGTAGGGTTCTCCCCATGGCACCTTCGCGATCCGCGGGCTCCCCGCTCGACCTGGCAGGGCTCGGCATCAAGTTCCTGGGCAGCGCCGTGCTGGCCGGCGTCCTGGTCGCCGGCATGGCCCTCCCGGCCGTCGGCGCGTTCGGACTGACCGCCAAGGACACCGCCGATTCGTTCGACAACATCCCGGACGACTTCAAGACGCCGACCCTCTCCCAGGCGTCCACCATCTACGACGCCAAGGGCGGCCTGATCGCCAAGGTGTACGACCGGGACCGCACCATCCTCACCAAGGAGCAGATGGCGCCGATCATGCGCCAGGCCCAGGTGGACATCGAGGACAACCGCTTCTACGAGCACGGCGCGGTCGACCTCAAGGGCGTGCTGCGCGCGGTCACCAAGAACGCCGAGTCCGGCTCCGCGTCGCAGGGCGCGTCGACGCTGACCCAGCAGTACGTGAAGAACGTCTTCGTCGAACAGGCCGGCGACGACCAGCAGGCGTTCCTGGAGGCCACCCGCAAGTCCCTGGGCCGCAAGATCCAGGAGCTGAAGTACGCCATCAAGCTGGAAGAGGACCTGAGCAAGGACCAGATCCTCACCAACTACCTGAACATCACGTTCTACGGCCACCAGGCGTACGGCATCGAGGCGGCGGCCAACCGCTACTTCAGCAAGAGCGCCAAGGACCTGACCATCCCCGAGGCCGCGACGCTGGCCGGCCTGGTGCAGAACCCCTCGGCGTACGACCCGATCGCCCACCCGCAGGCCGCGCAGACGCGCCGCAACACGGTGATCAACAAGCTGCTGGAGTACAAGCACATCACCGCCGACGACGCGAAGGCCGCGCTCGCCGCGCCGCTCGGCATCAAGTACTCCGAGCCGCAGAACGGCTGCATCACCGCGCAGTCCGGCATGGGCTACTTCTGCGACTACGTGCGCCACGTGCTCAAGCAGGACCCGGCGTTCGGCAAGACCGCCGCGGACCGGCAGAAGCTGTGGTCCCAGGGCGGTCTGAAGATCTACACCACGATCGACCCGGAGAAGCAGAACGCGATGTACAACGCGGTCACCAAGAAGGTCTTCGTGACCGACCCGGTGTCCGCGGCCGGCACCATGATCAAGCCCGGCACCGGCGAGATCCTGGCGATGGCCCAGACCCGCCCGTACGGCCTGGACAACAACAAGAACCAGACCGTGCTGAACCTCAACGTGGACGCCGCGATGGGCGGCGGCAACGGCTTCTCGCCCGGCTCGACCTTCAAGCCCATCCTGGCCGCGGCGGCGCTGGAGTCCGGGGTGCCGATCACCCAGGAGTTCCCCTCGCCGTACAAGATGGACTACCCCAAGATGACCACCTGCGACGGCACGTGGAACGAGAAGGGGGTCAGCGTCCAGAACGAGGGCACCGGCGAGGTCGGCCCGTTCAGCATGCAGATCGCCATGCAGAAGTCGGTCAACACCTACTTCGTGCAGCTGGAGGAGCAGGTCGGCCTCTGCCCGATGAAGCAGATGGCCGACAAGCTGGGCATCAAGACCCTGGCCAACGGCAAGCCGCTGCTCCAGGTCCCCTCCATGGTGCTCGGCACCCAGGAGGTCAGCCCGCTCACCATGGCCAGCGTCTACGCCGCGTTCGCCGCGCGCGGCAAGTACTGCACCCCGATCGCGCTCACCTCGGTGGTCAACACCGACGGCAAGAAGATCGACGTGCCCAAGGCCAACTGCACCCAGGCGATGTCCGAGACCACCGCGGACGGCGTCAACACCCTGCTGCTCGGCGTGACCGAGAAGGGCACCGGCTCCGCCCTCGGCCTCGACGACGGCCGCCAGATCGCCGGCAAGACCGGTACCACCGACAACCGGTACGCCGCCTGGTTCACCGGCTACACCCCCGACCTGGCCACCTCGGTCTGGCTCGGCGGCGTCGGCGGCAACGTCTCGATGAAGAACATCACCATCGGCGGCCACTACCGCAACGCGGTCTACGGCGCCGACGGCCCCGGCCCGATCTGGCAGCAGGCCATGAACGACGCCCTGGACAACACCCCCAAGTCCCAGTTCCAGACCGTCAACATCCCGGTCGCAACGCCGAGCCCCAACCCGTCCGACACCGCCACCCCGCCCTCCGGCGACAACGCCCAGGGCGGCCTGCTCGGCGGCAACAACAACGGCGGCCTGATCAACGGCGGCATCACCCTCCCGCCGGGCGCCATCAACGGCGGCAACACCGGCAAGCCCGGCCACCACTGACACACCCGCACGAAAGCCGCCTGCGGCGGGGAACTCCCCCACCGCAGGCGGCTTTCGGCGATTCTGGTGCCGCTTCTGATGCCGGCGGTTCCGGTGCTCCGGCGCCGCCGGGCTCAGCCCGCCAGGGCCGCCTTCACCGCGGCCGCCACCCGGCCGCCCTCCGCCTTGCCCTCGACCTTAGGCCGGACCAGCTTCATCACGGCGCCCATGCCCTGCGGCCCGCTCGCCCCGGACTCGGCCACCGCGGCGGCCACGATCGCGGTCAGCTCCTCGTCGCTGAGCTGCGCCGGGAGGTAGCCGTCCAGCACCACGCCCTCGGCGCGCTCCCGCTCCGCCTGCTCGGCCCGGCCGGCGCCGTCGAACGCCTCGGCGGCCTCGCGGCGCTTCTTCGCCTCCTTGCCGATCACCTGCAGCACCTCGGCGTCGGACAGTTCGCGCTTCTCCTTGCCCGCCACCTCCGCGCCGGTGACCGCGGCCAGGGTGAGCCGGAGAGTGGACGAGCGGAGCTCGTCCCGTGCCTTGATGGCAGCCGTGAGATCCTCCTGCAGCTGCGCCTTGAGCGTCGTCATGCCGCCGATTCTGGCACCTGACCGGCCCGAACGCCGCTTCTTTACCGCGCCGCCGCCACTTCCCGAAGTCCGCGGAAAATTCTTCGCACCCGGACGCAACCGCGGGCCGCGATGAACGTCCATACCGGTGAGAGGCCGGACGGGGGCCGCGCAGCATCACCCGCGACCTGCCCGTCTCCGACCTTCCGCACTCGTCAACTCACCTTGTCCTGGGGGGACTTCGCCATGCCCGCACGCCACCGCCCGGCCGCTCTCGCCGCCCTGCTGCTCGCCGGACTGCTCGCCACCGGCACCGCCACCACCGCCGTCGCCGCCGACGCCCCGGCGCCGACGCTGGCCGTCCAGGCCCCGGCCGCACTGGCCTTCGCCGGCGGTCCGCTGCCGCTGGTGGAGACCGTCACGAACCCGGGCCCGACCGCCCGTCAGCTGGCCCTGCGGCTCGCCGCCGAGACCGGCCCGGGCGCCTCGAAGTACGACCTCGCCATCGGCTACCGGGATCCGGCCGACGGGCAGTGGAAGTCCGTCCCGCTGACCTTCGCCGACGGCGTCTTCACCGGCAGCCAGACGATCACCGCCGCCCCCGGCACCACCACCGTCCAGCTCCGGATCGGCGCTCCCATGGGCCTGCCCCACCACGGCGCGAGCAACGGCGGCTTCCAGCACGTGGCGCTGAAGTCCACGCTCACCGAGCCCGGCGCCACCCAGCCGCTCGCCGAGCAGCGCAACGACCTCGGCATGGTCTCCATCGACAGCGAGCTGCAGAACGTCCCCGCGAGCGCGGTGGTCGGCGGTGCGCCGGTGGAGTTCGACTGGAAGATCAGCAACGGCACCCCGGCCGAGTACACCAACGTCAACGACGTGCTCTGGGTCGACCCGCACGCCACCGTGCAGAAGCAGGTCCCCGGTCAGGGCTGGGTGACCCTGAAGGCCGAGCACGTCGCCGACGCGGACTACGTCGCCGTCCGGGTCGACGAACCCGACCTCACGTTCGCGGCGCACACCGACCGCATCCCCCACCTGCGGGTCTCGTACGCCGCCGACACCCCTGTCGGCAGCACCAAGCTCAACGCCTGCCTGATCGTCGACGAGAGCCACGAGAACCCCTTCAACGGCACCACCATGTGCCAGGCCGGCCGCAGCCTCACCCTCACCGCGGCGACCACCGCCACGCCGACGCCTGCTCCCACGCCGACGCCGACCGCCACTGCCACCGCCGGGACGGGCGGCTCCACGGGGTCCACCGACGGCTCGTCCGGTGACTCCTCCGACGGTTCGTCCGACGGCTCGTCAGACCGGCTGGCCGAGACCGGCTCCAGCGGCACCGGGCTGGTCGCCGGGCTCGGCGGCCTCCTGGTCGCGGCCGGCGGAGCAGTCCTCTGGCTGCTCGCGCGCCGCCGCCGTCACACCGCCTGAGGCGAGGCCGCCCCGGTGGAACCCGGAGCCGGTGTCCCCGCCGGGGGCGACCATCCAGTCGTCCCGGTGGAGCCCGAAGCCGGCGTCCCCGCCGGGGGCCGACCGTCCGGCCGTCCCGGTGGAGCCCGAAGCCGGCGTCCCCGCCGGGGGCGACCGTCCAGCCGTCGCGCCCGGCTGGCAGACTGACGCCATGTCAGCTCACGGCACCGACGCGTACGGCGAACGGCTGGACGGCTTCCCGCCGTTGGTCCGACAGGCCGTCACCCTGGCCCGGGCGCACGGCTTCCCGTACTCCTGCCGCCCCGAACAGGGCCGCCTGCTGCACGTACTGGCCGGCGGCGCCCGGGTCCGCATCGGCGAGAGCGGCACCGGCCTCGGCGTCGGCCTGGCCTGGCTCGCCTCCGCCGCCCGGCCCGGGGTCCGGCTGCTCAGCGTCGAACGCGACCCGGTCCGCGCCACCGCCGCCGCGCAGCTCTTCGCCACCCACCCCGAGGTCACCGTCCTGACCGGCGACTGGACCGCCCTCCACCAGCACGCCCCGTACGACCTGCTGGTCCTGGACGGCGGCGGCCAGGCCAAGACCGACCGCGGCGCCGACCCGGAACGGCTGCTGACCCCGGGCGGCGTCCTGGTGGTCGACGACTTCAGCCCGTGCGAGAGCTGGCCGCCGCAGTTCCAGGGCCGACCCGACACCGCCCGCCTGCACTGGCTCGACCACCCCGCCCTGCGCGCCGTCGACCTCCCGCTGGCCGGCGACCTGTCCGCCGTCGTCGCGGTCCGCCGGCCGCGCTGAAGGCGACCTGTCCGCCGCCGCCGCGGTCCGCCGGCCGCGCTGAAGGCGACCTGTCCGCCGCCGTCGCGGTCCGCCGGCCGCGCTGACTGCCCAGCGCCCGTTCGGCGTTCGGCCTGCCACGCCCACCGGGGCGACCGCCCGTTCGGTCCGTTGCCCCGGTCTGCGACGATGGACCGATGCGACCGCTGTACTCCGTCCCGCTCGGTATCGCCGCCACCGGCGCCGCCTGTCTCGTCTACGCCGCCGGGTACGAGGTCCGCTCGTTCCGCCTGCGCCGGGTCGAGGTCCCGATCCTGCCCGCCGGTGCGCGGCCGATCCGGATCCTCCAGGTGTCCGACATCCACATGGTCGTGGGGCAGGAGAAGAAACAGCGCTGGCTGAAGAGCCTCGCCGCGCTCGAACCCGACCTGGTGGTCAACACCGGCGACAACCTCTCCGACCCGCTCGGCGTCCCCGCCGTGCTGGACGCGCTCGGCCCGCTGATGGAGTTCCCCGGCGTCTACGTCTTCGGCTCCAACGACTACTACGGGCCCGCCCGCAAGAGCCCCACCCGCTACCTCACCGCGCTGCGCACCGGCGTCCACGGCCTCAACAACCCCGACGGCTCCGGCCGCCGCGGCATCACCGGCGCCGTCCACAACCCCTGGCAGAAGCTCCGCGACGGCTTCGACGAGGCCGGCTGGCTCAACCTCAACAACGCGCGCGGCCGCCTCACCCTCGCCGGCCTCGACGTCGAGTTCACCGGCCTCGACGACCCGCACATCCGCCACGACCGCTACCCCATGGTCGCCGGCGGCCCCTCCCCCGACGCCGACCTCTCCCTCGCCGTCGTCCACGCCCCCTACCTGCGCACCCTCGACGCCTTCACCGCCGACGCCTACCCCCTGATCCTGGCCGGCCACACCCACGGCGGCCAGCTCTGCATCCCCTTCTACGGCGCCCTGGTCACCAACTGCGACCTCGACACCGACCGCGTCAAGGGCCTCTCCACCCACACCACCGCCGGCCACCGCTCCTACCTCCACGTCTCCGCCGGCTGCGGCACCAACCGCTACACCCCCATCCGCTTCGCCTGCCCCCCCGAAGCCACCCTCCTCACCCTCACCCCCGCCCCTCGCTGACCAGCCCTAAACCGGATTTCGTCTCTGGCCCCGCCTCCTGTAGAGTTCTACTCGTTGCGCCGGAGACGGAAGGCAACATCGCAGGACCGGGGTATAGCGCAGCTTGGTAGCGCGCTTCGTTCGGGACGAAGAGGCCGTGGGTTCAAATCCCGCTACCCCGACTTCGTAAGTGCAGGTAAGGGCCCTGCCGGAGAGATCCGGTAGGGCCCTTCCTCGTTCTGCGTGTCTAACTGAGTGACTATCCCTCAGCTGCGTGCCCGAAGACGTCGTCCATGACCGTCGCACCCGTCTGGATCACCGGGCGGATCTGCTTTCGGTAGACCTCCTCCGTCACGCTGGTGGAGGAGTGGCCGACGAGCCGGGAGATCTCCTCCAGCGGGACGCCCTTGTCGGACAGGATCGACACGAAGCTGTGCCGGAGTTCGCGGGGCGTCCACTCGGCAGCGTTGATCCCCTCGGCTGTGGCAATGGCGGTGCGGAACGCGCGGCGGACGTGCGACGGGTCCAGCTCGGTGCCCACGGCGGAGTGGAAGACCAGGCCGTTCTCCTGCCACTTGTCGCCGGCCGCGAGCCGGTCCCAGCCCTGGTCCACCCAGTGGTCGAGCAGCGCTTCGACACAGCGGGCCGGGAGCGCGAGGGTCCGCCGGGACTTCCGGGTCTTGGTGTCCCCGCCGGCGCGGACCGAGCGCCACACCGCGATGTGCGGCGGGATCGGCGGATCAGCCTTCGGGATGCCCTTCAGGAAGGCGTGGTCCCAGGTCAGCGCCCGCAGCTCCTCGGTGCGCGCACCGGTCAGCAGGGACACCACGATGTAGGCGTACATCCCGGTCTTCTCCGCCGCCTTCAGCACAGCCTCGGCCTGAGCGAGCGTCAGCGCCTTTGACGGGCGCCCGGCCTGTCCTGTGGGCACGGCGCACAGCTCCACCACGTTGCGCTTCACCTTGTCGCGGGCCATCGCGCGCTTCACCGCCCGGTTGAGGCAGGAGTGCAGGGCCTGAAGCGTGCGGGTGCTCAGCGTCTTGGCCTTGACCGCCAGCCAGCGGTCCACGTCTTCGGCACTGAGGTCCCGGAGCTTGCGGGCGCCGAGCGCCGGGATGACGTGGGTCCGGCACAGGATGGTGCAGGTCTCGACGGTCTTGTCGTCGCGGCCGGCCAGCCCGTACGTCAGCCAGTCGTTCACCGCGTTGGCCACCGTGTAGTTGGTGGGCGCGATGGCGAGGCCGTCCTCGTGGTCCCGCAGGACCTCTTTGAGCTTGTTCTTGGCCTCGGTCTTGGTCTTGCCGCTCCCCCGCTTCATGATGCGCTTCCCGCTCGGGTCGAACCCGAGGCTGGCGCTGGCGATCCAGCGCTGACGCTTCTCGTCCCAGTGGAGCCCGCCGTCCCCGCGGCTGCGGCGAGTCGCCATCAGCCGATCACCTCGGACCGCGAGGCGACGAAGGCCCGATAGGAGCCGTACGGGACCCGGCGCGCCCTTCCGATGGTGATCGAATGCAGCCGCTTGGAACGGATCAGGTCGTAAACCGCGGAGCGGCCCAGCTTGAGGCGAGCCATCACCTCCGGCACGGTCAGCAGGTCGTCATCAGCCATTCGTCGGTTCTCCTTCCGTTCCGGGGGCGGGTTGGATCGCGGTGGCCAGCCAGGCTTCGCCGCGAGTGAGGCCACGGCCGGCGAACGCCCAGTGCGCGAGCACGAGAGTGGTCTCATCGGTGGCGGGTGCGTCGGGGCCGTGGAGGAGCTGGAGGGTCTGCGCGCGGCGCCAGGCGGTGCGGGCGGCGCGGAGCTCCCCGAGGGTGGTCGAGTACTTGCGGGTCTTGGTCGAGAAGTGGCCCCGGAAGCCGAGCATGTGAGCCCACGCGCGGAGCCGAAGGTCCCCCAGGCCCGGGTTCGCGCCGAGCGTCCAGCAGGTCCGGATCAGCCGGCGGGCGTGCTCCGGGATCTCCAGGTGAGCGACCTCGGCGAGCAGCCGGATGGGCCGATCGAGGGTGCCCGTGGCGGTCTCCGCGCCCTTGGTGGCGTACTTGGCGATGTAGGCCGCGACGGCGCGATCGGAGATCGGGACTGGGCCGTTGAAGTCAGCGTTGCGGATCGTGCGAACGTCGAGCTGCCTACCCCAAGCGAATCGGTGCATACGGCCGTTGACAGTCGGGCCGGGGATCTCGGTGCGGGCAGCGGCGGCACGGATCGCGTCGGTGAGGAGTTCGGCCGAGGCCCAGGCTGGCGGGGAAGTGTCGGCACCCTCGGGGCCGTCGAGCCGGATCACCGCGTGGAAGTGGATCGCCCCGCGCTTCTGGTACTCGGCGACCTTCCCGAACGAGACCCGGGCGTGCTCTCGGAACTGACGCTGCGACAGGCCCGCCCGCTTGGCGACCTCTCGGCGCAGGTGAATCGAGAACCGGGCCCAGAGCTTCCCGGCGTGCGCGTTCCACAGCACCGCGGCGTCGTAGTCGTACGTCTCGGGGTCGAGGGGCGAGCCGAGTAGCGCATCATCAGCGGCGTGCGCGGTCCCGCACTTACAGCGGCCGGCAGCGGGCCGGTTGTGCACCGGGCCGAACGACGGAGCGGTGAAGGTGGCGAACACCCGGGGGTGCACGGCCACGGTGTCCGGGATGCCCTTGCCGCCGACCAGCCCGGCGGTGATCAGGTGGTAGGTGTCCCGCCGGTAGGTCTCGGCACACGAGGCACAGCGGGTCGTCCGTCGGTTGCCGCACCGCACCAGCAGATCGCCCGCGGGTAGCTGTGACGACTCCAGGTGGTGCAGCACCTGGCCGGTCGTCTCGTTGACCTCGGTCCGCCAACCAGCGAGCCGGATCGGCGAGGTGCACCCGGCGAGCCCGGAGAGCTGCCGCACGAGCGCCGGCATGGTGCCCAGCGACGCCAGCGCGGTCAGATCGGCAACGGGCGGTTCCGTGAGGGTGAGCATGATCTCCTCCTTTCGAACTGAGGCCCCGGAGCCGTCAGTTGCTGGCTCCGGGGCCGTGCGGTCAGCGCTGTTCGGTGGGCTTGGGGTGCTGCTCGGTCCAGGTCTCGGCGCAGACCTTGTGGGCGGGCTTGCCGCGGTCGGAGCGGAGGTTGGTGGGCTTGTCGCAGACGCCGCAGGGGGCGGGCTTGTTGTCCCAGTGACGGGAGTCGCGCCAGTCGAGGAGCGCCATGTCAGACCGCCGAGGCAAGGACGCGGGCGACGGTGCCTCGGCCGCCGCAGATGGGGCAGTTGACGGGGGCGGTGGCGCGGGAGCCGTCGCGGTGGCGGTGGCCGGTGGTGGTCGCGGCGCGGCCGAAGCCGTCGCAGTTGCGGCAGATTAGGCGTGTCGGGCGGGGGCGCTGCGTCATGATGGTGGTCTCCTTCGCGGACTTCGGTTCGGTTCGGGTTGAGGTCCCCGGCGCGGCGGGATGCTTGGCGGCTTGCTGCCGTGCCGGGGACCGGTTGTGTTCAGCGGCGGCGCGAGGTTCGGGCGCCGGGCTTGGAGGCGTACATCTGGCGGTCGGCCGCCGACAGCGCCTCGGTGAGCAGCAGCGTGGCCGGGTGCGAGGTGCCGACGGACGCGCCGACGGCCAGCAGCGAGGTTCCGAACGCGACGGGCCTTTGGAGCAGGCCACGGAGGTCCGGGACCCGGTCGGCGGCGTCCAGAACGACGGCAGCGAACTCGTCTCCGCCGAGGCGGGCGGCAAGGCCGTCCGTACCGCACCAGGTGTCGAGGCGGCGGGCGGTGGCTGCGAGGACGGCATCCCCAGCGGCGTGGCCGTGGGTGTCGTTGATGGCCTTGAACTCGTCCAGGTCGATCAGCAACACGGTGGTGCGCTCGGGGTGGGAGCGGATCAGCCGCTCGGCGCGGGCGGTGAAGCCATCGCGGGTGAGCAGACCGGTGAGCGGGTCGCGGCGGGCGGTCGCCAGGCGGCGGGCGAGGAGGGTGCCGTGTGCGGCCCAGCCCGCGAGCGGGACGCCGGCGGCGAGGAGCGGGGCGAGGTCCATTGCGGGTCCTTCCGGTGCAGGTTGAGGTCCCCGGGGCGACGGGATGCTTGGCGGCTTGCTTTCGCCCCGGGGGGAATCAGATGCCGAGGGAAAGCGCGCGGGCGGAAGCTCGGTCGAGCAGGCGGTGAACGTCCGCCTGGCGGGTCGTCGGGGCGTCGTTGAACATGTCCGGGGAGCTGACGACCAGTCCGGTGGCGCGGAGGACTTCCATGACCTGGTTGCGGGCTCGGCTGACGATGTAAGGCGTGCCGTAGCCGTGTGCGAGGACGGCGGCCTGGGCACCGAGGAGGCAGACGCGGCCGGCGGAGTCCCACAGCGCGCCCTGGACCCAGCCGACTTCGGCGAGGTAGCGGGAGGTGAGCCGCAGGTGGTCCGCCACGGTGACGTCGACGGGACGGGCCGGACGGTGCGCGATCCGGTCCAGGACGGTCAGCCGCGGATGAGGGAAGCCCGCGTTCCAGCGCTGGACGATCGAGCCGAGCGGGCAGACGTACGGGACGGTCAGCCGAGCGGGGGCCGGGAGCGAGGCCAAGTACGCCTCGATCTCCGCGACCAGGGCCGACCCGTCGGCCGAGAGGATCAGCGTTTCGGGCTGCAGGGTGGCGAGCATCAGGCGGCCCTCACTTGCTTCCGGTGCGGTTGACGACCTGCACGCCGTCGCGGGTGGTGTTGTCGATCAGCGGCGCGGCCGGCGAGCTGGCGAGGTAGAAGCCGAGCAGCAGCAGCGAGATCACGGCCCACCAGCGGAGGCGGTGGTGACGGACGATCAGCCAGCCGATGGCGGCGAGAACGGCGACGAGCGGGAGCGAGAGCGTCATGGCGGTCTTCTCTCAGGTCAGTTCGGCAGCGAGCGCCGAGGCGAGCGGGTCCTTGATTCCGAGCCGGGCGCGCAGGGTTGCGGCGTCGATCTGGTTGCCGGTCCGCGCGCGGTGGTCGTCGGCGAGCTTGCGGGCGTGGTCGAGCAGGAACGCCGGGACGGGCGTTGCTGTGGCCGGGCCGGGCGGGTTGGCCAGCGGCGCCGCCGGGGTCGAGGGCACGGGCGGAGCGGGCAGCGCGGGTACCAGCTCGGGTTCCTCGATCGCCGCTGGCTCAGGCTTGGTCTCCGGCACCGCGACGTACACCGGCGGAAGCTCCTCCCCGGTCTCGAACTCCACAGGAGCTTCAGCCGGGGCGTGCGCTGCGGTGTGGACCAGCAGGGTTCCGCCGAGGAACGCGGCGGCGGGCCACCCGGCGACGATGATCCGGAGCCAGGTCGGGGTGTCCCCGAGGTTCAGGAGTCCGGCTGTGCCGATGTTGGCCCCGAGCGAGGCGGCCAGCGCGATCACGAACCAGACCCAGGCGAGCCGGACGGAAACCCGGGAGCGCAGTCGACGCCACGCGGCGACGAGCAGCAGATCGACCGAGACCGGGTAGGCCCACGCCTTCCAGCCGGTCTGCCCGGCGGCTTCGGCCAGGTCGTGCAGGTGGGCGAACGAGAGCGCAGCGGCGATCACGGCTTGCAGCAGGACCGCGTCCAGCTTGGGCAGACGGCGCATGACGTCAGCTCCCCATGGACTGGTCGAGCAGCTCCGGGACGCTACCGGTGCCCAGGCAGTCCAGGCAGGTGGCTTCCTGGTCGGCGACCTTCCGGCGACGCTGGCCGCGACCGGCGACGACCGCGACGGTGGTCTGGCCGGTGCCATCGCAGGCCGGGCAGTCCTGGACGGTGGGCTTCGTGATGGCCATGGCGCTACCGGCTGCGGCGCTGGTGCTCGTCGGCGGCGCGGCGGGCGTCCCGGGCGACCTCAGCCATGTCACTGTCGTGTGGGTTGTTCGAGGCGATCCGCTCCAGCAGGTCGGCCTTGTCGGCCAGGAGCGGTCCGGCGTCCCCGCCGGCACGGACGCGGGCCAGGTAGGCACCGATCTCGGCAATGGAGGGCTTGCGGGCCATGGGAGTTCCTCTCGATCAGGGCGTGACGGGATAGGGACTTGGCGCGAAGCGGTCGCGCCGACCCAGGAGTTCGGGGCTACTCGGCGGCGGGGGCCGAGACGTAGATCGGCGGCGCGGACGGCATCGGCGGGATCTCGACCGAGGCCGTGGAGGGCGCGGCCACCTGCGGGCGGAAGGCCGCCAGGCGGTGCAGGTCGGGCGTCAGGTGTGCGAACTTGGCGCAGCGGTCGGCGACTTCGCCGAGCGAGCGGTACGGCGTGCGGATCTCGTACCAGCGGCCGGAGGTGTCGCCGGCGACGGCCACGCCGGGCATGGTCGGGCTGATCCGGGTAGCCGCGGTCATCGCCGCTTCGGAGATGTCCCCGAGGCCCATCCGCGCGCTCTCCAGGTCGTTGACGCGGTGGACGGTGCGGCCGGTGAGCTGGGAGCGGAGCATGGTCGCGCCCTTGCCGAGGTCGGCCCCGAAGCGCTGGCCGTTGATCTCCAAGAAGATGCCTGCGGCACGGGCGAGTTGGGCCAGCCGGATCAACGCGGTGACGATCTGGTTCCGGCGCGGTTCGTCCGCTTTGCTGGCCACGAGGAACAGTTCGGCGATCTCGTCCACCAGCACCACGATCGGCACCGGGCGGACCTTCTCCGGCAACCCCCATATGTCGGCGGTCATCTCCTCCGCCGGCACCGAGCCGGGCATGCCCTGGTACGCGCGGATCAGGTCGTACCGGTCGTCCATCTCGATCAACAGGGCCAGCAGCAGCCCGAGGGCTTCCTCCTGACTGATCGCCAGCGCCGAGAGGCGAGCCGCGAACGGGCGCTGCTCGATGCCGCCCTTGCAGTCGATGCCGACCAGCGCGACCGGCTGATTCGCCAGCCCGTGGATCAGGTTCCGGGTCAGCATCGACTTGCCGGACTGACTCGCGCCCAGGGTCAGCCCGTGCGGCACCTCCAGGTAGTCCCGGACGTGGGCGGTCCCGTCCGAGCGCAGGGCTACCGGAACCCGCAGCAGGTCACCGGACTTGACGCCGGTACGGCGCGGCATGCGCACCTGCCGAAGCACGTCGTACCCGACGATCTTCAGGTCCACGATCCCGGGCTTGACCTCGGAGACGTACACGGCGTGGACACCCCACGCGTGCCGCAGCCGCTGGGCGGCGTTGGCCACGTCCTCGGTCTCCTGCCCACGGGCCAGCCGCAGCCGTATCCGGAGGCCGGTCGCCGAGCCCCGGATGCCCTTGATCTTCGGGACGGCGGGCTTGCTCTCCCGGTTGGTCGCCTGTGCCGCCATCGCGCGCCAGAACGAGGGCTCGACCGTCAGGCCGCAGGACTCCATCACGGCGTCGTAGTCGCGGTGTATCCGGGCGAGGGTCAGCGGGAGGCCGACCGTGGACCAGTACGCGCGCGGGTGCTTCACCTTCGCGTAGAGCGCGGCTCCGGTCGCGGCGGCGGCCGGGACACCCAGCTCCAGGAGCGTCGTGGTCAGCGCGGACACCGGTCATCAGCCCTTCGCGCCGACGAACGCCGGCATCGTGGCGGTGACCGCGTCGGCGCGGAAGGCGATGCCGGAGCGCTTCTGGCCGTTGAACTCGTTCTCCCACGGCCGGGCGATCAGCTTGGTGAGCGCCACCAGGGTGCCGGGGATGAGACCGTCCGGGATGCCGGGCTGCGGGACGGTCAGCGACAGGATCTCGGCCTGGCCGTTGGCGACGAACGTGACGTCGAGGGTCATCAGCGGGGCACCGGTCTCGGTGTCCATCGCCATCTCGCCGGTCCGCCGGTCCTTCAGCTTCGGCCGGGGCTCCTGGGCGACCATCACCAGAGCGCCGGTGGTGTCCACGGGGATGAGACGCATCTTCCGAACTCCTTCGCTGAGCCGGGGCATGCGGCCCCGGACGCCGATCGGCCCCATGGCAGGGCCGAAGGTCATCAGCTCCTCTAGTCCTTAAGTCCTCTTGAGGAGTTGCAATGAACTATGACGGCGCATCAGCTAGTCGTCAACTCCTCTTGAGGACTTAAGATGTTCGGGAGACCACGACAGGGCGGTGACCGGCTCCATGGCCAACCAGTACGAGCGGATTTCCACCGATTTGCGGCGACAGATCGCTGACGGAGTCCTGGCACCGGGCGATCGGCTGCCAGCAGAGACCCAACTGGCGATTCACTACGACGTGAGCGTGCCCACGATCCGTCAGGGCGTCGGTGTGCTTCAGGCCGAGGGCCTGGTCGAGAAGCAGCAGGGCCGCGGGACCTTCGTCCGCCGGCAGCCGAAGCGGGCCACCCGGAGCAACGAGCGGCACCAGTGGGAGAAGGACCGGGCCCGCCAGCCGGAGGCCGTCCGTAAGAGCACCGGCGCGACCGAACATGACACCGGCCTGGCCGTGGACGATCTGGTGTTCCACGCTGACTTCCAGGAAGTCCCGGCGCCCGCCGACCTGGCCACGCTGTTCGGTGTACCCGAGGGCACCCTGCTGCTGGAGCGGACCTACCGAACCCGCTACAGCCAGGACCGGCACCCGTTCAACATCTCCCGGTCCTACCTGGTCCGTGACTTGGTCTCGCAGAACCCAGACCTACTCCGCGCTGACCTGGAGCCTTGGCCCGGGGGTACGCAGAACCAACTCTTCACACTCGGAATCGAGCTGGACCGCATCGTCGAGACCTTCCGCGCCCGTCCGCCAACGCCCGAGGAGAACGAGGAACTCGGCCTGCCGGTCGGTGTGTCGGTGGTCCTCCTCCGGAAGACTTGCATCGACACCACGGACCGCGTGGTGGAGGTCTCCGACGTGATCCTTCCGGGCGACCGCACCGAGATGGTCTACACGACCAAGCTGGACAGGTGGTGAGCATGGCCAACACCGTGAGCGTCATCACGGCAGTGCACGGGCCGGCGGCGAAGTTCCTCGCCGACGCTTACAAGTCGCTGTTGGAACAGGAGTTGCCCGCGGGCTGGGACTGGCAGTGGGTCATCCAGGAGGACGGCCAGACTGACGACGTAGCGCCCCACGTTCCGGACGACTCCCGGATCAGCTTCGGTCAGGGCCGCCATGGACGCGCCGGCATGGCCCGCACGATCAGCCTGGCCCGCGCCACAGGCGAGTTCGTCAAGGTGTTGGACGCCGACGACATGCTGACCCCCGGCGCCCTCGCCCGAGACCTCGCGGTGCTCACTAGCCGGCCGGACGTGGCGTGGACGACCTCGCGGGTGCTCGACCTTCTTCCGGACGGCAGCACGGTGGGCTTCGACCAGGACCCGCCCGAAGGCCCGATCGAGCGCGGCGAGGTTCTCCGGCACTGGAAGGCCCACAACTACCGGGCACAGGTCCACCCGGCCACCCTCTGCGCGCGGCGCGAGCTGGTGCTGGCGCTTGGTGGGTGGATGGCGCTCCCTGCATCGGAGGACACCGGACTGCTGATGGCGCTCGACGCGGTCAGCCGCGGGTGGTTCACGGCGGAGACCGGTCTGCTCTACCGGAAGTGGCCGGGACAGAGCACCAGCCAGGCAGCGCACGTGCTGGAGACCGAGTGGGAGGCCCGGATGGCAGTGATCCAGGCCCGGGCGGAGGCGCTGGCCGCGCTGAACTCTTGGCGCTTCGACGCGGCCTGATCGGACCCACGGCACGACGCGGCCCCAGCAGAGGGGATGACCCTGCTGCCGGGGCCGTTCGCATGGCTGCTGCCGGTCACTCGTCGGCTGAACTCTCCTGCTGTCGAGGGAGGGTGAGCCCCCGCGCGGTGTGCTGGTCGCCAACAAAGCCGCCGGTGACGCCAAGGTCGGCGCGTCCCACCTCATGGAAGACGTTGATCGCGCGGAAGATCTCGATGTGGAGGGCCCGCCATTCCTCCACTGGGCCATCAACCAGCCGGCGGGCGCGCCAGTCGATCGCGGCGGCTGCGGTGTTCACTGCATGGGCCGACTCGATCACCTGGTCGCCAGCGAGCATCATCAGCCGCTCGAAGGCGAGAGCCCGACGGCCCTCAGCCTCCGTAAGGTCCATCAGCAGCTCGTGCTCTGTACGTGGCATCTCGCGGATGGAGTGCGTCACCTCAAAGGCCAGCACCGCCGCGTAAACGCAGGCCCGGACACTCCCCACGTACTCGACGTAGGCATCAAGCTTCTTCTCGTCCCAGCGAACCCGGAGTGAGTCCCGGCGCTTGCCCCGCTCCATGAGCTGATTGGTCGCGTAGGTGGTGAGTCCACCCAGAACCACGGCCGCGATGGTGACGAGCTGCGTGACCGTATCCATGATCCCCCGATGTGACATGCCGTCAGCCGAACCAGCCGAGCATACGGACGGTCGGGCCAGGTCAACAGGTGGCATGGGAGGTTCAGGGGGTGGTGGGGAGGGGGTGCGTAAAACTCTTCTCTACGGGTTCAAGGGCGCTTCGCGCCAGGGCGCGGCCCATCCGCTCGCCCCCGCGCTTGTCTTCGCCCGGGCGAGGCGGCGGCCGGCCGCGCAAGGCGGACGGACGATCGTGAGTGGTTGCGGCCCAACGCGCCGTCATGGCTGGGGCGGGCGGCTCCACGGTTTTACCCACCTGCCAGGACCGGGACCCGCACCGAGCAAGAACGGGGGGCCACTCGGCCAGATTGCGGGCAGGCGAGGAGCCTGCCCGAGATCGCGGGCAAGCTTACGGCCCCCCGATCATGCTCGGACCCAGACCAGACAGGACACCGGCCAAAACCGCTACGCCGCCCTCAATGCGTTATCCGTCGACTCCCGTACTCGGCGAGACTCCTTCAGTCAAGCCACCACGCATCTCAGGAACAGTTGGGCGAGCGATTCGGTACCACTCCTCGGCAACTGCCTGCGTCAGAACCCGTGCAAGATCACCCATGAACGTCTCGCACTTTTTCAGATGTGCGTCAAACATTCCTTTCGGGATATTCTCCTTTCGGCTTCCATGTGCGATATCATTCCGCACCCGCTTAACAAAATCGATAGAAGTGTACTGATCTCTTGCAACTCGGGTCACGGGAATTCCAAGAGCGACTAGAGAACGCTTCAGGACATCAGACCCTAGGTTCATCTCCATGGACACTGCAACCTCGGCGGCGATTGAAAGAGAACCTTTGCTCAGCTCTTGGATTCGTTGAACGAAGGCAGTTTGATGACGAGCACGAGTGGTCAACCTCCCCTCGCCTTCCAGGCCCTCGCCACCTGACGATTTGCGCAAGTTATCAAACTCAACAGCGAGGGCAGCCGCCAAAAGCTCAGGCTGCAAGTCTTCCGCGGGCAGGCGCTTCGCGTTGATAGCAGCAACATAGAGAGAGAGTGCGTTCCTGGTGAACCCCTCCAGGTGGGCATATTGCATTACAAGAATAGCCCTAAGAGAAAAGACTGGCCAATCCTCAGGGTCATGCTCAAGCAATAGGCGGTTCCCGAGATGGCGAATCTCATCCAAGCGCCAAGCCATATCCTCTTCGAGCTCGGCACGCATCTCGGAAAGGTTCAATCGAGTACTCCCGAGAACCTGTCAGCAAAGTATGAGATGCGCGCGCGCAGCGAATTGCGGTCATTCTTTCCACCGCCCGTGGCGCGCAGAAAGTCTGGATCGGACTTCCCGCCCCTCACTACTTCTGCAATGCGCGCCATTTGAGTTGAATCTGACGGATCAAGCCGATCAAGGACCCTCTGAATACCCAGTACGATTCCCTCGTAATGGTAGACCGAGAACTGCCAACGCGGGTCTCCGGTCCGAGAGACCGTCCCCATTACCCTCGGGCCAATTTCCATCACGTCAGCAATTACGCGAATTACCTTGAAGGTTTTCTCAAAGACTTCTCGCTCGCGAACATAGTCAAATTGACTAGTGGAGGACGGGTCCGAAATGTCTTCCATGTAGTCAGTAAGGAAGTCGGCAATGTCATGCCTATATGTTGAGCCAGCATTCTTGAAGGCAAAAAATCTTAGGACCAACTCCTGGTCGAACTTTTCGCGCCGCGCATTCTCTGTCAGGGTCTCGGAACAGAACATGAAGTCACTGTTTCGCGATAGCTCAATAATGTACTGGTTGAATTCATTCGAAAGAAGGCGAATCGTCGCGTTCCTGACTTCCTGCTTGGAAAGCTCCTCGCCGCCAGTATTGAGCCTTTTGAACATGTAGTATCGAAGCCGAGGATCGCTCTCCTTGCGCAGGATTTCCGCGCGGATGTAGCTCCGCTTCAGCTTGATCCCAAGCGCCCGTGGCAGGTTCGCATGTGTCCTGCCATTCAGCTCAGGCACAATGTCGCAATCGGAGAGCACAAGCGGGGGGAGCTTTTCGCCGTCAACTTCCAGCTCGCCTCTAAAGTGCAGAAAAGACGAGATTCGCTGGAGCCCATCGATGAGCTCATAGACGCGATCATCTCGTTCGATCAGAAAAATAGGGGGAACGGGGAGTTCTAGAAGCAGCGACTCGATGAACCGAGCTTGAGCACCTTCGGTCCAGCGAAACATTCGCTGAAACTCGGGGTCAATAATTAGCTCTTCGGACTCATACATGTCCGCCAGCTCGTTGAAAGAGAAGTCAATACTCTGCGTTCGGACGGCTGTGATCTTTTGATCTACAGCCTGGATCAACTCGTCCGGAGAGCTGGCTGCCTCGGCCACGTTCAATCCTTTCTGAAGGAAATTACTGACTCCGCTACATCGCTCTTCTTGTATGCCCGGGCAGACGTGTTAAGCGCCGTGAGAGATCTCCGCACCGGAAATCTGTCGCAGGCTTCGAGTGACCATCCCCGAAGAGTGCCTTCCTCTATGCAGATGTCAGCCAGCGGGACTGGGACATCCTTGTAGTAGGAATCCTGCACCACCAGGTGAATCGACGCACCTGGCCTAGAGACGCGGCTGATCTCATCTAGTCCAGAGCACAAGTCCGAGAGATACTGCTGGGCCTGCTTCAGATAGTAGCCTGAAGAAGCCTTGCTCTTGTGACCTTGCACTTGCGACAAAAGCAGTTGCGCTGTTGGCCCGACACTGGAAATGGAGAAGCCGACATCCTTGCGAATTAGCGTTGTCCCCATAAGTTCGGAACGTAGGCTTCGATCCCGTGCAATGTCGATACCAAGCACGGCAAGTTCGCGAGCGTAGGCCACTGCATAGTCAATACGGGTCAAGTAGGGCGGCGATGTCAGAATCACGTCTACCGTTGAACTGGCAATAGGCATGCGCGTAGCAGAAGCCGTAATGTGAAGGCTATCTGTCGTCTGAACAGGCCAGGTTTCGATTCTACCTACCAGGAAGCGATACTCCGCCTGAATTAGATCGTCAAGATAGTCAGAATCGAGGCCGATGAGATCATCGGGCCCCTTTGCCCTCTTCACCCATGTGGGATTACTCCCCTCAAACTTCTTGGTCAGAGAGCGTACAACCCTGAATAGGGATACGATATAGGGCGGACTGAATGCCCCGTTCCCATCGCTGGCAATATCCACCCACTGTCGAATGCGAGCAGAAGTCTGATCGGTAAACCATGCGCGAAGGGGATCCCCTTCCGAGGACTCCCCAGGGCCTGCCGATGGAGCCTCTTTAATACTGTCGCTTGACATTATCCCACAGCGCAACCTAGCCACAATATTAGCAATTGGGTTGCGATCAATTCCAACCGATCGAAATCCCAGGCTTTGGGCCGCTAGGGTTGTGGTTCCGCTTCCGTTCCAAGGATCAAGGACTGTTATTGGCGTGCTAGCGTTTGCCTGATCCTTGGCGAGGAGGTCCCGAGCCCAGTCGAATGAGAAGCCGGCATAATACGGAAATATGTCTGCGAGGCCAGCTGTCTCAACGGCGGGGCGCTTGGGCGTCAGGACTTTCTGGATCTCGGGGATCTGGAAGGTGTCCTGTGTCGCACGGACACGACCACGGGCGAGATCGTCCACTCTTCTTCTTCCAGCCTCTTCGATATGCAGGAAGACATGCTATCGCACGGGACAGAGGTAGCGGCGATGATTGTACAGTGAGAAGATCGATAATGCAAGGCATTTGGGTAGGGGATTCTAGCGGTCGCCATGCCGGGATGCCGCCACGCGCGATCGAGTGAAGGCTCAAGCGCCGCAAGGGAGGGCTGCAAGCACGGGGTCGATCGACACTGGGTTGGAACCCGAGATCCTCTTGAAGGCAGCTCCCCAGCCCGCGAGGCATCACTCTTGAGCGTGATGAGGCAGACGCGGTCCCGTCTTCACCGTGCAGGCGGCCTCAGTACCTGCCGGGCTTAGCACCCGAGCCAGTGCCAGTGGCCTCGATCGCCATGGGAAGCGCTGATGCATGCTGAGTGTCTAACTGCGCTACAACCGGCACGTACCTAGGCGGACAACCACGGACACTCAGGGACTGTCCACGCAGGTCAGTGACACTCCAGCCCCAGGCCGAGTGGGTGCCCGAGTTGCTTCGGGACGAAGAGGCCGTGGGTTCAAATCCCGCTACCCCGACTTCGTAGTAGCAGGTGAGGGCCCTATCGGAGAGATCCGATAGGGCCCTTCCTCGTTTCTGTCTGCCCGACTGGGTGACTGCCACTCAGGCAATGGGGGCGAGGACATGGGCTTCGCGGGACTGTGTCTGAGCGGATCACTGCCCTGCGCAAGCCATACCGGGCTTGAGCGCTGGCCGATAGCGTTCGGCCGTGACCGTCTATCCGCTGTGGCATGTGGGCCACCAGAATGAGGCTGGCCCTCGCGGAGCCACTGTGCACGCGGACGGAAGTCTTCACATCGACGAGCAGGACGGGGATGACGTGAAGCTCCTCGGTATCTACTCGACTCGGGAGAAGGCCGAGGAGCGTCGGCGTCGCGCGGCCCTGCTGCCGGGCTTCGGGGATGAGCCCGACTGCTTCGTGATCGTGCCGTACCGGCTGGACGATGACGCGTGGACCGAGGGCTTCGAGCGGGTCCCGCAGGGCGAGTGAGGTCCCGTCATGTTCGTCGGCGTCACGGACGGAGAGCTGTTACTCGTTGACGAGGACGGGGATGGTGAGGACGGCGCCGGTGGGGGTGCCGGTGAGGTGGTCGGCGGGGATGGTGATGTCGATGCCTTCGCCGGTGGCGCGGGGGCCGGTGTGTTGGCCGGTGGCGGCTTCTTCTTCCTGGTACTGGAAGGTGCCGGTGCCGAGGAGGTGGCCGGTGGCGTCGTAGTAGGCGGCGTGGACTTCGAGGGCGAGCACGTCGCTGACGTCGGACGTGATGGTCAGGTGGCCGGTGACGGCGGGGGCGCCGGTGAGGCTGAGGCCGGTGAGCTTGACGCGGTCGGTGAACGGGCCGTTGTCGAGGCGGACTTCACCGGCCGCGACCGGCGTGGCCAGCGCGACGGCGGGCGCCGGGGCCTGACGCGGGGCGGGAAGCGCGACCGGGCTGACCGAGGGGGTGGCCGGTTCGGGCGTGTCCTCGGTGCCGCTGCAGCCGGTGAGCAGGGCGGCGGCGAGCGCGAGGGTGCCGAGGGCGGCGGCGATGCGGGTGCGGGAGGTCATGGGGGTGCGCCTTCTGCCGGGCGGTGAGCGGGAAAGGGGAAAGAGAAAGAGAGGAAGCGGGGCCGGGCCCGGGGCGTGGCACCCCCGGGCCCGGCGGACGGCGGAGGGTCAGTCCCGGCCGTGCGGCTTCTTGCCGAACAGGGCGCTGTACATCTTCCCGTACAGCTCGGTGTTGTCCTGGCTGGCGGCGAAGCGCTGGCCGCCGGGGCCGTAGGCGAAGATCGGGACGTCGGCGCCGGTGTGGTTGCCGGACAGGTAGGTCAGCCAGAGGCTGGCCTCGGGGCTGCCGTCGGTGATGCCGGCCGCGTCGTCCGGGGTGCGGAAGGTCGCGGGGGCGAAGTTCTTCGGGTCCTTGGAGCCGGCGCCGTTGACGATGCCGCTGGAGCGGGACGGGTCCTTGACGTTGGCCGAGGAGGAGCGCGCCGGCGAGCTGTTGTTCGCGGTGTTGCCGGCGTCGCTGTTGGCCGGCGGGGCGGCGGCCTCGGCGTTGGTGAAGGAGCCCTTCTCGATGATGTTGAAGCCGGCGCACTCGTGGTCGGCGGTGACGATCACCAGGGTGTGGCCGTCCTTCTTGGCGAAGTCGACGGCCTTGGCGACGGCGTCGTCGAACGCCTTGATCTCGCCCAGGGTCTGGTTGGCGTCATTGGCGTGCGAGCGCTTGTCGATCTGCGCGCCCTCGACCTGCAGGAAGAAGCCCTTCTTGTTCTTCTTCGCGAGCAGGTCGATCGCCTTGCCGGTCATGTCGGAGAGGGTCGGCTCGGCCTTCTCGGCGGCACCGGCGGGCAGCGCGGACTTCGCGGCCTCGACGGTCAGGTTGCCGCGGTTGAACAGGCCGACGACCTTCTTGCCGCTGGCGGCGTCCAGGTCGGCCTTGGTGGCGACCTTCTGGCTGGCGGCGGTCTGCGCGGTCAGCGCCGGGTCGCCGAAGCTGCCGAGCACCTGGTAGCCCTGGGCCTGCAGCGCCTTCTGGTCATCCGGCTCGAAGCGGGCCAGGCCGCCGCCGAGGATCACGTCGGCCGTGCCGTTGCGGGCGATCTGCTCGGCGATCGGGGTGATCAGGGTGGCGTCGGCCGGCTTGGCCTCGTAGCTGCCGTCGGCGTTCTTCGGCAGGCAGGCGGCGTCCGAGTAGGTCGGGCCCTGGCAGCCGCGGAGCAGCGCGTGGCTGAACATGCCGGCCGGGGTGGCGTCGGTGATCTCGGCGGTGGAGACGTTGCCCGTGGAGAGGCCGGCCGCCTTGGCCTGCTCCATGAGGGTGACGACCTTCTTCTCGTACGCGTCGACGCCGAGCGCCGCGTTGTACGTCTTCACGCCGGAGGACCAGGCGGTGGAGGAGCTCGCCGAGTCGGTCACCAGGGACGGCTTGTCGCTGCCCTTCTCGACCGCGTAGGTGGAGACCTGGCCGACGAACGGCAGGCGCTCCATGGTGAGCTTGCCGGCGGCGCCGTAGTACCGCTCGCGGCCGGCGGTGACGTGGGTGCGGCCCATGCCGTCGCCGAGCAGGTAGATGACGTTGCGGATCTCGGCGTTGTCGCGCTCGCCGTGCTCCTGGTCGGAGTAGGCGGCGACCGCGGAGCCGCCGATCAGCGAGCTCGCGACGGCGAGCACTGCCGCGGCCTTCAGGGCCTTGCGCTGCATAGGAACGTCTCCTCGACGCGTCGGCGCACCGGCTCGGGTGCGCCGCGTACGCACCCGGGGACCGTAAGCACCGGGCAATGAGAAGGTAAAGCGATGAGATGAATGCTTTTCGGCCACGGGGTTGCGTACGTTCGAACGCTGGCATCCAGCCGCAGGGCCCCACCGGTGTCGACCGGTGGGGCCCTGGAGTGGAACGGGTCTGACGACGGCTCAGGTCACGAAGGCGAGCTCGTGGGGGGTGCCGTTGAGGCGGAGGCCGCCGGTCTCGGTGACGGTGACGATGTCCTCGATGCGGATGCCGAAGCGGCCCGGGAGGTAGATGCCGGGTTCGATGGAGAAGCACATGCCGGGGACCAGGGGCTGGGTCTCGCCCTCGACCATGTACGGGGGTTCGTGGGTGGTGAGGCCGATGCCGTGTCCGGTGCGGTGGATGAAGTACTCGCCGTAGCCGCCCTCGGTGATGACGTCGCGCGCGACCCGGTCGATGTCCTGGCAGGTGAGGCCGGGGGCGACGGCGTCGAAGGCGGCCTGCTGGGCGCGGCGGACGAGGTCGTGGACGGCGAGGACCTCCGCGGGCGGCTCGGTGCCGACGTAGACGGTACGGGTGGTGTCGGAGCCGTAGCCGTGCTTGAGGCCGCCGAAGTCGAGGACGACGGTGTCGCCGGGCTGGATGACCCGGTCGCCGGCCTCGTGGTGGGGGTTGGCGCCGTTGGGGCCGGAGCCGACGACGGTGAAGTCGACCTGGCTGTGCCCGTGCTTGAGCAGGAGCGCGGCGAGGTCGGCGGCGACCTGGTTCTCGGTGCGGCCGGCGAACGGCACGGCGAGGATCTCGCCGTAGGCGAGGTCGGCGGCGAGTCCGGCGGCGGTGAGGCGGGCGAGTTCGTCGGCGTCCTTGACGGCGCGCAGCATGGGCAGGCAGGCGGTGAGCGAGGCGTAGCTGCTGCCGGGGAGGGCGGCCTGCAGGCCGAGCAGGTGCATCGCCCAGGCGTTGTCGGAGATGCCGTAGCGGCCGGGGACGCTGAGGGCGGGGGCGAGGGCCTGGTAGGGGTCGGCGCCGTCGGTCCAGTCGGTGATCCGGACGACGGACGCCCCGGGTGCCTGCTCGGCGTCGGGGCGTTCCAGTTTCGGTACCAGGAGCAGCGGTTCGGTGTCGGCGGCGAGGACGAGCGCGGTGAGCCGTTCGGTGATCGCGGTGGGCTGGTAGCCCGTCAGGTAGACCAGGTCGGGGCCGGGGGTGACGACCAGTCCGGAGAGGCCCGCCTCGGCGGCGGCGCGGGTGGCGCGGGCCATCCGGGCGGTGTAGTCGGCGGCGGTGAACGGTGCGGGCGTGGGCTCGGCGGGGGCAGCGGAGGAGGAGGGGGCGGAGGAGGGCGAAGGCATGCGGTGGTCTCCCGGAGGGACGGTCAGCGGCCCGCGGCGGCGGCGTAGTGGAGCAGGAAGCGTGCTTCGACCTCGGCCATGTGCTGGATCTCGGTCGGGTCGACGCTCTCGTTGGGCGCGTGGATGAGGCAGCGCGGCTCCTCCACGCCCATCAGGATGATCTCGGCCTCGGGGTAGGCCCCGGCGAGGACGTTGCACAGCGGGATGGAGCCGCCCTGGCCGAGGAAGGACAGCGGTTTGCCGTAGACGTCCTGGGCGGCCCGGTCGAGGGCGGCGTAGGCGCGTCCGTCGGTGGCGGCCCGGAACGGCGCGCCCTTGGACTCGGGTTCGACGGTGACCCTGGCTCCCCAGGGGGCGGCCTTCTCCAGGTGGGCGGTGAGGGCGGCCTGGGCGGCGCCTGGGTCGGTGCCGGGCGGCACCCGGAGGCTGACCCGGGCCCGGGCGGTGCCGGGGATGGCGGCGGCGGAGCCGACCACGGGGGCGCAGTCGATGCCGAGCACGGTGACGGCGGGGCGGGCCCAGAGGCGGTCGGCGATGCTGCCGGAGCCGGTGAGCGAGACCCCGTCGAGGACGCCCGCGTCGGAGCGGAACTGCGGTTCGTCGTAGCCGACGCCCTGCCAGACGCCGTCCGCGGCGAGGCCGTCGATCCGGGTGCCGCCGTCCTCGTCGCGCAGCGAGTCGAGGATCCGGATGAGTGCGGCGAGGGCGTCGGGGGCGGGGCCGCCGAACATGCCGGAGTGCATGTCGGAGGCAAGCGTGGCGACGGTGACCACCACGTTGGCGAGGCCGCGCAGCGAGGTGGTGGCGGTGGGGACGCCGACCGCGGCGTTGCCGGTGTCGCAGATCAGCAGGGCGTCGGCGTGCAGGTCCTCGGCGTGCTGCGGGACGTACGCCTCCAGGCCGCCGGTGCCCTGCTCCTCGGAGCCCTCGGCGACCAGCTTGACGCCGACCGGGAGGTCGTCGCCGAGCGCCCGCAGCGCGGTGAGGTGCATGACGATGTTGCCCTTGCAGTCGGCGGTGCCGCGCCCGTACCAGCGGCCGTCGCGCTCGGTGAGCTGGAACGGCGGGGTGGTCCAGGCGGCGTCGTCGAGCGGCGGCTGCACGTCGTAGTGGCAGTACAGCAGGACGGTGGGCGCGCCCGGCGGCGGCGGGCGGTGGCCGAGGACGGCGTGGCTGCCGTCGGGGGTCTCGGCGAGCCGGACGTCGCGCAGTCCGGCGTCGGTGAAGGCGGCGGCCACCCACTCGGCGGCCTCCCGGCACTTCTCCGGCGGGTACTGGCGCGGGTCGGCGACCGAGGGGATGGCGACCAGTTCGGTCAGGTCGGCCTTGGCCCGGGGCATCAGGGACGCGATCCGGGCGGCGAGTTCGGTGTCGGTGGTCATCGGCGCTCCTCGACTGGCCGTCAGTTCTTGACCGTGTCGTCGGTCTTGAAATCGTCGATCTTGTCCTGGTACTTCTGCAGCTGGTCGGGGCAGTAGACGCTGAGCAGCAGGGCCTCCGCCTCGATCGCGCGGGCGCTGGCGATGATCGGGCGCTGCCCGGGCCCGCCCGCCCCGTTGGACAGCTGTACCCGCTGCAGGCCGGTCTTCAGCGCGCTGGCGGGGTCCTCGCAGACCGCGCCGCCGTTGGTGCCGAGGGTGTTGGCGATCTGCTTCTGGTCGGGCGCGGGGTAGCCGGCGGCGACCAGCTTGTCGCTGAACTGCCCGGCCTTCTTGTACGCCTCGTTGGTGGCCTTCTGCTGGGTGTAGGTGATCAGGCCGATCACCACCATGGCGACCAGCAGCACGATCGCGCCGAGGTAGATCCACCTGTGCTCGGAGGCCATCCGGGTGCCGGTCATGCCGTCTCCTCCTGCTGCTCCGCGGCGTACGCGGGGTCGCGCCACGAGGGCTTGCTGGCCTTCAGGAAGCCGAACGGGATCACCACGCCGAGCAGCAGCAGGCCGCCGCCGACGATGCCGACGTAGGCCCACACGCTGCCGCCGCCGAACTGCGAGGACGGGACGAAGCCGATCACCATCGCCGCCGCGGAGGCGAGCAGGCCGACCACGCACAGCACCCCGAGCAGGGGGGCGCGGTACCCGCGCGGGTGGTCGGGCTGGAGCCTCCGCAGCCGCATCGCGGCCAGGAACATCAGCAGGTAGACGATCAGGTACACCTGCGTCGTGATCACCGAGAAGATCCAGTAGACGCTGGAGACGTTCGGGATCAGCGCGTACATCAGCGCGATGACGGTGGTGACCACGCCCTGGGCGACCAGGATGTTCTGCTGGACGCCGTGGCTGTTGAGCTTCTGCAGCGAGGGCGGCAGGTAGCCCTCCTGACGGGAGATCAGCAGCAGGCCCTTGGACGGGCCGGCCAGCCAGGTCAGCATGCCGCCGAGCGAGGCGGCGACCAGGCCGACCGCGATCAGCGGGGTGAGCCAGCCGATGTGGAAGTACTGGAAGAACGCGTCGAAGGCCTGCATCACGCCCGCGGTCAGGGAGAGCTGGTCGGCCGGGACCACCCAGCTGATCGCCAGCGCCGGCAGGATGAAGATCAGCAGCACCAGGCCGACCGCCAGGAACATCGAGCGCGGGAACTCCTTGGCCGGGTTCTTCAGCGAGGAGACGTGCACCGCGTTCATCTCCATGCCGGAGTAGCTGAGGAAGTTGTTGACGATCAGCACCAGGCTGGCCAGGCCGGTCCAGGCGGGCAGCAGGTGGGAGGCGGTCATCGGGGCGGCCGAGGGGTTGCCCTGGCCGAGGAAGACCATGCCGAGCACCACCAGCAGGGCGCCGGGGATCAGCGTCCCGATGACCAGGCCCCAGGAGGCCAGGCCCGCGACCGCGCCGGTGCCGCGGGCGGAGACCCACACGCCGGTCCAGTACAGCACCATGATCACGATGGCGGTGTAGAGGCCGTTGCTGGCCAGCGCGGGGTTGATCACGTAGGCGATGGTGCTGGCCACGTACGCCAGCAGGCTCGGGTAGTAGAAGATCGTCATCGCGAACTGGCACCACACGGCCAGGAAGCCGAGCGGCTTGGACAGCCCCTGGGCGACCCAGTTGTAGACGCCGCCGTTCCAGCCGGACGCCAGTTCCGCGGAGACCAGCGCGGTCGGCAGCAGGAACACGATGGCCGGGACGATGTACAGGAACACACAGGCCAGGCCGTACACCGCCATGGTCGGGGCGGCCCGCAGGCTGGCCACCGAACTGGTCGTCATCAGCGCCAGCGTCACCCAGGTCATCCTGGGCGTCGACACCGCCTTCACCCTCGTCCTCGTCGAAGCCGCCGCTCCGCTCGGGCTCGGTACGTCTGCCGCGCTCATGCACCGCCTCCTCCGCGCCCCGCCCACCGGGGCCGCCCCTCCACACTCCGGCCGGGGCGTGCACGGCGCATCCGATAACCCGTCACCTCGCGCCGCACTCTCACCGGAACGGCCCAACGCATCCGACTGACGGACACTCAGCAAGGCTCCGGACGGGTGGGGAGCCAGATGGGGAGGGGCTCGGTGGCGGTGCGCCAGGGGGTGGGGATGCCGGCCGGGCCGGTGCGGGCGGCGACCACGCCGCCGGTGATCGCGCAGGTGGTGTCGACGTCGCCGCCGGCCGCCGCGCAGGTCCACAGGGCGGCGGGGTAGTCGTCGAGGTGGCGGGCGGCGCACCACAGGGCCCAGGGGACGGTGTCCAGGGCGCTGACCTGGCGGCCGTTGCCGAGGCGGTGGGCGGCGAGTCCGGGGTACGGCTGGTCGAGCAGCATCCGGGCCTCGCGGAGGGTCTCGCGCAGTCGGCCCGGCGGGGTCAGCTCGACGGTGCCGGCGAGCAGTTCGCGGCCGGTCAGCCCCGGGACGGTCGCCAGGGCGGCGGCGACCGCGACGGCCACCGCGCCGGCGACGGCGAGCGGGTGGGTGTGGGTGACCTCGGCGGATCGGGCCGCCTGGTGGGCGGCGAGGGCGGGGTCGGCTGCGTAGTACGCGCCGAGCGGGGCGACCCGCATCGCGGCGCCGTTGCCCCACGAGCCCTGGCCGTCGAAGAGGCCGGCGGCGAGTGTGCGCCAGTCGCCGCCCTCCCGGACCTGCCGCAGCAGCCGGTTCATCGCCGGGCCGTAGCCGCGGTCGAAGTCGTGGCGCTCGGCGAACGAGCGGGCCAGCGCGTCCTGGTCGAGGTCGGCCCGGTCGGCGGGGAGGGCGGCGAGCAGCGCGCAGGCCATCTCGGTGTCGTCGGTCCAGGGCCACGGCGCGGGCGGGAGGCGACGCTCGCGCAGGGCGGGGAGGTGAGCGGGGACGAAGTGCTGGGCGCCGAGGGCGTCGGCGGTGGCGAGTCCGGTCAGGCTGGCGTGGGCGGCGGTGTGGTCAGGGGTCATCGCCGTTCATGGTGCCCGGGCGGCGGGCGCGGGGCGAGGGGATTTCGGGGCGGTCGACGGCGCGTCAGGCGACAAGCGACAAACGGGCGATGACGCGGCTCGACGGTGCGTCAGGCGGTGGGTGAACGGGCGTAGGCGCGGGTCGACGTTGCGTCAGGCGGCGGGCGGACGGGCGAAGGCGTGGCGCAGGGCGGTGAGCAGGGCGCGCAGGGCGGGGGGCGGGGACGGGCGGTTGACCAGGGTGAGCAGGGCGGGAGTGGTGACGTCGGTCAGCGGGACGGGCGTCAGCTGCGGGAAGGCGGCGGCCATCGAGCGGCTGAGCAGGGCGACGCCGAGGCCGCGGGCGGCGAGGTCGGCGATGGCCTCGGCGGCGCCGGCCTGCAGGGCGATCCGCGGGGTCAGGCCCCGGGCGGCGCAGGCCTGGTCGAGGACGCCGCGCAGGCCGGTGCCGACGGGCATGCAGATCAGCGGGTGGGCGAGCAGCTCGGCGAGGTCGGCGCGGCCCGCGGCGGCGAGCGGGTGGCCGGGCGGGACGGCGGCGACCAGCCGTTCGCTGATCACGGTGTGGGCGTCCAGCCCGTCGGGGGTGGTGCCGGCGCAGCCGATCAGGGCCAGGTCCAGGGCGCCGGTCCGGACGGCCTCGGTGAGCTGCTCGGAGTCGGCTTCCTGCAGGGCGAGTTCGACGCCCGGGTGGGCGCGGTGGAAGGCCGCCAGCGCGTCGAAGAACGGGGTGACGGTGCAGCCGAGCACCATCCCGACGGTCAGGCGGCCGCGGATCAGGTCGGTGACCTCGCCGACCGCCTGTCCGACCGCGCGGGAGGCCGCCAGCGCCG
This sequence comes from Kitasatospora sp. NPDC049285, assembly GCF_040678815.1. Taxonomy (NCBI): domain Bacteria; kingdom Bacillati; phylum Actinomycetota; class Actinomycetes; order Kitasatosporales; family Streptomycetaceae; genus Kitasatospora; species Kitasatospora sp. NPDC049285. The sequence goes on along the minus strand of NZ_JBFAQR010000019.1, from coordinate 4,994 downwards.
CACGGGCGTGCTCCAGCGCGGCCTTGCCGGCCACTGTCAGGGTGACGGTGCGGGCGGAACGGTCGAACAGCTCCGCTCCGAGCTCGCGCTCCAACTGGCGGATCTGGGCGCTGACCCCGGACTGGCTGATGTGCACCCGCTCGGCGGCGCGGGTGAAGTTGCGTTCCTCGGCGACCGCGACGAAGTACTCCAGCTGCCTCAGCTCCATGACTACAGATTCTAGTACTGAGCAGAATCAGCTGTTGGACTTCTGATCAGGCCGGCGGGAGGCTGGCGGCATCGAGACGGAACGCCACAGGAGGCAGTGATGACCGAGTACCCGAAGGCGATGCACCCCGAGGACCTCACCCGGCTGTTCGTGGAGCGCTCGAACGCCGGGGACGCCGCCGGGGTGGCCGCGCTCTACGAGGAGAACGCCGTGATGGCCTTCCCACCGGGGCAGCTGACGGTGGGTCGGGCCGCGATCCAGGCGCTCTGGGAGCAGGTGCTGGCCACCCGCCCGCAGTTCACCCCGGAGCCGCCGCTGCCCACCCTGGCCGCCGACGGCGTCGCGCTGACCTCCACCCCGCCGCGCGACGGCGCCGGCGCCCGCGCCCAGGTGGTCCGCCGGCAGCCGGACGGCAGCTGGCTGCGCCTGCTGGACCAGCCGGAGTTCGTCCACCCGACCGCCTAGCCGCCGCCTGGCGCACCGCACCGCACCGCAAAGCCGCCACCTGACGCACCGTCGGCCGCCTACGCGCCGTCGAGCTCCTTGTAGAAGAAGGTGGTCGCGGCGCGCTCCCCGTCGGGGGTGGCGGCGTGGCCGGGGACGATGCCGTACGGGGTCCAGCCGGCGGTGCGGTAGAGGTGTTCGGCGGGGCTGCCGGTCTGGGTGTCCAGCAGCAGGAGGGTGGCGGCGCTGTCGCGGGCGGCCTGTTCGGCGGTGGCCAGCAGGCGGCGGCCGAGGCCCGCGCCGCGGGCGTCCCGGTGCACCAGCAGTTTGACCAGCTCGGCGCGGTGCCGGCCGTTCGGCTTGGTCTCCCGGACCAGGGCGACCGTGCCGAGCGCCCGCCCCGCTCCGTCGCGGGCGATCCACAGCAACCGGCTGCCGTCCGCCACGGCCGGACGCTGCTCCGCCCACCAGGCGGCGGCCTGCGCGGGGCTGGTGGCGGCGAGGAAGCCGACCGAGGCGCCGTCGGCTATCGCGTCCAGCAGCAGTTCGGCGAGCCCGTCGCGGTGGGCGTCCAGGCCGGTGGCGGTGAGTGGCACGATCTCGACGGCGGGCACGCGGGGCTCCTCAGTCACGGGGCGGGGGCGGGGGCGGTCGGGTCAGGGCAGCTCAGGGCAGGACGACGGCGAGCACGTAGCGGGCCGGTTCCGGGCCGGGGCTGTGGAAGCGGGAGGCGCCCCAGAGCCGGAAGCGCAGGCAGTCGCCGGGGGTGAGGCGGTGCACGGCGCCGTCCAGGGTGAGGTCGAGTGCGCCGGACATCAGCCACAGGTGCTGTTCCAGGCCGGGAACGGGCGGCGCGTCGTAGGCGATGTCGGCGCCGGGCGGGAGGGTGCCCTCGACCAGTTCGGCGCGCAGGCCGGAGTGCGGCGGGGAGAGCGAGCGGCGGACGAAGCCGGTGGCCGGGTCGTGCCACACCGGCTGCTCGGCGGCGCGCAGCAGTTGCGGCGGCTCGGCCTCGACCTCGGCGAGCAGCCGGGACATGGTGCGGCCGTACGCGGCACAGAGTCGGCCGAGCTGGGCGGCGGTCGGGCTGATCTCGGCCCGCTCCAGCCGGGACAGGGTGGAGCGGCTGACGCCGCTGCGCTGGGCGAGTTCGTCGAGCGACCAGCCGCGTTCGGCCCGCAGTTCGGCGAGGCGGGCGGCCAGGCGCCGGTCCTCCTCGCCGGGTTCGTCGTCGTGTCTCACAACCGGGAGGGTATCCCGGATCTGGGACGGACTGGAAGCGGGTCTCAGATGCCGAGCGACTCGGCGCGCGCCCGGGCGGTCTCCAGCAGTGCGTGGACGTCGGACTGGCGGGTGCCGGGGCGGTCGTTGTAGACGTCCGGCGACGGGACCGGGCGGCCGGTGGCGTGCAGGATCTCCATGACCTGGACCCGCGCGCGGCGGACGGTGCGGGCGGTGCCGTAGCCGTGGGCGAGCACGGCGGTCTGGGCGCCGAGCAGGCAGACCCGGCCGGCGGCGTCCCACATCGCCCCCTGCACCCAGCCGGCCTCGGCGAGGTAGCGGGAGGTCAGTCGCAGGTGCCCGGCGACCGTGACCTCGACCGGACGGGCGGCGCGGCGGGCCAGGTGGTCGAGCAGGGTGCGGCGGGGCAGCGGGAAGCCGAAGTTCCACGGCTGCCGGACGCTGCCGTACCGGCCGCCGTGGACGCCCGGCTCGGCGAGCGGCAGCAGGGGGAGGCGGGCGGGCGCGGGGAGGCCGGCCAGGTACCGCTCGATCTCCTCGACCAGGCCCAGCTCCTGGGCGAGGGCGGGGGCGTCGAGCCGGTCGAGCAGGGGGGTGGGGGCGGCCACGGTGAGACTCCTCGCGTCGTTATGTCCGTATTTGTACCGCTTTCGTTGATAGTTCGTCAGGAGCCGCACCGCATCTGCTCCGTGCTCGCACCGTCCTCCGCGCTCCGGTTTCAGCGCCGTCACCGCCGTTCCGATCACCCCCGCGCATCGGGTTGGATGAGTGCATGAACGAGCAGACGAACGGCGTTCCGGCGTGGGAGCAGCGGTTTCGGGCAGCGCGGGTCTCGCTGCCGGACTGGGCGGACGAGGCACCCGACCGGGCGCTGTACGTGTCCAACGCCACCGGCACCTACGAGGTGTACGCGTGGGACCGCGCGACCGACGAGCACCGGCGGGTGACCGACCGCCCCAACGGCACGACCGACGCCGAGCTGAGCCCGGACGGCGAGTGGATCTGGTGGTTCGACGACACCGACGGTGACGAGTTCGGCGTGTGGCGCCGCCAGCCCTTCACCGGCGGCCCCGACCAGGAGGCCGCCCCCGGGGTGCCCGCCGCGTACTCGGCGGGCCTGGCCCTCGGCCGGGACGGCACCGTGGTGGTCGGCACCTCCACCGACGACGAGGGCACCACCCTCTACCTGCACCGCCCCGGTGCGGCCGAGCCCGAGGTGGTCTACCACCACGCCGAGTACGGCGGCGTCGGCGACCTGTCGCACGACGGCACCCTGCTGGCCGTCGACCACACCGAGCACGGCGACGCGATGCACTCCGCGATCCGGGTGCTGCGCACCGCCGACGGGGCCACCGTCGCCGAGCTGGACGAGGTCACCGGCCGGGACGAGCCGCGCGGCGTGGCCTGCCTGGGCTTCGCGCCCGCGCCCGGCGACACCCGGCTGCTGGTCGCGCACCAGCGCAGCGGCCGCTGGGAGCCGATGCTGTGGGACGTCGCCGCCGGCACCGAGACCGAGCTGCGGCTGCGCGACGAGTCGGGCCGGGAGTTCCCCGGCGACCTGTCCGCGCAGTGGCGGCCGGACGCCCGCGCCCTGCTGATCGAGCACGAGTACGAGGCCCGCAGCGAGCTGTTCTCCTACGAGCTGGCCTCCGGCGAGCTGGTCCGCCTGGACACCCCGCGCGGCACCGTCTCGGGCGCCACCGCCCGTCCCGACGGCACCGTGGAGTTCCTCTGGTCCTCCGCCGCCGAGCCGTCCGCGGTCCGCTCCACCTCCGGCGCGGTGGTGCTGCGCGCGGCCGGCCCGGTGCCGCCCGGCTCGGTGCCGGTGGAGGACGTCTGGGTGGACGGCCCCGGCGGCCGGGTGCACGCGCTGGTCCAGCGGCCGACCGGCCCGGGCCCGTACCCGACCGTCTTCGAGGTGCACGGCGGCCCGACCCACCACGACAGCGACTCCTTCGCCGCCGGGCCGGCCGCCTGGCTGGACCACGGCTTCGCGGTGGTCCGGGTCAACTACCGCGGCTCCACCGGCTACGGGCAGGCCTGGACCGACGCGCTCAGCGAACGGGTCGGCCTGATCGAGCTGGAGGACATCGGCGCGGTCCGCGCCTGGGCGGTCGACAGCGGACTCGCCGACCCCGACCGGCTGGTGCTCTCCGGCGGCTCCTGGGGCGGCTACCTCACCCTGCTCGGCCTCGGCACCCAGCCCGACCACTGGACCCTCGGCCTGGCCGCCGTCCCGGTCGCCGACTACCTGACCGCCTACGACGACGAGATGGAGGCGCTGAAGTCGCTGGACCGCACCCTGTTCGGCGGCACCCCCGAGGACGTCCCCGAGCGCTGGCACGCCTCCTCCCCGCTGAGCTACGTCGAGCAGGTCAAGGCGCCCGTGTACATCAGCGCCGGCCTCAACGACCCGCGCTGCCCGATCCGGCAGATCGACAACTACGTCCGGCGGCTGGAGGAACTCGGCAAGGTCCACGAGGTCTACCGCTACGATGCCGGGCACGGTTCGCTGGTCGTCGACGAGCGGATCAAGCAGCTCCGCTTGGAGATCGACTTCGTCCGGCGGCACCTCGCGCCCGGCACCGTACGGTGACCGGCGGCCCGGCCGGCAGGGGGGACAACTGATGCTCGGACGCGCCGTGTTCGCCGCGGCGGCGGTGTGCGCCGTGCTGCTCGCCACCGCCGGCTGCTCGTCGTCCGACGACGGTGCGGGCGGCTGCGCGCAGGCGACCGGCGCGGACTCCCGGGCGGACCTCGGCGCGGACCCGGGCTCCGGGCTGTCGATGCAACTGCTCGCCAAGAGCAAGAGCGGCAGCCGCAGTTCGAAGGGCTCCAGCGGATCGGGCAGCAGCGGGTCGCACAGCTCCGGCAGCTCCGGCAGCTCCGGAAGCAGCGGCTCGCACTCCTCCGGGAGCAGCCACACGGTGGTGCGCCACTACCACCACCGCACCGTCGGCTCGACCCGCAACGACGACTACGTCGACGAGTGCGGCAACCCCTCGCCCGCGCCGGGCTTCGGTTCCTTCGACGAGGCCGGCCCGTGCGGCCGGCCGGCGGTGGCACCCACCGGGACGCCGGCGCCGGCCCGCACCGGGGC